>CALYZD010000085.1 GCA_945607565.1 uncultured Bacteroidales bacterium | reverse complement strand
TCCTTGCATTCTGCAGGCAAGGATGCCGCTTCTCCTGAAAAATCGCTTTGTGGAACAAATTTCCGGCGGTGACTTTTTGACGTTTTTTGAGGATATTTTAATTATAGTACCGTTTTGTCCACCATGCCTTAGGCAACGCAAATTAATTTTGCGTCAATCAAATCACTAAAAATAATGAGAACATTATTATTCATATTGTTTGTTATGCTTGCGCCTTGCATTGCAGCTCAGCAAGTTGACGCGTTCCCGGGTGCCGGGGGCGGCGGCCGGTATGTGACCGGCGGTCGAGGTGGAAAAGTTATCCACGTGACCAATCTGAACGACAGCGGCACCGGTTCGTTGCGACAGGCTCTGTCGACAAGCGGCGCCCGTATCATAGTCTTCGACGTGTCGGGCACTATCGAACTGCAGTCGCAGCTCAGCATCAAGTATGGCGATGTGACCATTGCGGGCCAGACGGCTCCCGGCGACGGCATCTGCCTCAAGAACTATTCGACCTATGTCGGCGCCGACAACGTCATCATCCGCTTCATCCGCTTCAGAATGGGCGACGAGAAAGCGACCGAGAACGACGCCATCTGGGGACGCAACCAGAAGAACATCATTCTGGACCACTGCTCGATGTCGTGGAGCACCGACGAGTGTTCGTCGTTCTACAACAACGAGAACTTCACGATGCAGTGGTGCATCCTGGGCGAGAGCCTGCGCAACTCGGTGCACAACAAGGGCACGCACGGCTACGGCGGTATCTGGGGTGGCAAGTGCGCATCGTTCCACCACAATCTGATTCTGCATCACGACTCGCGCAACCCGCGCATGTGCGGCCCGAGGTTCAGGACTGACGGCAATGTGGCGGCCGAGCTGGTCGACCTGCGCAACTGCGTGTTCTACAATTGGGGCTCCAACAGCGGCTATGCCGGCGAGGGCGGGCGCTACAACTTTGTGAACAACTACTACAAGCCCGGCCCGGCCACCAAGCACACGGCCCGCATCTTCGAGCCTTATGCCTACAAGAAAGGCTCCGAGGCGCGCTACATCCCCGACGGCTCAATCGGCCTCTTCTATGTGAACGGCAACTACATGCACGGCAAGGGCGAAAACCACGACTTCAGCGGTTTCGACATCAACAAAAACTCTCAGACGACGTTCTACCAGACTTTGCAGGACGGCACGACAGCCGAGACGACGCTGATGAACGAGTCGACTCTGCGCACCTCGACCATGTTCACCGAGGGCAGCATGAGCAGCATCGAGACACAGACGGCCGCCGAAGCCTACGATGACGTCCTGACCTATGCCGGCGCTTCGCTGGTGCGCGATGCCATCGACGCCCGCTATGCCCGCGAGGTGCGCAATGGCGTCTACACTTATCTGGGCTCGAACGGTAGCACGAACGGACTCATTGACAGTCAGACGGATGTGGGCGGATACCCCACCTACGAGAGCGCCGACAAGCCCGCTGACACCGACAACGACGGCATGCCCGACGAATGGGAGACGGCTCATGGCCTGAACCCCAACAGCGACGACAGCGCCGGCTACAATCTCGACGAATCCTACACCAACATCGAAGTCTATATCAACAGTCTGGTGGCCGACGTGATGAACTGCATCGCCACGACATCGACCGACGAGACAAAGGGTTACGACTCGTTGCCCGGCGACGACGACTCTGAGCAGACAACCGACTGGAACTTCCAGACACTGCCCACAGGCTGGGGAGTTGAAAGCACTGTGTTGCAGACGACTTCGGGCAACTACGACTATAACGGCATGACCATCGTGGCCAGCAATGCGAAATCGGTCATAACCACCGATGCCACAGCGCCTGCGAGCACCGACGGCGGTGCGACAATGGGCAAGTACAACACCGGCGGCAAGGGTCCGGGCTTCAGCTTCGCAAGCCTTTCGGCAGGCGATGTGGTGACGTTCTGGTTCACGTCCAACAGCGACGGTTCGGAACGCTCCATTGTGGCGTCCGACGCTTCGGGACACTCAGAGACGTTCAGCTCGTCGTCGGTGAGCACGGCCACCACGGCCAAGTTCACGATTACGGCTTCGGGGGCGGCCACGTTCCTGAGCGAGGCCAGCGTCAACATCTGGCACGTGCGTCTGGCCAAGTCGACTGCAATAGAGGAGACGATGGCCGATGTCAACACGCTCGTGGTGACGCCGAAGGGTAGCATCAGGGCATCGAACGCCGTGGCCATCGAGGTTTACTCGCTGACGGGCGCCACGGTCTGCTCGGTGCGCTCGGATTCGGCCGTGGCCGACGGATTGCCGCGCGGCATATATCTGGTGCGCGCCATCTGGAACGACGGTTCGTCGCGGACGGTCAAGGCAGTGTTTCGATAGATTGAAACACAGTGCATTGCACATCATACAAGCGTCGGTTGCAAAGCCGGCGCTTTTTTGTTGGCCGGTGGCGCGTGGCATTGCCTAAATGACGATATTTGCACCGCTAAAACAGAAAATGAAATCACAGAGCCGATGCGCGAGAGTGTCGGCACCAGAAAGAAACAGCATGGGAAGATCGAGAAAAAACAAGCCGATGTTGCTCAATGTGGAAGTGACAGGCGTGGCGGCCGAGGGCAAGGCCATTGCGAGGGTCGACGACCGGGTGGTCTTTGTGGCCAATGCCGTGCCGGGCGACGTGGTGGACGTGCAGGTGACGCGCAAACGCAGCAGCTATTACGAGGGCGAGGCCGTGGCCTTCCACACCTATTCGCCCATCAGGGTGAAGCCCGTGTGCAGGCATTTCGGGCAGTGCGGCGGATGCAAATGGCAGAATATCCCCTACGAAAGGCAGCTTGAATTCAAGGCGGCGGAGGTCAGGAACAATCTGACACGCATCGGCCACATCGAACTGCCGGAGCAGATGCCGATGGTGGCGTCGGAGCAGAACCTGTATTATCGGAACAAACTGGAGTTCACGTTTTCGAACAAGCGCTGGCTCTCGGCCGACGAGATGGCCGACGCCGAGCTGCACTACAACAAGCCCGGCCTCGGCTTCCACGTGCCGGGGCTGTTCGACAAGGTGGTCGACATCACCGAGTGTCATCTGCAGGCCGAGCCGTCGAATGCCATCCGCAACTGGATTCGCGACTATGCCGAGGCGCATGGTCTCGAATATTTCGACCTGCGCCGCCAGCAGGGCTTTCTGCGCACGCTCATCATCCGACTCTCGTCGACGGGCGACCTGATGGTGGTGCTCGCCTTCTTCCGCGACGACAGGGAGGTGCGCGAGGCGATGCTCGAAGCTCTGCATCAGGCTTTTCCGCAGATAACGTCGTTGATGTACGTCATCAACCCCAAGGGCAACGACACCATCGGCGACCTCGACGTCGTGACGTACCATGGCAAGGACCACATAATGGAGGAGATGGAGGGCATCCGCTTCAAGATCGGGCCCAAGTCGTTCTACCAGACCAACTCGGCGCAGGCCTACCGGCTCTATTGCGTGGCGCGCGACTTTGCCGCCCTCACCGGCACCGAGACCGTCTATGACCTCTACACCGGCACGGGCACCATCGCCAACTTTGTGGCGCGGCAGGCCCGCAAGGTGGTGGGCATCGAATATGTGCCCGAGGCCATTGAGGACGCCAAGGTCAATTCGGCCATCAACGGCATCGGCAACACCGAGTTCTTTGCCGGCGACATGAAGGACGTGCTCACCATCGACTTCATAGCCGAGCACGGACGCCCCGACGTGATGATAGTGGACCCGCCGCGCGCCGGAATGCACGCCGACGTGGTCGGCACCATCCTGAAGGCGTCGCCCCGCCGCATCGTCTACGTCAGCTGCAACTCGGCCACCCAGGCCCGCGACCTGCAGATGCTCGACGTGGCCTATCGCGTCGTGGCCCACCGGCCTGTCGACATGTTTCCGCACACCCACCACGTCGAATCGGTGGTGGCGCTCGAACGCAGATTCTGATTCCAAAACCTCGGCAGCGTGATGAATTCGGAACAGGCACCGCGCACTGCGGTCGGACGTTTTGCTCCCTCGCCAAGCGGGCGGATGCACCTGGGCAACGTGTTCTGCGCGCTGCTCTCGTGGCTGTCGGCACGGCACGACGGCGGCCGCTGGCTGCTGCGCATCGAGGATCTCGACATGCAGCGATGCCGGCGCGAATATGCCGACGCCTTGGAGGACGACCTGCACTGGCTCGGCCTCGACTGGGACGAGGGTGGTAGCCTTGGCGGTGAGCACGGGCCTTATTATCAGAGCCTTCGGACCGACATCTACCGACGCTTCTTCGAACGGCTCGAAGCTGCCGGGCTGACCTATCCGTGCTTCTGCAGCCGTGCCGACCTCAAGGCCTCGCAGGCGCCGCACGCTTCGGACCACGCTCCGGTCTATGCCGGCACGTGCCGCCACCTGACGCCCGCCGAGCGCGAGAGGCTGGCTGCCGTGCGCCGGCCCTCGGTCCGCCTTGCGCTGCCCGACGCCGAGAGCCGTTTCGACGACGGCCACTACGGCCCCCAGGTCTGCAATCTGCAGACCGACTGCGGCGACTTTGTGCTGCGCCGCGCCGACGGCGTGTTCGCCTATCAGCTTGCAGTGGTGGTGGACGATGCGCTGATGGGCGTCAATCAGGTGGTGCGCGGATGCGACCTGCTCGAATCCACCCACATGCAGCTGGCCATCTACCGCCTGCTCGGCTTCGATGCGCCGCAGTTCATCCACCTGCCGCTGCTGATGTCGGAGCACGGACAGAGGCTGGCCAAGCGCGACCGCGGAGCCTCGCTGGCCGACCTGCGCCGCGCCGGCGTCGGACCCGAGCGGATAATAGGCCGGCTGGCACACTGCGCCGGACTTGTCGACTCGCCGCGCCCGCTGATGCCCGCCGACCTGGTGGCCGACTTCGACTGGCGGCGCGTGCCAACCGCCAACATTCTTTTCGAACCCTAACCCGGCACCACAATGCTCGACTATAATTTCATCACCATCGACGCACGGCAACTGCTGAGCCGGCACTTCGCCGCCTGCAACGTGCCGTCGTGCAACTTCTCGTTCGCCACCATACTGACGTGGCAGCACAGATACCACAGCTCGTTCAGCATCCTCGACTGCGGCGGGCTCGTCATCCGCTTCGTGTGCGACGACGGCCGCCCATGCTACATGCCACCGCTGGGCGGCGACACGGCCAACTGCCTGAAACAGATGATGGCCGACGCCTCCGAACGCGGCGACCTCTTCCGCATCAGCGCAGTCACCCCCGACATCCGCGACCGCATCGAGGCGCTGATGCCCGGCACGTTCGACTACGAGGCCAGCCGCGACTCGGCCGAATACATCTATCTGCGCAGCTCGCTGGCCACGCTTCAGGGCCGGCACCTGCAGGCCAAGCGCAACCACGTCAACCGCTTCTGCGCCGACTATGCCGGGTTCGAGCAGCACCCCATCACGCCCGACGTCATCCCGCAGTGCCGCGCCCTCTACGGCCACTGGCACAGCGCCTACATGGCCGGGCACCCCACGGCTGACCTCAGCGACGAGAGCTGCTCGGTGGCCGTGGCCTTTGACCATTTCGACGAGCTCGGGTTCCGCGGCGTCTGCATCACGCACCGGGGCCGGATGCTGGCCTTTGCCTTTGGCGAGATGCTGACGGCCGACACCTTTCTGACGCACGTCGAGAAGGCGCTGCCCGACGTGCCCGGCGCCTATTCCGTCATCAACAAGCTGACCGCGCAGAGCCTGCCGCCCGAGGTGGTCTACATCAACCGCGAGGAGGACATGGGGCTGCCCAACCTGCGTCAGGCCAAGATGAGCTACTGCCCCGACCACCTTCTGACCGTCGGCACGCTGATGCTAAAACACTGACACGCAATGCACAACGCACTATACCGCATCGGCCGTCCGCGCAGCACGGCCGACATCGCCGGCCTCTGGCAGCAGGTCTTCGCCGACTCCGAGGCCTTCCTGGTCGACTACTTCGGACGCATCTACAATCCCGACCTCTCGCCCTGCATCTACACCGGGAGCCGCCTCGACGCGTCGCTCCAGCTCATCCCGTTCAGGCTCTGCGCCGGCGGGCGGACGCTCGACGTGCTCTACGTCTACGCCGTCATGACGCGGCCCGAAGCGCGCGGGCGGGGCATGATGCGCTCGCTGCTCGACTGGGCCCATCAGGCCGCGCAGCGACGCCGGTGCGCCGGGACGCTCCTTGTGGCTGCCGACGCGCAGCTGGCTTCGGCCTACGAGCATCGGGGCTACATCCGCGCCATGCACCTGACCCACGCCCGCATCGACTCGCTTCAAGGCCTGGACGACGTCAGCTTCTGCGCCGGCCACCGGATGGCTCTGGCCGATGCTCTGACGCAGCGCAGCCGGCAGTCGGGCGGACTGATTCACAACAAGCTGCAGTTCGAGTTCGCGCTCGACTCGCTCCTGCGCGACGGCTGGCAGCTCCTGACCGACCACGCCGACCACTATGCGGTGGTCAACCCGCGTTCGCTCCTCGTGGCCGACGCCGTGGGCATCAGCGTCAGGCCGCACGCCACGGGGCAGGTGCCCATGTTCCGCGCACTGCCCGGAGCCCAGCTGGGCGCCATGGCCGACGCGCCGCTGTCGATGGTGCTGGAGCTCTGAGGGCATCCGCCACACAACCAGAAAAACATTGAGGCCTGCACGGGCGGCTCGTATGCCGCCGTGCAGGCCTCGCTGTGTGGAGCCGTCCGGTGACTCCCTATTGTCTGACAATCTTGGTGGCGGCTATGCGGCCGCGTGCGTCGACGGCGCGCACCACGTAGACGCCCTGTGGCAGTGCGGCGAGCGATGCGCCGGTGGCGTTGCCGAGCGTCAGGGCGGGCTTGCCGCCGAGGGTGTAGACGGTGACGTCGGTCACGGCGCAGTCGGAGCCCACGCTAAGCTGTGCGATGCCGGGCTGCCACGTGATGCGCAGCGGGCTGTCGGCACTGGCGCTGTCGATGCCCGCCGACTTGATGATGCGCAGCTGCACGTTGCGCACCTCCCATGTGGGCGCGTCGGCGGTGGTGCTGACGTAGCGGAAGGCTATGGTGACGCTGCGGCCGATGTATTGGTTCAGCTCGATGTCGGTGTTGCTGACGTAGGTCCAGTTGGTGCCCTGGGGCAGCGAGCAGAGCGCGGTGATGTCGTCCCATGCGGCGGCGGTGGGGTCGGTGCCGGCGGTGTAGGATGTGGAGGCGAGGACGCTGATGGCGGCGCTGGTGCCGTAGTTGAGCGCGTGCTCGAACGAGAGCAGCAGCTGCGAGGCCTCGCTGTCGACGCTCACGGTGGGCGAAATCAGCCAGTCGTCGTTGGCATAGTTGGTGCCGCTGCTGTAGCCCGATATCTTGGCGCCGTACTTGCTGTCGTTGTACCAGTTCTGGCTGCCGCCGGCGTCGTAGGTGGCAAAGGTGCCCCAGCCGGCTGTCAGTGCCTCGTCGAAGAGCACGAGCGGGTCGGTGTCGTCGTCGTCGTCGCCCGAGTTGTCGCCCGAGTCGCCGGTGGCCGTCCAGATGCTATCGGCGTATTCGGGGTGGTCGATGAAGGGGTTGCGGTTGCCCTGGAGCGCGTAGACGGCGTCGTTGCGGGCGGTCTCCTTGTCGCTCACGGGGTCGGCCTTGTGCCAGCGCAGCAGCATGTCGACCACCCAATCCTCAAAAGCCTGCCCCGACGTGCCGTTGAGCACTGCGTCGCCGTCGGTGCTGAGCTTTTCCCATGACGCTATCTCGTTTTCGTAGCACGTGGCCATGTAGAAATAGGTGCGCGCGAAGTCGCCCTTGTATTCGTCGATGGGCTCGAAGACCGTGCCCGTGTAGCTGCCCGTCGCGTTGGGGCCCAGCTTGGAGCCGTTGAGCGATGTCCACGAGGCCGTCGACACTTCGCCGAAGGGCGAGTTGCTGCGCCGTCCGTTGACGTAGCCGTCGGTGGGGTAGATGTGGAAGAGGTCGGTATGCATGGGCGACACGTCGCCGCCGAACCAGCTCTTGGGGAACGAGTGCTCGCGGTTGTAGCAGTCGCCCTCCTGGGCGTAGGTGCCGCACTGGTCGGTGCCCACGCTGAAGGTGTAGCTGGCGCCGTCCGAATACATGTCCCAGATGGTGCCGTCGGTGCGGGTGTCGGTGGTCTGGTAGGCCGTCCACAGCGCCGAGTAGCTCAGCTGCGTGTGGTTTCTGATGATGCCGCACAGAGCCGTCTTGAGCTCGTAGCCGGTCTTGCCCTCGGCCGCCTGATAGTATCCGTCGGGGGCGCCGGCCATGGCCATGGCTGCGGTGCCTGCTGTCAGGGTCGCCGCCAAAAGGCGTTTGAGTTTTAACATATTGATGTCTGTTTTAGGTTAATCGCGCAAATTTATAAGATAAAGCCGTCGGCAGTGTTACGGTCGTTTTAAAATAAACAAAAAGTCGTTGGCCTGTGTTTCTTTTGCCGCCGCCACGAACCACCTCGATCCGAAAACCTTATTTTTGCATCACTCAATCATCAATCTTCAACCCAACAATGAGAGCAGTAATCCAACGAGTGGTGCGCGCCTCGGTCGAGGTCGACGGCGCCACGGTGGGCAGCATCGGCGGCGGCCTGCTGATACTCTTTGCCGTGGAGCAGGGCGAAGACGCCTCCGACATCGACTATCTGGTGTCCAAGATTGCCAACCTCCGCATCTTCAACGACGAGGCCGGCGTCATGAACCGCTCGCTCCTCGATGTGGGCGCCGACGCCCTCGTGGTCAGCCAGTTCACGCTTTTTGCGCAGACGCGCAAGGGCAACCGCCCCTCCTACATCCGCTCGGCGCGCGGCGAAGTGGCCGAGCCGCTCTATCGCGAGTTCGCCACGCGCCTCTCGGCCGCCATAGGCCGGCCGGTGCCCACGGGCGTCTTTGGCGCCGACATGCAGGTGAGCCTTGTCAACGACGGCCCCGTGACCATAATAATAGACACCCGACAGCGCGACCTATGACCATCGACGAAGCACAAAAAGCTGTGGACCAGTGGATAAAACGCTACGGCGTCCGCTATTTCTCCGAACTCACCAACATGGCCTGCCTGACCGAAGAGGTGGGCGAACTGGCGCGCGTCATAGCCCGCACCTACGGTGAGCAGAGCCGCAAGCCCGAGGGCGACGACGCCTCGCTGGCCGACGAGCTGGCCGACGTGCTGTGGGTGCTCATCTGCCTGGCCAACCAGACCGGCGTGGACCTGACGCAGGCCTTCGAGGACAATCTGCGCAAGAAGACCAGCCGCGACGCCACGCGCCACATCAGCAATCCGAAGTTGAACATCAAAAAAAATACAGAATCATGACAATGAACGAAAGCATGGCGGACTTCTACCCGATGCCGCCCGAACTTGCCGACATGGCACCGGCGCTCCAGGCCATCCGCAGCGAGGCCCGTCGCTTCGAGACCGACGCCGACGCGCTGAAGACCATCTTCAACTGCATCGACCTGACCACCCTCAACCCGACCGACTCGGCCACCTCGGTGTGCGAGTTCGTGGAGCGCGTCAACCGTTTTGCCGCCGACCATCCCGACCTGGGCAACGTGGGCGGCATCTGCGTGCACTCGGTGTTTGCGCCGGTGCTCAAGAAGACGCTGCGCGTGCCGGGCGTGCGCCGTGCCGTGGTCAGCGCGGGCTTCCCGTCGTCGCAGACGTTCACCGACGTCAAGTGCCTCGAAACGCAGCGCGCCGTCGAGTTCGGTGCCGACGAGGTGGATGTGGTGATGGCCGTGGGCGAGTTCCTCGACGGCAACTACGAGTTTGTGGGCACCGAGCTTGCGCGCGTCAAGGCGGCGGCCGGCAACGCAAGGCTCAAGGTCATCCTCGAAACCGGCGCGCTGCGCGATGCCGAGGACGTCTGGAACGCGTCGCTGCTGGCCATAGCTTCGGGCGCCGACATCATCAAGACGTCGACCGGCAAGGGCATTCCGGGGGCGTCGCACGAGGCGGCTTTCGTCATGTGCCACGCCATTGCCGCCTATGCCCGCAACACGGGCCGCAAGATCGGCTTCAAGCCCGCCGGCGGCATCGCTACGGTCGAGGACGCCGCCGTCTACTACAACATTGTGCGCACCGTCTGTGGACCCGAGTGGCTCTGCAGCAGCCTCTTCCGCGTCGGGGCAAGCCGTCTGGCCAACACGCTGGTCTCGGCCATCCGCTCTTTGCAGTCGGGCACCGAGCAGACTATCAAATATTTCTGAACTTCAGTCCGCCCAAGCATGTGAAGCCGGTGCCGTGCGCGCCGGCTTTTTGCGTTTTACACTATCTTTGCCCGCGCAATGAACAGAACACTCCGTCACACAATGCAATGTCTGCTGACGCTGGCCATGCTGCCGGCGCTGCTTGGGCTGCACGTCACCGAGCGTGTGTGCTGCGGCGGCCGTGTCCACCGGTTCGGGGTCGAGGTGTCGGCCGCTGCCGGATGCTGCCACTCGGAGCCGGGCAAGGCTCAGGGCGCGGCGGTGGGCGGTTGCCACGCATGGCAGTCCGACCATTGTCTGGTGACATCGCCCGACATGTCGCAGCGCGTCAGGCCG
This sequence comes from uncultured Bacteroidales bacterium, assembly GCA_945607565.1. Taxonomy (GTDB): domain Bacteria; phylum Bacteroidota; class Bacteroidia; order Bacteroidales; family Marinilabiliaceae; genus CALYZD01. Next base: position 310 of record CALYZD010000085.1, on the reverse strand, counting down.
TGCGTGCCGTGCATTGCGACCGCAGTGTGCCCGGCGGCAGGCCTGGCCGTGTGCCGCCGAGTGCCGGTGACGATGCCCGAGTGCCGCCGCCTGTGGCTCCCGTGGGGGCCGCCGAGGCACGGATGGCAGAGTTTCAGCGGAGTGTTTTTGTGTTAGGATGCCGGCGTAGTTTCTCGCAGCGGACGACTACCCGGGTTTTGATGCGACGTCCCCACGTCATTTATTCATCAACATCTTAACGCATAATCAGATGAACAGATTTTTCCTGACGCTCGCAGCGATGCTGTGAGCTCATGTGTGGTGCGCCGCC
>CALYZD010000084.1 GCA_945607565.1 uncultured Bacteroidales bacterium | reverse complement strand
CGTGCCGAGGGGAGAGCCGAAGGACGTGCCGAAGGCATTGCCATAGGCGAACAGCGAGGTCGCGCCGAAGGCGAGCATCAGAAATCCATAGCCATAGCCCAAAGACTCAAGGCAATGGGCATGAGTGTCTTGGACATTGCCAACGCCACAGGGCTGCCCGAGGAGGAAATAGATTCATTGTAATACCATTCCCGGCAGGCCGTGTCGCTTTCAATCGGCCATTAATGTTTTTTTGAACACTGATTGGCCGACCATTAAAACACACAAAAAAAACGGCGTTGCGCCACGTGTGCGGCACAACGCCTTTGCTTGGAGTGTATTGAGTTAAAAATCAATAATTTGTCTTCATTACTTCGAAATATGCGCGCGGATGCAGGCATGCCGGGCATTTGAGCGGAGCCTCAAGGCCCTTGAAGACGAAGCCGCAGTTGCGGCACTGCCAGTAGGTCTCGCCGTCTTTGGCAAACATGCGGTTGTCTTTCAGCAGGTTGGCAAAGGCCATGTAGCGTTCTTCGTGAGCTTTTTCGGCAACCGAAATCATGCGATACATGGCTGCGATTTCCGGAAATCCCTCGGCATCAGCCGTTTTGGCAAAGGCCGGATAGTCTATTGTCCACTCCTCCTTTTCGCCGGCGGCCGCTGCCAGCAGGTTCTCTTCTGTGGTGCCGATGACGCCTGCCGGATACGAGGCCGTGATCTGCAACGAGCTGCCTTCGAGATATTTGAACATGCGCTTGGCGTGCTCTTTCTCCTGGTTGGCGGTCTCTTCAAAAATGGCGGCTATCTGTTCGAATCCTTCCTTTTTGGCTGCGCTGGCAAAAAACGTATAGCGGTTGCGGGCTTGCGATTCGCCGGCAAACGATATGAGCAGATTCTTCTCGGTCTGCGTCCCTTTAATTGATTTTCCCATAGGTTTTTAAATTTAATGATGTTGCCTTTTATACTGATAAATGCCACTTTTGTTACGGTTTTTCTCACTTCAACTGTTAAAATTCACGCCGCCCGACCCCCCCGGGCATTGCGTTTTTTTGGCAGAACCGATGCGGCCGTTGTAGCGCAAATGGGCTATCTTTATGGCGTTCAATTACCACAAACGCGGTATGGCGGCTCGCGGCCGGTGAGCGTAATTTTGCCATCCGATTTTTAACTGTAACGACTGCATGTTTCTTAGGCAATGTCTGGTAGTGGTGCTGGCGCTGATGCTGCACGATGTCAGCGCCCAGTTGCGCGGCGAATTGACCCTGCGCGGCCGGGTGACCGACACAGCCGGAGCGGCCATCCCCTTTGCAGGCATTCAGGTCTCAGCCGCCGGACGGCTCTTCGGCGGCACCGTAGCCGACGATGGCGGGCGTTTTGCCGTGGAGCAGATGCCGGCTGGGCAATACTCGCTGACCGTCAGCTCGATGGGCTACGAGGCGCAGACCCTTTCGGTGCAGATGCGCGCCGACACGTCGGTCGTTGTCGTGCTGGCCGAGGCGACGCACACGGTGGCCGAAGTGGTGGTGACGGCCTCGGAGGTGCAGGGCATCACGAGCGCATCGCGCATCGACCGCACGGCCATGAACCACCTGCAGCCCACGTCGTTCAGCGAACTGCTCGAACTGTTGCCCGGCGGCAAGTCGACCGACCCCGTCAGCAACAAGGCCAGCCTCGTCAAGATGCGCGAGGCGGGCGGCGGCAGCGAGGTGATGTCGTCGCTCGGCGTGCAGTTTGTGGTCGACGGCGCGCCGATGGATGCCGACGCCAACCTGCAGTACATCCCGGGCGACACCGACGAGCGCCAGTACGCCAACCGAGGCGTCGACATGCGCACCATCCCCACCGACGACATCGACCACATCGAGGTGGTGCGCGGCATCCCGTCGGTCGAGTACGGCAACCTCACGAGCGGCCTCATCAGCATCGTCCGCAAGCATTCGGCACGCCGACCCGAGGCCCGCATCAAGGTCGACGAGTACGGCAAGGTCTTTTCGGGCGGATGGGGCCTGACGCTCACGCCCGGCGCTGTGCTCAACCTCGACGTCACCTACAACGATTCGAAGCCCGACCAGCGCAACAGTTTCGAGAACTACAAGCGAGCCTCGCTGTCGGTCCGCTATAATCTGGAGCGACTTCTGGACGCTTACAGACTGACCATGGGCATCGGCGCCGACTATACCGGCTCGTTCGACAATCAGAAGAACGACCCCGAAATCAACGTCAATTCGGCCGACTCCTACCGCGTCCGCTACCAGAAAGCGGGCTTCACGTCGACGGCCAAGTGGACGGCCACCGGCAGCGCCCTCTGCCGCTCGGTGGCGCTCAGCCTCTCGGCCACGCAGGCGTTCGACCGGATTGAGCAGACCAAGATGGTGACGCTGACGTCGCCCACCGCCATCCCCAACAGCCCCGAGGCCGGCGAGCACGATGGCGAATATCTGCCCTATACCTATCTGACCGAAATGACCGTGGACGGCAAGCCGCTGACTGCCAACGCCAAAGCTACCGTCGGCCTTGGCGCCGAGTCGGGCGCGGTGACGCATCAGATGCTCTTGGGCGCCGAGGCAAGCCTGCGCAAGAATTGGGGCGACGGCCGCGTCTACGACATCGACCGGCCGCTCAAGGGCGTCTACACGCGCCCGCGCGCCTACAGCGACATCCCGGCCGGCATCGACTGGGCGGGCTTCGCCGAATATTCGGCCGGCATCGCAACGCCGCTCGGCAAGCTGACGCTCAAGGCCGGCCTGCGGGCGGCGCAGCTGCTCAACCTCGCCGACAGCTACGCAATGCACGGCAAGGTCTATGTGGACGACCGCAAGAACGTCAGGTGGCAGCTGCCGACCATCGGCCGCCTCAGGCTTTCGGTCGATGCCGGCGTGGGCCGACACTCCAAAATGCCGACCGTCGCCATGCTTTACCCCGACATGAATTATGTCGACGTCGTCCAGCTGAACTATTTTCACAACAATCCCGAATATCGGCGCATCAACCTGAAAACGTTCGTCTGGGACAGCACCAATCACGGACTTGAGCCGGCGTGCAACCGCAAGAGTGAGCTGAGAATCAACGCCGAACACGCGGGGCACAAACTGTCGGTCACCTGCTTTGCCGAGCGGATGAACGACGGCTTCCGGAACGTCAAACAGTGGAACTTGCTGGATTACAAGACCTACGACGGCTCCACCGCGCCGCCCGACTGCAAGCCCGAACTCGACGACATCAGCTATCGGCTCGATACGGTCATAAACCTCTACAGCGTCTGGGCCAATGGCCTGAAAGTGAAGAAGAACGGCGTTGAATTCCAGTACTCGTCGCCGCGTCTGCCGAGCCTCCACACCCGCCTGACCGTCAGCGGCGCTTGGTTCCGGACCGTCACGAGCAACAGCGGCGAGCAGGTGATGCAGCCCAACACGATGATAATCAGCGGCAAGCCGCTCGGCTACGTCGGCATCTACGATTGGGAGGACGGCTACGAGCGCCAGTCGTTCGGCACCAACTTCATGACCGACACGCACTTGGAACCTCTCAGCCTCACCGTTTCGCTCTCGATGCAGTGCACGTGGTTCACGTCGAGCCGGCCCCTCCGCCACGACGGCGTCCCGACGGCCTACATCGACCGCAGCGGCACCCGCCACGACTACACCGAAGCCGACCTCCATCATGCCGAGCGCCAATTGCTGGTCAAGACCTACGCCGCCGGGTATTTCGACAAGTCGACCGTGCCGTTCTGCGCCGACATCAACCTGAAAGCCAACAAGAAAATCGGTTCGTTCATCGAGATGGCACTGTTCGTCAACCGGATGCTGTCGATTGCGCCCGACTATCGCCTCCACGGCATGCTGATCAGGCGCCAGAGCTCGCCCTATTTTGGCATGGAACTGAACTTCAGAATGACCAAACAGAATAAAAAACAATAACAAAAATCAAACAATAAAATGAACAAGAATTTACTGAAAGCAATCTTCGCAGCGCTGCCCATCGTGCTTTCGTTCGCATCGTGCAGCGACGACGACGATCCGATGACCGTCGTAAGCATCAATCCTTCAATGCCTTCGATAGCTTCCGATAATCAGGCCTACCAGCTGGTGTCGGGAACCTACGAGTTCATCAACGCAACCAACGGCCGCATCGTCACGGCCGACTTTTCCAACACGACCATCGTCCTGAACGACGGGCTCTACAACGTCAAATTCACCGGTACGGCCAAGGTGGTCGAAATCAACAAGTCGGCCGGCGATGAGGTCTCCGTGCGCGGCTACGCTGAGAACGTGGAGGTGCGCAACGGCAAGTACGACCTTGAACTCAAGCTCTTTAGCGCAAACGTCGGTTCGGGCTTCGTGATTATGGAAATCTTCGGCGCCGGCACGGTCAATCCCGAGACCAGCAAGGCCTACATCGGTGGCGAACAGTACTTTAAGATTCTGAACAATTCGCTCGACACGCTCTATGCCGACGGCCTTTTCATCGCCGAATCGCAGTTCATGACCACCCTCAAATTCGATTACGCCCCCGACTGCATGTCGACCCACATGACCGTGTCGAGCCTCTGGACCGTCCCGGGCAGCGGCACCGACTATCCCGTGGCCCCCGGCGACTCGCTGCTCATCTGCGACAGCGCAATCGACCACACCGAGGCCAACGCCAGCTCGTTCGACCTGCGCGGCGCCGACTTTGAATGGTATTGCGAATCGACGTCGGCCACCAATCAGGACACCGACAACCCCGACGTGCCGAACCTTAACCGCCTCTATTGCAGCACCGAATCCATCTGGATTCTCAACAAGCAGGGAAACAGGGCATACGCCATCGGCTTCCTGCCCTCGGGCGTGACGGCCGGCAACTTTTTGGAGGACAATGTTTACGACTGCTCTTGGGTGGTCGCAGGGAAAACGAAGTCGAAAAGTTACTATCGCATTCCAAATGAGTGGATTGTGGATGCCCTGAACGTCAGCCCGGTGAACGCATATGCATGGACGGTGGTCGATGCCTCGCTCGACATGGGCTACACCTATTATGGCGAGAACTCGACCACTTCCGAGAATTACAACAAGGGCGTGCGCCGCAAAGTTGATCATTATCAGCCCGATGGCACGTTTGTGCTGGCCGATTCCAACGATTCGTCCGTAGACTTCATTCCGAACTACACGGCGTCGGAAATCAGCCGCAAGTCGGCCGCAGAATAAAAATCATTTGCACGGCTGATGAAGAAGCGGTTTGTCATAGCAATGTTGGCGGTTGCAAGCCTTGCCCAGGCTCAGGTCGATTCGGTGCTGACCGACGTGCGGCGTGAGCTGTGGGGCAATGTGGTTGTGCGTCATGCAGATAGCCGTGTCGACTTCACCGATTTGCACACAGGCTGCTCGGCTTCGCGGAGGAGCCGGGCGGCTTTGCCCGAAGAGGGGAACGAGCGCAACTTGTTCGCTGTCAGGACTTCGGCGCTGCGCCATCTGGGCCGACCCGGCATCGTGTCGGCCATGGCCGAATATGACAATTATCGCATCCGCAACCGCGTCTGGAACGAGACGTCCGACTACGGCGTGGTGGCTCCCTACTGCGCCGGCGATTCGATTGTTGGCGATTTGAGTGGTGAAACCTACAGGTTTTCAGGTGCTTATTCGACCACGGTTGGCCAGCAGTGGATGCTTGGGGCCGAAATACGCTACCGTTCTGCGCTGGAGTTCAGCCGGTCGGACCCGAGGCCGCGAAACGTGATTTCGGACATGTTTCTGAAGCTCGCTGCCGGCCGTCGTTTTGGCGGGCGAATGGCTGCGGCTTCGATCGGCGTCCGCCTCTATTCGCAGAAGAGCGACATCGACTTCTACAGCGATGCCGGCTCCATGTCGATTTTCCACATGACGGGCTTGGATTCAGATTATCAGCGCTTTGCTGGCGACAAGTACAATTCCAACTTTCAGGGCACGGGCTGGCAGATGTCGCTCGAATGGCTCAAGCCGCAGTCCGGCGGCCTGCAGGCCTCGATGCGCGTCGAGGGCATTGCTATCGAAAAAATACTGCCTTCCATCAACTATTTGACACTCTGCAAGGTAGATCGCCTCGACGCCGGCCTGACGCTCGGGCTGGTCAGCTCTGCCGACGACTGCTTCAGGGCCGTCAATCTGGAGGCCGGACTGAAGCGTCGCAAGGGGACGGAGAATATTTTCGGCGCCGGGTCGGGTGGCAACTACCCGAAAATAAGCTCGTTGCGAGGCTACGAGTCGACCGACGCCCGCGCCGCCCTGACCGCCGTCGAAACGATGCGCCCGACCGGTTGGCTGAAGTTGAAAGTTGCACCGGCAGTGGCTTATTGGTTTGGCCGTGAAGAACATAAGCAGGTCGAGCGCGAAATCGAAAATTCGTCGGCTCGCCTGTCGCTCGATTTGGGTGCCGATGCAGCTCTGGGCCTCGTGCGGCTGATGCTGGACGTCGACGGCGAGTGCAGCCGCAACCTCCGCAGCCGTTGGTCGGCCGCCGGATTGCAGAAGCAAAGTTCTCGGCTCGAGGCGTTTGAGGCGCGCGTGGCCTATCTGTCGGACGACTGTCTGTCGCTTGCCGGACGCCTGCGCACCGAATGCCATCTGGCCGCATCAAAATTGTATCTCGACATGTCTTTTGCTCTGATAAAGTATGATGAATGCGGTTTATCTAAGCATGGCGGGGTCGCATTGGGATGTGTTTTTTAACTTTGCGGCGTCGGGTGGGCTCGCGGCGTGCGAAAAGCCGGTGAGATTCTCCCAAAATGTCTGGATTTGATGAATTTAATGTTATTTTTGCGTCACCAAGATTCCCCGCCGAACAAGGTTTCGCGAAATCGACAAACGAGTAAAAGTTTAATAAAATCAACAAAAAAAGAAAGTTATGAACGCATTTAAACTGTTAACAATTGCATTTTCATGTCTTGCCGTGGCATCGTGTGGCAATCGTGCCGCACAGTCGACCGAAGCCCAGGCCGAGGCCGCTCCCGCCGCCGACACGCTGACCGTAGATTATGTCCTGGCCGAGGCCGACAGCCTTGTGGGTCAGATGGTTGTGATTAGCGGCTTCTGCACGCACATCTGTAAGCACAGCGGCCGCAAGATTTTCCTGATGGGCAGCGACGAAAGCAAGTCTATTCGCGTCGAAGGCGCTGAGATTGGCGGATTTGCGCAGGAATGCGTCAGCAGCAACGTGACCGTGACCGGCGTTCTGCGCGAAGAAAGGGTCGACGAGGCCCACCTGCAGCAGTGGGAAGCCCAGGCGGCCGCTCAGGGCGGCGAGGAGCACGGCGACAAGGAGGCCGGCTGCGACACCGAGAAGAAGGCGCGTGGCGAGCAGGCCAACACCACCGCCGGCCGCATTGCCGACTTCAGAGCCAAAATAGCCGAACGCAAGGCCCAGTGCGGCAAGGAATATCTGTCGTTCTACTTTGTGGAAGCCAAACTCTATGAAATTCAGTAGTTTGTTTCGCAAGTGGTGCCGCACGCTACACCGCGACGTGTCGATGATTTTCGCCGGCGCGTTCGTGGTGTATGCCGTTTCGGGCATCTTTATGAATCATCGCAACACTATCAACCCGAACTATTCGGTGGAGCGCACGGAGTTCCAGACCGGCCGCCGCTGGGCGTTGAAAGCCGACGTGACCATGGCTCAAGTGACTGAAATTCTGAACGAAATAGACGAAGCCGACAATTATGCCAAGCACTATTTCCCCAAGCCCGGCGAAATGAAAATCTTCCTCAAAGGCGGCTCGTCGGTGGTGGTTGACATGACAACCGGCATGGCCGTGTATGAGAAACTTCAGAAGCGCGTCGTGGTCGGCTCCATGGTCCGCCTGCACTACAACCCAAGCAAGGCCTGGACCGTCTTTGCCGACTGCTTTGCCGTGTCGATGATCCTGATAGTCCTCAGCGGAATCCTGATGTTCCAGGGCCGTCAGTTCGTGCGCAGCCGCATGCTGTGGGAGCTGATAGCCGGCATTCTGATTCCGATTCTGTTTATAATCATTTAGCATTCAAAACGATAACGGAGAGATGAATACGATAGAATGCAGCGGCCTGACGCATTACTACGGACGCAGGCAAATATATAAGGACCTGAGTTTTGTAGTCCCCGAAGGCCACATTTTGGGTTTGCTCGGCAAGAACGGAACCGGCAAAACCACCACCATCAATCTGCTCAACGGTTTCCTGAAGCCGCACGCAGGCCAGGTGCGCATCTTCGGCGAGGACGTCCGCGCCATGCGCAACGAAACGCGCCGCCGGATTGGCCTGCTGCTCGAAGGGCACGTCCAGTATCAGTTCATGACGATCGAGCAGCTCGAAAGATTCTACGCTCCGTTCTACCCCGACTGGAAGCGCGAGGCATACTACGAACTGCTCCGCAAGCTCAAGGTCGACCCCTCACAGCGCATTTCGCGGATGTCGAATGGGCAGCGCTCGCAGGTGGCCCTCGGCATCATCATGGCGCAGAATCCCGATCTGCTGATTCTCGACGACTTCTCGCTCGGCCTCGACCCCGGCTACCGGCGGCTCTTTGTCGACTATCTGCGCGAATATGCCTGCGCCGAAAAGAAAACGATGTTCCTGACATCGCACATAATCCAGGATATGGAAAGACTGATAGATGACTGTATCATAATGGATTACGGCCGCATTCTGACGCATCGCAAACTGTCGGAACTGATGCGGACCGTCAGGTGCTGCTCCTTTGCGGCGCCGGCCGGCTACGAGCTGCCCGAAAATCCGGACTTTTATCATCCCGAAAGGAAGGATAACCGCATTGAATTCTATACGTTTCTGCCGCCGCAGCAGGTCCAGGACGTCCTGAAGTCGCTTGGAGCGTCGTTCTCCGACTTCGTCGCCGCGTCGCCGCAGAACCTCGAAGACATTTTCATAGGCCTGACAGGCAAATATTAAAATGCAAGTGACTATGATTAAATCGATTTTCTTTAAAGAATGGATAAAAACGCGCCGATGCTACGCCGTGGTCTGCCTCGCAATGTTCGGATTTGTGGGCTATTGTATGCTCAACGTCAATCGCGTGGCTGAGATAAAGGGTGCGCCTCATCTGTGGGAAGTCATGATTTTGAAGGATGCGGTTTTTTTCGACATCTTCAAATACGTCCCGACTTTTCTCGGAATCCTGTTCGGGCTCATGCAGTTCGTGCCCGAGATGCAGAACCGGTGCCTCAAGCTGACGCTTCATCTGCCATATTCCAACCACCGGATGCTGGCCGTGATGCAGCTGTTCGGCCTGACGCTGCTCGCGGCGTGCTTTGCGCTGTCGGTGCTGATGATAGTGCTGGTCTACGCGCGCATCTTTGTGTCCGAGATGGTGGCGGCCGCCGTGCTGACCGCTCTGCCGTGGTTCATGGCCGGCCTCGAGGCCTACCTGCTCACTGCCTTCGTCTGCCTCGAATCCACGTGGCGACTGCGGCTGGCCTATCTGGCAATGTCGCTGCTGATGCTCCGCATCTTCCTGTTCGACGCATCGGCGCAGGCCTACGTTTACGCCCTCCCTTGGCTGGCTGTTTGCATTGCAATGACGTTCACGCTCCCCTATGTCAGCGTGGCACGATTCAAAGACGGATGTCAGGATTGAAAATGAACTATTATGCTAAGAATAAGTAAGATAATATTGTATGCTTTTGTGGCGGTCCTGCTTCTGTGGGAGTTGCCGTGGCTCTACGCTTTCTTGTCGTCCAAAGCCGCCAACCGACCGACGGTCATCTACAGTCACGTGCTTCGCGATTTCGTCATCACGCGCCTGGACGAACTGACCGGAACCATGGTGCGCACCGACGCCGCCGGACACACCTACACGCGCAAGCAGGTCGACAGCCTCTTGCCGACCGTCTATTTCCGCCAGCTCGCCAACGACTCGCGCTTCCCCGACAGCATTGCCGGATGCGCCGTGTCGCCGCGCATGCTGCAGCAGAACAATTTCACGTTCCGCAGTTCGCCCGACAACCTCAACCGCCCCACGCTGGGTCTCTACTATCTGTTCGAATCCAATTCGGGCCGCGTCGAACTCGAAATGCCGAAAGACGTCTTCAGGATCACCCGCAGCGGAATCGAATTCGTGACGGCCGAAACCAACACCGTCGACACCGAGAAAAACCGCAGATTCACAGCCAAGATGCGCGAGAAGGGATTCGTCTTCCCGGCCCGTTTCGTGGCCGGCAACCCCACGCCCCGAAAGGATTACGACGAAGGTTGCATGCTCATCGACAGCGAGGGCCGACTCTTTCATCTGAAGCAGATTATGGGCCAGCCCTACGTCCGCCTCGTCCAGCTGCCCGACAGCGTCGAGCCGCAGACCGCATTCGTGACCGAATATCCCGGCAGGCGGACTCTGGCTCTGATTACCGACGCCAGAAATCTGCTTTACGCCATCGGCAGCGGCAATTATTCGCTGACGCGTGTCGGCATCCCGTCGTGGAATCCGCACACCGAGTCGCTCACCATCATCGGCAACCTGTTCGACTGGACAATTCACGTTTTCTCCGAGCACCGCAACGATTACTACGCCGTGTCGGCCGACAATCTCGAATTGCTCAAAACGATGGCGTTGCCCGTCGAAGATCAGACATATTGGGGCCTGCACTTCAAGTCGTCCACCGACAAATACGTGATGCCGCGCTTCAATTAGCCGGCGTTCCGAAACCACGCATCCCCTCGCGCGTCACGCCGGCAATCTTGCCGCAGATGGCTGGACTGCACTTTCGCCGTCACTGCAATGATGTCGTGGTCGACGCCAAAGTGCTTGCGCAAAGTTGAGAACCGGGACACATAATTCAGAAACACATTGACAACGGAACCATGGAAAAGATTTTTTCTGTGGTTCCGTTGTCTTTATGAACAGCACTGATTTGTTCGATATGAGCACCTGTGTCCCCTGAGCGCTCTGTGCTTTTCTGGGGCGTGATTTTTATAGAGCGCCGAAAAATATCGGGCCCGACACCCCCTCTCTCACAGATTATTTCTATACATTTGCTCTGGTTTCGCTCTTGAAGCCTTGTATGATAGGCGCCAGGGGCAAGCTGACATACATAATACAGAAAGACGTTGACTTGGCGTCTTATCTGCGGTACTCAGAACTTCGCAACTTCTAAAAACCACCGCACGATAAGGCAATGGTTGATGTCCATGGGTGTGTAATTGATGTTCTGTCAATATACATACAACGTGGGCTTCGGCATTGCTTATCCTCGGTGGTGGGCAATGCGAAGGCCTCGAGTACGGGATAGGCGATGAGCAAAGATTCC
>CALYZD010000083.1 GCA_945607565.1 uncultured Bacteroidales bacterium | reverse complement strand
ATAAAAATTAACGCCCTGATACTCAAGAAAGAAGTCCGGCCAACACAGCCGGGCTCCTTCTCACTATCGTAACATTCACGGAATGAAAACATTGAGCATTTTAGCCGAATCTGCATCCACCTTGACCGAGTCGGTGCAGGCCGGCACCAACAAGGTCTCGCCCAGCGACATTTCAGTCGAAAAATCGCCGGCGGAAATTGTAGCCTTGCCTTCGACACACATCAGGATTTCGAAACTGTCGGTTTGCGAAAAATCCAAAGTTGTGGAGCCGCACACGACCATCACACTGGTGTCGAAATATTTGCAACTCACAACCGGCACTGGCTGGTTTTCGACCGCTCGGTATTCGATCTTGCCCGAATCCAAATCGTCGAAATTGATGGCCGCAAGTGCCTCATCGACATGCAATTGGCGCGAACGTCCGGCAGCATCGCGACGATCATAATCGTAGACGCGATAAGTGACGTCGGACGTCTGCTGAATCTCGGCCACCATGACGCCCTTGCCGATGGCGTGAATCCGGCCGGCCGGCATGAAAAAAACGTCGCCCTGCCTGACCTTGTGCACAGCCAATGCATCGACGAAATGCCCCGACGCAAGCCGCCGCTCGTAGTCTGTCGCCGATATTTTCTCCGAAAAACCGGAAATCAGCGACGCTCCTTCGTCGGCATCCATCACATACCACATTTCGGTCTTCCCGAAACTGCCGTGCCGGCGGGCTGCCAACTCGTCGTCAGGGTGAACCTGAACCGACAGATTGTCATTTGCATCTATGAATTTTATTAGCAATGGAAAATCAGCACCAAACTGAGCATAGACATGTCGGCCCATCAAATCGGCGCCGTACGCATTTATCACATCCACAAGCGATTGCCCGGCAAGTTTCCCATTCGACACAACCGACACATCACCCTTAACGGCAGACAGCTCCCAGCTTTCGCCGCCATTGGGCAACTGACCCAAATCCTTGTTCAATAATGTCTTAAGTTTCGTTCCACCCCAAATCTTGTCCTTGACGATTGGTGAGAACTTCAATGGATATAAATTCATTTGTTGAATTGTGTATATATGTTTGAATGGATGTGTGTCAATCGAAATTATGAATATTGCGCGACCGTTTGATGATAGATCTTGCTCTTTTTGCATCCAGTCGACGGGCGACGGATGCTCGCGTGCGTCGCGTCGGGATGCGGCGCTTGCTGACTTTCAGAGCATTGGCCAACAGACGCAGAAATCTGTCGGTCGCGGCTTTCCGATTCGAGAGTTGCGAACGCGATTCCTGCGAAAAAACAATCAGAACACCCTCTGAAGTCAGGCGCGACGACAATCGGCACATCAGCGTCGATTTTTCAGAATCGAACAAAACTTCACTATGAGGAATGTCAAATCTCATCTCGACAGCAGTGGAAACCTTATTAACATTCTGCCCGCCCGGCCCCGAAGAGCGGACGGCCGAAAACGACAGTTCGGCCTCGATGCCACGATTTATCAGTTCAGACGGCTCCATTGCGAAATGGTTTAAGCAAATATTCCAAACCGTTGAGTTTGACCTCATACATGGTCGACAAAAGCATCCCAAGCCGACCGGTCGGAAAGCCCTTCTGTTGATACCAAACCAAATAAGGCTCAGGAAGATCGCAAAGCAACGTGCCTTTGTATTTTCCAAAAGACATCTTAATCGAAACCAAATCGGTTAAAACTTTGTCGTCCATGATTCAAAAATTCTCGTAAAAATAGCGCAATTCGTTTTACATTTGCAAAAAACAGGACAAAATGACTAAAATAGGCACGTTCAACACGTTGCGGATTGCGCGCCAGGTCGAATTCGGCATATATCTGGACGGCAACGAACTTGGCGACATACTGATGCCCAAACGCTATGTGCCACAAAATGTGGAGATTGGCGAAAACATCGACGCATTCATCTACAAAGATTCCGAAGACCGGCTCGTGGCGACCACCGAAACGCCGCTGGCGCAAGTCGGCGAATGCGCGATGCTCGAATGCACGTCGCTCAACAGATTTGGCGCGTTTCTGAATTGGGGACTGCCCAAAGACCTGATTGTGCCCTACAACGAGCAGCGCGGCCGAATGGAAATCGGGAAAAGCTACATCGTCTACGTCTTTCTCGACAAGGCGACCAACAGAATTGCTGCGACCGAAAAAATCGAAAAGCACCTAAGCAATACGCTTCCCAAATACACTGTCGGTCAGGAAGTTGACCTGATGATATACGACAAGACGACGCTTGGCTACAAAGCCGTGATAAACAACAGGCATTTGGGTGTGATTTACAACAATGAAACATACAGGATTGTCAAGATTGGCGAGCGTTGCAAAGGATACATCAAACAGATAAGGGAAGACGACAAAATCGACCTTTCGCTGCAACGAATTGGCTATGAGCGAGTCAACGACACAGAAAGTGTCATTTTGAAAAAACTGCATGAAAACAACGGCAGAATGGCCGTAGGCGACAAAACAGACGCCGAACTCATAAAAGTCATATTTGGATGCAGCAAAAAAACATTCAAAATGACAATCGGGACTATGTATAAAAAAGGCCTGATCACAATAGAGAACAACTCAATCCGACTGAATTGAAACAGCTATGGCTCAGCAACTTTTCGGAAAAACTCTGCACGAACTCGAAACGCTGACACACGAGTTGGCGATGCCGAAGTTTGCGGCAAAACAAATTGCCGATTGGCTTTACAAAAAAAACGTGACCGACATAGATTGCATGTCCAATCTGTCAAAATCGAGCAGAGCAATCTTGGCCAAAAATCATGAAATTGGACGTAGTAAAGCCATTAACGTTCAAACCTCCGTCGACGGAACGCGGAAATACTTGTTCGGAACAGACAAGGGCTTCATAGAATCAGCATATATACCTGACAACGAAAGACATACACTGTGCATCTCGTCGCAGGTGGGTTGCAAAATGGCGTGCGGATTCTGCATGACCGGGCGACAAGGATTTGGCGGCAACCTGAGTTGCGGTCAAATCTTGAATCAAATTGCAAGCATTGATGAAAGTTCAAAACTGACAAATATCGTGTTTATGGGCATGGGCGAGCCGATGGACAACATCGACGAAGTGCTCAAAAGCATTGAAATACTGACATCTGCATGGGGATTTGCATGGAGCCCGCGGCGCATAACAGTATCGACAATCGGAATCGTGCCCAACATGATAAGGCTTCTGAACGAAACGGAGGTGCATCTGGCTGTCAGTCTGCACAATCCGTTCGGCCAAGAGCGCGGACAGCTGATGCCGGCAGAGAAGGCTTATACGGCGCAAGACATTGTGGCAGAGCTCAGAAAGTTCGATTGGACGCATCAGCGACGGCTCTCGTTCGAATACACAATGTTTGCCGGCTACAACGACACGCCCAGACACATCAAAGGCCTGACGACATTACTCAACGGGCTGCACTGCCGGGTCAACCTGATCAATTTCAACTCGATACCCGATTCACCGCTCAAAGGAAGCAGCCGCAAAACGATGGAATGGTTCCGCAACGAACTGAACAGCAGGGGGCTGACAACTACAATCAGAAACTCGAGAGGCCAAGACATTGACGCGGCTTGCGGCATGCTGAGCACAAAGGAGAAAAACAAATAATCGAAACTTTTTTTGAAAGAATCAAAAAAAACACTTATTTAGTGAGCATAAGCAAATAAAAAAACGACTTATGATTAAAGTTTTTCTCACAGGATTTATAGTTCAAGACGCTGACATTAAAGAAGTTGGCAATCGCAAAGCAATCAACATCAGAATCGTCGTGCCGCTGGAACCGGGCAAAGACGGACAAGATCGCACCGAATGGGTGAGAGCCGTCATCTGGAAATATGACGGGCAAAGCACAAAAATTGCAGATTATCTGAAAAAAGGCCGGAAAGTACTGATAGAAGGCATACCTGCCGCCGAATGCTACACCGACAAAGAAGGGGGCACTCACGCCAACCTGCACATCAACATAAAAGACTTGGAATTCCTGGACTAAGAAACAAAAGTCTGATAATTGGCATTTAATAATATTAATAAAACCACAGCGTCAAATAACCTTTTTTTAACCGATGGAGCAGGTGCATTATGCTGTCGGTGAATTACTTTTGCAGAAAACACGAGAAAAATGGTTAATTGTCGGTGGGCTATAGTATTGTTTGCTTTTTTTATGACAGATTGCACATCTTCGGACAAAGATGCTGCAAAAATGCTGATGGACGAAGCTGGCAATGCTTATATGCAGAAAGACTATAACAAATCCAAGATACTGTTAGACAGCCTGATACATACATACCCCAAAGAAAAGGAAATTACAATTCAGGCCAAAGAATTCATGCGGATAGTGAAAAAGTCGGAGCAGGACAGAAATCTGATTTTTTTAGACAGCCTGCTGAACGCCCGCGAAAGTGAATTAAAGTTAATGATGAAAGACTTCAATTCGATTGACAATTTTGGTGATATGCCATGGCTCGAGCATAAACGTCAGAGCACGTCGAATTCCTATCTCAGATCGTTCGTGAAAATACACGTCAACCAGAACGGAAACTTCTATATATCAAGCCATTTGTGCGCCAAAGAATACATTAACCACAACTCGATAAGAGTGTATTTCGGCAACAATTCGGCGACAACCGAGCAGATTGACAGCGAAACAATGGTCAATAAATTTGATGACGGAAAATACTATTGGGAAACGATCAATTACAGACAAAACAGCGACAATGGCGTGGCAGACTTCATATCGCAGCACTGCAAAGAAATGCTTAAAGTTGAATTTGTCGGGGAGAAGAAAAGCCAATATATTGTCATGAATAATTATGACAAAGACGCAATCCGTGAAGGTTATGAGATGGCTTTCATTTTCAGAGAAGTAATTCAGATCAAACAACAAATCAGAAGCGTCAAACAGTCCTTGAAGGAATTGACATACAACAAAGGCATTCATTAAATAAATGCCTTTGTTGAGTAAATTATTTTGACAAAAGCCATCTTTCCACATCCAAAGCAGCCTTGCAACCGCTCGCTGCAGCGGTGATTGCCTGCCTATAGCGCGGATCCTGGACATCGCCGCAAGCAAAGACGCCGTCGATATTAGTGCGGGTGGTGTCGCCGTGCGTCTTGATGTAACCCTGCTCGTCGACATCAATGTCCGGAACGAACAAATCCGAATTAGGTTTATGACCAATAGCAAGAAAAAATCCATCAATTGCTATGTCAACGAACTCTTCGTCGACCGTGCCGCGCTTCTTGACAAGCCGTGCGCCTTCGACTACCCCATTCCCGAAAAGGCCGACCGTTTCGTGCTCCCACAATATTTCGATATTCTCCTTTTGAGCCACACGCTCCTGCATCACTTGGGAGGCCCTGAGCACGTTGCGCCGTACAATCAGATAGACTTTTTTGGCCAAACCGGCCAGATACAGAGCCTCTTCCACTGCCGTGTCGCCACCGCCAACAACGGCCACCGTGAGCCCTCGATAGAAGAAACCATCGCAAGTCGCACAAGCCGAAACGCCGGCGCCGGCATATTTTTTCTCGTCGCCGAGCCCAAGATATTTGGCTGACGCACCGGTTGCGATAATGATCGACTCTGCATTAATTTTCTGACCGCCGTCAACTTCAACCTTGAATGGATAACTCTTAAAATCGACTTTGCTGACCATGCCGGGACGGATGTCGGCACCAAACCTTTCTGCCTGTTTTTTTATGTCATCCATCAGGACGGGACCTGTGACGCCATTGGGATAGCCGGGGAAATTCTCGACCTCGGTAGTAGTGGTCAGCTGGCCGCCGGCCTGCAAACCTTCGTAGAGAACAGGGTGCAGATTGGCACGCGAAGCATAAATTGCTGCTGTGTACCCAGCCGGGCCCGATCCAATAATCAGTACTTTAACATTTTCGCTATTCATTGTTCTTAGGTTTAGAAATAAATAAAATATTCGTCAAAAGACATCCCGCTGACCAGGCCTACACCATTTGTGACGTTCGTATAGAGGCTTGCCTGCCCAATGGCCTGAAAAAAATCGGAATAATCGTAAACTTTTAGTATGCAAAAATAATTATAATAGTCATAAGTATGATGATAAAGACGTATTCGCAGCCGGACGCCCTGCTCGCCGACGGCCGGCAAAACGACCTCGCGACCCATCGAAAAGTTAACGTTATAGTTATGACCATTGAATAGCATATCATCAAAAACACCCTCAAGATCTACCAATTGCGAACCAATTATGCTTTGACCTGCAACGTTGAAGACATTGTCGTCTTTGTTGAAATCAACCTTTTCGGAAGTCAGGACCTTACGATTTTCGTCCAAGACTTGGCGCTCCACAACAACTTGATAATAGTCATCCGTAGACCTGTCATCGGCAAAGGACAGCGCGAAAGACAGCAACTCGGAAATTTTCCCGTCCTGCCGAATCGTGACAGTCGTAGTGTCGATGCCAGAAATCGGGACAAATGTCGGCACAAAAGTCTCAGCCACAACCGAATCCGCATTGTTCACAGTCGCCACGAGCCGGATTCTGTCGCCATAGGTCAGCGACGGAGCGGGCAAGCGGACGTAATTCGTGTCGTTGGGAATCAGGACTTTTTGTGATTGTTCGCTGTTGACGGTCAATAAAATTGTTGCATTTTTTACATAATCGAAAGTGACTGGCGAAAATATTTTAACGCTTTTGCTCAACTGAACATCGACTGCACTATCGGGATAGATGAAGGCATACATATTGGTCACGCTGCGGCCCTCTTTGACGTTGATTTCGACATCGGATTCGCAGGCAACTATCAGCATTATAAATGACAAAAAAATGCAATATCTCATCTTTCAGAATGTTATGATGTACTTAAAATACGGCCATGGCCAAGCCACAAGACTGAATTGCTTCAAAGTCATTTCGGTGGTTCCGTCATCGTTTTTGCTGTTATTTACATAGACAAAAAGAGGATTTTTGCGAGCATATACATTATAAACGCCAATGCTCAGGACCCGGTGACCCCACTTGAACTCCTTCGTAAAATTGACGCCGACATTCAGCGTGTGCGAATCGGGCATACGATAGGCGTTGCGACTCTGAATCAACTGTTTGACAGACTCTTTGTCGGACGAAGTCGGTAGCGATGGAATCTGATATTTGGTGTCGGCAATCGAGATTGGAGTGCCGGTGCCATAGGTCCACGAGGCAACGGCCTCGATGTTGCTCCGAATCTTATAGAGACCCAAAAGTGCCAGAGAATGAGTGCGATCGTTGTCAGACGGGAAAGGCTTGCCGTCGTTGACGTCGGGAAATTCGACGCGCGACCTGCTCCACGAGTAGCCAAGCCAGCCCGACAGCTGCCCGGTTTTCTTGTGCAAAAGCAGCTCCAAGCCATACGAATTGCCCTTGCCCGAACTGAGATTGGAGTACCAGTCGGTGTCTATTGATATTATACCATTCGAAATATTGGTATAAGTCAGGATATTGTTCATCCATTTGCGATAGACTTCGACCGTCAGACCAAAGTCTTTGAGCAGACCAAAGTCTGTTTCGAGGGCGGTCTGCTGCGAATGTATCGGGTCGATGTTGTCCATCACGGGCAGCCACATGTCGGCGGGAGTGGACACCGAGCCAATGCGAACGAGGTGCAGATATTGCGTCATGCTCGAATAGCCGAACTTGACGGATATGTTTTTTGTCAGAAAAGTAGACAATAAAAGTCGTGGCTCGACATTGCAATAGAGCCTGTGGCCGCTGCGGCTGAGCGCAGAAAAATGTATGCCGGCGCAGAACTTCACGGATTCGCCAATTGGCTGATCGTCTTCGACATAGCCGTGAAATTCGGAACGATAAAGATTGGAGCGGCCGACCGTTGTGTCGACGGCTGTTTCGAGGTTCGTTTCCGTCATCACGTTGATTCCGGGGAAGAAAGTGTGGAATGTCGCGTTGGCCCCAAAGCGCACTACACCAACGCTTTTGGAGGGGAAGAGAGTGTAGTCAGTGCGGACGCCGAAGTCGCGGATGCCGCTGTAGTAGATGTGCGTGAACGAGCTGTAAGCATCGTCGGCATAGTTGTTGCGCTCCATGTCGACATTGAAGCGGAACTTGCTGAAATAGAGCGTAGTGTTGGAAAATAATCGCGAACCGTAAACATGATTCCACCGCGCCGAGGCAATTATATTGCCCCAATTCATCCCGATATTGTCACTTAAATTGACATCTTTTGTCAGCCCATTGCCATAAACGATCGTGCTGGAACGCTCGTTGTAGTCGACGGAAAACTTGTCGTATCCGGCAAAAAAACTAAGATAAAGCCTGTCTTTGGGTGACAAAATGTAGTTCAGTTTAGTGTTGACGTCATAGAAATAATATGACATCCGGCGGTCGCGCGAGAGCTGCATGGGCGACGAGAAGAGGTCGAAATAGGTGCGACGCGCGGAGACAATGAACGACGAACGCTTCTGAACCACAGGACCTTCGAGCAGTACGCCCGACGCCAGCAGCCCGATGTTGACTGTGCCGTGATATTCGGAACTGTTGCCCTCGCGCATCTTGACATCGAGCACCGACGAGAGGCGGCCGCCGTAGCGGGCCGGAAAACCGCTCTTGACAAGTGTCACATCGTTGACCGACTCGGAATTGAAAATCGAGAAAAGGCCGAGCAGATGGTGCGAATTGTAGATTGGCACATCGTCGAGAAGAACCATGTTCTGGTCGCGTCCGCCCCCGCGAACTATCATTCCGCCAAAGCCTTCCTGCCCGCTCTGCACGCCTGGAATGAGCTGGAGCGACTTGATGACGTCCGACTCGCCGAGCAGCGACGGCGCCGACTTGATCTGCTCGATGGGCAGGTTGACCGTCCCGGTGCGCGACGACTTGAAAGTTTCGTCGGAATCGTCGGAATAGACGTCGATGTCGGGGAGCTTGAGGGCGGACGTCATTGTGAAGTCGAGCACCGTGTCGGACTCGATGGTGAAGCGGCGATGCTGCGTCTTGTAGCCTACAAATGAGCACAATACGTCGACGTCGCCGGCCGGAATGGAGAAACTGTAGAAGCCGTATTCGTTGGACGACGTGCCCCGCTGCGTGCTCAGGTCGCCGACGGTGGCGCCAATCAGGACTTCGCCCGAAATGGAATCGCGACAATAGCCGCTGATGACATAGACGTTTATGTCATTTATCGGCCTGAGAATTATCTTGTTTCCACGCACCACATATTCCACCGGATTGCGCCTGAAAAGTTCGTCGAGATACGCGCGCAGCGTCTGGCGGTGGCGCGAAAAGACGACCGAGCGCGAGCGGTAGATGCGGTTGCTGTAGCTGAAGACCACCCCGGCATTGGCGGCCAGGCGGCGGAGCGCCTCCTCGGTCGACAAGCCGTCGGACACGGAGATTTCGACGACGCGGTCGAGCGGGCCGGAAGGGTCGGCGTCGGTCTGCCCCGATGCCGCCACGAGCATCAGGAAGTGCATAAACACAAAAAACCCAAGGACTTTGGGGTGCCTTGGGTTTGATGATTCATGTCGTATTGCGCGCATCTATTCCGAGTTTGATGCCAAAAATAAGATTTATTTATCGGAAACAATCAATTGGCCGTCGCTAAAGAGCAGCTTTTTGCAATAGTGCATAGACAGTTCGTCGAGCACGGCACTCAGCGGCTGCGAGTCGAACTGAGTGGTGACGCTGATGGTGTCGGCCTGGGCAAAGACGTTGACCGACTCGATTTCGGGATAGTAGGTCATGAGGTGGTCCAGGGCTTCGGGCAGCGTGGCCGACTGCAACTTGATGACGCCGCTCTGCCACTCGTCGGTCCAGATCTGGTCGGAACGGGTGATGACGCTGTTGCTGAACGTGGCGTGCTCACCGGCCGTAAGCTGGACGCATCCGCCATCGTTGCTCTCGAAGCTGACGCGTCCGCTGCGCACCTGGACGTCGACCCGGCCGCGCCCCTCGACGTTCTCGACCATGAACGATGTGCCAAGCACCCTGACGGTGGCCATGCCGGCATCGACCATGAACGGGCAGTCCTTTTGGTGCGAGACTTCGAAATTGGCTATTCCCGACAGGCGAACCTGGCGCTTGGCGGCGGTCATCTGATATTGAATGGTGGTGTTGCGATTGAGATAGACCATCGTGTTGTCGGGCAGGCGGATGGAGTCGACATTGTCGGCGGTGGCGAAAGTCTGCCAGCCACTGCCGGCGGGACGGGTGTAGACTATGAAACAGCCCAAAACCGCCAGCGGAATCAGCACGGCGGCCACCCGGAGGGCGATGCGCAGCGTGCGCACAATGGGACGTCGACGGCGGCCGGCGCCGAGCGACTGGCTGAGCCTCTGCCACTCGGCCTTGCGACGGGCCGCGATGCGCGAGGCGGGACATAGCGACCGGCTGACATTCCAGATGCGCGCCATGGCTTCGTAGTCGGATGCAAAGGCTGCGCTCGAAGCCATGAGCTGGCCGAAATCAGCCTCCTCGGACGGAGTGAGCTGACCCGACAACTTCTTGGCTATCAGCAAATCGCTATTGATATTCGTTTCCATGTGTTGGGTTCTGGATTAATGAAAATCGACAAATTCGAACAGGTTGGCAACCGACTCCGGTTCGGCATTTTCGGTTTGCAGGGCTTCGGATTCTTTGGCGGCGGGAGCCTCGGCGCTGTGTGGCTCGATGATGCTATCCTCAACTACGCCAAACATTTGCGAGAAGAATTGAAATATGAATTCCATGATTATGCGTTTTTTACTTTATAGTCTTATGACAATCTTGACGTTAGCCACACTTATCGCCCACCCTGTTTTTTTATCCACAAAAACGGCCGGGTTCGCAATCGTCTCGGAATCAACGGCCAATGTGGCTGCATGGAATCGGGCGGCGACTATGCGGCAATGCGTCGACCACTGATGCCATAAAGGTACGAAAAGGTTCCAGACTGACCGTCAGTTCGCATTATTCCGATACTCCAACGGCGACATGCCTGTCTGCTTCTTGAAGAATCGGCACATGTACGACGGGTCGTCGAAATTCAGCTTTGTGGCTATGTACTTGACCGACAAGTCGGTGCAAGTCAGACAGTTCTTGATGGCCATCACGACCTTGGCGCTGATGAATTCCTTCGCCTCCGTCTTCCAATACTGCTTGCAGAGCTTGTTCAGATAGTCGGGCGTTATAGACAGCAGGCCGGCATAATAGCTCACCTCCCTGTGCCTGACGTGATGGCGCGACAGAAGGGTCGAGAAACTCTACAGCAGTTGCAGCGAATGGTTGTCGAAAACGGCGCCTTCCGATTCGGCTACACGCTCGCGGATCTCACTGTGAATCA
>CALYZD010000082.1 GCA_945607565.1 uncultured Bacteroidales bacterium | reverse complement strand
AAATCAGTTGAGCCTGAACGACGTGCGCCCTATGACGTCGCCATCGGCAAAGACCTCGGCCTCGTAGCTGCCGGCCATCAGTTCGCCCGAGTCGACATCGTAGTAGATGACGGTGGTCATTTCCTCGCCGCCGTATTCGATGGTGCGCGATGCCGAGAAGTTGATTCGCGTGTTCTCGAAGGCAAACGTGTCGTCGGCCGAGTGCATCAGCAGCTGGCCGTCGGGGCGGGTGATGCGCAGATAGAACGTGCGCATTCCCACCTGCGCCGTCTTGTTCCTGGCCACGGTCAGGCTGACGCACAGCTTGGCGGCCTGCGAGCATTTCTGCGTCGGCTTGTTGCGCTGCGTCAGGGCGCTGCCGGCTATGCTGCGCGTCTCGAGGCGCGAGGCTATCTCGACCTTGCGGCTCAGGTCCTCGTTGGTCTGCGAGAGTTCGCTCACCGACCGGCGCATCCGGCCCACCTGCGAGCGCATGTTCTTGTTCTCCTCGGCAAGGGCCATGTTGCGCTGGTTGAGCGAGTCGATCTGGCGCACAAAACTGCGCATCACCGTTCGCATGGTGGTCAGCTCCTTTTGCAGCTCGCGGATGCGGTAGGCGTTGGTGGCCTTGACGGTCTTGATCTCCTCCATCAGCATGGCGATGCGGTCGCGCTGCTGCTCGAGGCGTTGGTTCATCTCGTCGTTGTTGCTCTTGAGCGAATCGTAGTCCGAATAGAGGCTTTCATATTCGATGGCCAGGTTGTTGCGCTCCTCGGTCATCACCTCCAGCACCTCCGACATCCGGCTGCGGTTGACGAAAAAGAGCGTCGCGAACAGGATGACCAGCAGCGTGCCCACGGCACCCACCACGAGCGTGGTGCGCGGAGTGTTTTCAAACATTTTTTTCATTGCTAATTAGATAGTTTGTTTCGGCTGCGAAGTTAAACAAATTTGACCACCCGCACCCACCGCTCGGCATCAGGCAAAAGAGCATCCGGAGCAAAACTTCGCTACACTTTGACCATCAATTTGTTGCGCTAAAATTTGGATATATATATTAGCGGCCAATTTTTTAAAAATCAAAACAAACCATGAAAACACTAAGATTATTCGGATTGGCCATTGCGGCCGTGATACTATCATTCGCCGCCACTTCGTGCGACGATGATGATGATGACGATGATGGAACTCAGACAGAGATGTCGGAAATAACCGTCATAACCGGACAGAAGCGGATCACCAAAATCAAATTCGATGGCTCATACGTCGAAACCTTGTATATCTTCTACGACGACAAAGGCCGATTGACAAGAGCAGTCGGCGACTTTGGCGAAGACAAGTATGTGTGGGAGGGCAACACCATCACCGAAACAGAGCGCGACGGCGATGTGAACATACTCATCCTCAACAATAACCTGGTCGACGAAGAAATTCATAAAGGCAAAGATCCCGACCCCGACTACGAAGGCTGCAGCTACGGCTACGACGAACAGGGCCGTCAGATCAGGTACAATGACGAGGCTGTGGTTTGGGAAGACGACCGGATGGTGCAGAGGTGCCACATGACTTTCACTTATAGTGGCCAGGCTTGCAAGGGCTACATCCCGTTCACCCTCATCATAGGCGCCAAGCCGGGCGGCATCGAGGACATCCACCCCGAGCTCTACGGCATGCGCACCTCACAACTGCCCGACGCCAGCAACTATGGCCCCTACTACTACACCTTCGACAGCGACGGCTACCTGGCATCGTGCACGGCCTACGTAGGCGACAACTGCTATTATTATTACGAGCTCACTTGGGAATAACCCCACACCGCCCAAGCCCAGAAAATACACAACCTCCACCCGCGCCGCACATGGCTGGGTGGAGGTTGTTTTTAGTTTTTGGGTGGCGCTGCGCCCGGCTATTTGCGGCGGCCTTTCTTGCGAGACTTGGCGCTCTTGGTCGTTTTGGACTTTTTGAGGACGCTCTTGGGCGGGATGGGCGACTTGGCTTTGCGGCTGCGGGCCGACTTCTTGAGGCCGGCGGTCTGCTTCTCGACGGGCTTGAGCGGCATCTCGGCCAGCACAAAGTCGAGCTGCTTCTTCTCGAGGTTGGCGTTGGCTATGCGGATCTTGAGCGGATCGCCCAACTGGAAGCGACGCCCGGTGCTGCGGCCCACCACGCAATAATTTTCCTCGTCGAAATAATAATAATCGTCCTCCAGGTCGACGATCGGGATCATGCCCTCGCACTTGTTCTCGACAATCTCGGCATAGATGCCCCACTCGGTCACGCCCGAGATGACGGCGTCGAACTCCTCGCCTATCCGGTCCATCAGGAACTCGACCTGCTTGTATTTGATGGAGGCGCGCTCGGCGTCGGCGGCCAGCTGCTCCTGCTGGCTGCTGTGCTCGCACATCTCCTCGTATTTCTCGGCGTTGACCGACTTGCCGCCGTTCAGGTAGCTGAAGAGCAGGCGGTGCACCATCATGTCGGGGTAGCGGCGGATGGGCGACGTGAAGTGGGTGTAGTATTTGAACGCCAGCCCGTAGTGCCCTATGTTGTGGGTGGTGTAGACGGCCTTGGCCATGGTGCGCACGGCCAGCACCTCTATCAGGTTCTGCTCGCCCTTGCCCCTGACTTCGCCTAGGATGCGGTTGACCACATTGTTGATCTCCTCGCCTTTCTTGGGCTGGGCGTCGTAGCCGAAGCGGGTTATGAACTTGGCGAAGTTGTCGAACTTCTCCTCGTTGGGCTGGTCGTGGACGCGGTATACGAACGTCTTGGGCGTGCGCTTGCGGCCGGGCGTGGGGTTGAGCTCGTCTTTGCCGATGAACTCGGCCACGCGGCGGTTGGCCGCCAGCATGAACTCCTCGACCAGCTTGTTGGCGTCCTTCGACTCCTTGAAGAAGACGCTGACGGGCTTGCCGTTCTCGTCGATGTTGAAGCGCACCTCGACGCGCTCGAAGCCTATGGCGCCCTCGTCGAAGCGGCGCTTGCGCATCTTCTTGGCAAGGCTGTCGAGCCGGAGCATCTCGTCGCGATAGTCGCCCTCGCCGGTCTCGATGATGGCCTGTGCCTCCTCGTAGGTGAAGCGGCGGTTGGAGCGGATGACCGTCTTGGCGATCTTGCTGTGGACGATGTTGGCCTCGTCGTCCATCTCAAAGATGACCGAGAAGGTCAGTTTGTCCTCGTCGGGGCGGAGCGAGCAAATGCCGTTGCTCAGGTGCTCGGGCAGCATCGGTATGACGCGGTCGACCAGATAGATGGACGTGGCGCGGCGGTATCCCTCCTCCTCGATGATGCTGTCGGGGCGGACGTAGTGGGTGACGTCGGCTATGTGGACGCCCACCTGCCAACGGCCGTTGTCGAGGCGGCGGATGGACAGGGCGTCATCGAAGTCCTTGGCGTCGACGGGGTCGATGGTGAAGGTGACCACGTCGCGCATGTCGATGCGGCGGGCCACCTCGTCGGGCGTGATGCCGGCGTCGATGGTCTCGGCCTCGCGGGCCACCTCGGCCGGGTAGCTGTAGGGCAGGCCGAATTCGGCGAGGATGGCGTGCATCTCGGTCTGGTTGTCGCCGGCGTCGCCCAGCACGTCGACTATCTCGCCTATGGGGTTCTTGGCCTTGGCGGGCCAGCCGGTGATGCGGGCCACGGCTTTCTGTCCCTGGCGGGCGCCGTGTAGCGCCTCGGTAGGTATGAAGATGTCGTGGCCGCCGGTCTGGCGCGGGTCGGTGACGAGGAAGGCGAAGTCGGCCGAAATCTCGACCGTGCCCACAAACGTCTCGCGCTTGCGCTTGATCACCTTCACCACCTCGCCCTCGGGCTGGCGGCCGCGCTTGCGGGCGTAGATCAGGACTTCGACCTTGTCGCCGTGGAGGGCGGTGCCCAGCTTGGTCTGCGCCACAAAGATGTCGCTGTCGCCCTCGGCCTTGTTGTCGGGGATGATGTAGGCCGGGCCGCGCAGGGTCATGTCGACCGTGCCCACCACGTGCGACGACGACTGGTTGCCTATGGCGCGGTATTTGCCCGCAACCGTCTCCTCCACCATGCCGCCGGCCTCCATGTCGAACAGCAGGTCCTGTATTTCCATCCGATCGCCCTTGCTCTTGAGTCCGAGCAACTCGGTGACTTGCTTATAGTTGTACGCATGTCCGGCGTTTTGCGTCAGCAGCTCCATGATGGCTGCCATGCGCTTCTGTCTTTTTGCCTCCGGATCGGCCTTTGTCTTTGCCATATCGTTGTTCCTTTTGATTTGTGGCAAAATACGCTTTTTTTCGCGTAAAACGGCTGCCGATGTGCCCCGAACCGAAAGTTTAACGGCATCGAAATGTCGCAGGCGACGCACCGGCGGCGGTTAACGGCAGACTGATAAGCCGTTGGCACCGGGCGCCAAAAAGATGCCGGCATGTTTAACCTTTTTGAATCAGCCGTGTCTAAAGCATCGAAAACGGACAAGGAAAAGATGATGACCGACCAAGAACTGATAGACCTGTGCAGCGCCGACAAGGAGCGCGGCTTCGCACAGCTGATGCGCACCTTCAGGGAGCCTATCTACTGGCACATCCGCCGGATGGTGGTGTCGCACAGCGATGCCGAAGACGTCTTTCAGGAAGTGTGGGTCAACGTCTACCGATACATCGGCAGATTCGAGGGTGCCAGCTCGCTCAAGACGTGGCTCTACCGCATCGCCACCAACGAGGCGCTGCGCTTCATCGACAAGGCCGCGGCGCACCGGCACGAGAGCGAGAGCGAACTGCTGCTGGGCAAGCTCGAGGCGTCGGAATACGTCGACTTCGACAACGAGGTGCTCATCCGCCTGCAGAAAGCCATCATCGGCCTGCCCGACAAGCAGCGGCTGGTGTTCAACATGCGCTACTACGACGACCTGAGCTACGAGGAGATAAGCGCCATCACCGGCAGCTCGGTGCAGACGCTCAAGACCAACTACCACTACGCCAAAGAAAAGATAAAAGACTGCATTCTAAATGGTTGACACTATATGAAAGAATCATTTGACTTGGAGAAATACGAGCGGAAGACGCCATTCAGGTTGCCCGACAACTTTTTTGACGACGCCCAGCTCAAAATCGCCGTCAGGCTTCGGACCGAAGCACGACGCCGAAGAACACTACGCCTGACAGCCGGCGCACTGGCCGCCGCAGCCGCTGTGGCCGCAGTGCTGATGATTGCCACCATAGGCCCGGCCGACATGCCCGCCGACCTGACGTGGGGCGACCTGCAGGCCCAGACCGGCTGGCAGCTCAACGAGGCCGAGCAGCTGCGCGCCGAGCAGGCCATGCAGACGCTCAGCTACGAAGAGCTGACCGAAATGGTGGCCAGCGCCGACTACAGCTACTTCTGCTATTAACCGCACACACTCACACAAAAAATTTTGTATAAACCTATGAAACACATTGCATTGTTAATCTCGATGCTCGCTGTCACAGTGTGTCAGAGCATCACGGCACAGCCCAAAGGCAAGGGCAAAGGCGAGCCGCAGCCTAAAGAGCGCGGCGTCGAAGGCATGGCCGGAGCGGCCGCTGTGGCCCTGCACCTCTCGGCCGACGACTCGGTCAAGTTCGTGGCCATCTACAAAGAGTATCTGAAGGCGCGCCACGAGAGCCGCAAGAACCTGACCTTCTGCCCAACGCAGGACCAGGAGCCCACCGAAGAGCAGGCCGAAACCATGATCAAGGAGCAGTTCAGCCACTCGCGCGAGATGCTCGACATCTCGGAAGACTACTATCCCAAGTTCCGCCAGGTGCTGACGGCGCGGCAGGTGCTCAACCTCTACCGATTCGAGCGCAGCAAGTTCGACAAGGCGCGCGACGAGCTGCACCGGCGCGGCGACAAGGGCCGTCCCGGAGCGGGCGGACCCCGCCGTGGAGGCGACAGGCCTCAGATGCCGCCCATGGATTAGCTCCATGCCGGCCGACGGACGAGAGGGGCATTGCCACACACGGCGTGTGGCAATGCCCCTCCCTGTTTTTTCAGCGTTTCAGGCTCAGCGCTTGGCGCGGAAAAAGTCGAGCACCAGCCGCGCGCACTCGTCGGCCATGACACCGCCGAGCACCTGCGTGCGCGGATGCAGCAGCGAAGGCGTGCAGCGCGAATAGCCCCTGCGGGCATCGGCCGCGCCGAA
The DNA here is from genome assembly GCA_945607565.1 of uncultured Bacteroidales bacterium. Lineage (GTDB taxonomy): Bacteria > Bacteroidota > Bacteroidia > Bacteroidales > Marinilabiliaceae > CALYZD01. Next base: position 5,809 of record CALYZD010000082.1, on the reverse strand, counting down.
GACCAGACGCTGCAGCTGCGCCCAGCAGAGCGCGCCGGCGCACATCACGCAGGGCTCCATGGTGACGTAGAGCGTGCATTCGTTCAGATACTTGCCGCCCAGCATCTGAGTGGCGGCCGTGAGGGCGAGCATCTCGGCGTGGGCGGTTACGTCGCCAAGGCATTCGGTTTGGTTGTGGCCGCGGCCTATGATGCGGTTGCGGCACACCACCACGGCGCCCACGGGCACCTCGTCGGCCTCGGCAGCCAAGCGCGCCTCGGCCAGTGCCTGCCGCATGAAGTATTCGTCGTCGAGCATAGCCGGCAGATTATTTTTTGGGTTTGACAATTTCGGCCGTCATCGGGTATTTGAGCCCCGTGGCGTCCACAAACATGGCCTTGACCGAGCCGATGAGCACCTTGGCCTCCACGAGGATGGGCACGCGGTTGCGGTCGTTGGTGACCCACACGGTCATGTCCTCGCCGCCCTTGAAGAGCGTGCCGTCGACCAGCAGCGGCGAGAACTTGAGACAGTCGAAGCGGCGGCCGGTGCGCGTCTTGATGGTCTCGCGGCCCAAGTAGCGGATGTAGAGGTCGTAGCTCTGAGCGTTGATAATCATGCGGATGGGAATCTTGTCGCCCACGGCACACTGCGCAAAGTCGATGTTGCGAGCCTTGTAGACCATGGTCAGCACGTCGAACGAGCACTGCGGCAGCGCCATGCTGAAGTGCTTGCCCTCGGGCAGATCCTCGGACTGCGTGTAGCCCGTGAGCATCTGCGTGTCGTAGTCGAAGCGGTAGTCGTTGAGCGTCACGCGGTCGCTCTCGTAGTTGCGCTGGCTGAAGTGGTAGGGCTGCAGCGTGAGCGTGTCGACCACCACCTCGAAGGTGTCGCGCACGCGGTAGAAGAAGTCGTAGGACTTGTAGGTGGAGCCGATGGCGCTGAGCCTGTATGCCGGCCGGCCGCGATAGGTGGCGGCGCGGTTGGCGAAGGTCACCTCGCCGGCGTTCATCCAGATGAAGTGCCAGTTGTAGTAGGCGTGGTAGCGGGCCACCTCGCCCGGGTGTGTGGTGACGTTGATGTCGTCGCACTGCGCGCGCAGGGGCATTGCCGTGGCGGCGGCCGCAAGCAGGGCGAGCAGTGTGCGTGCCGTGTGTTTCATAGCCTGTTCAGATTGCGTTGGACCGATTCCACCTTGCCGGTCAGGCCGCCGGTGCGGCCCTTGCGGGCGTCGATGCTGACGGTGGTGTAGATGCGCTCCGACACCTCTTCGAGCGCCTTGTGGGCGCAGGCCAGCGCCGCAAGGGCCTGGTCGACGGTGTCGGTCTCGAAGGCGGTGGCCATGGGGCCCAGGCGGTAGTCGACGCCGCACTGCCTGAGGGCGTCGACCACGCGGGCCACGTAGGGTCCGAGGCTCTGCCCCTTGTCCATCGGGAACATTGCAAAATTCACTATTACCGACATTGCGCTGCTGTGTTTGTTGTTCGGGTTCTGGAAAAATGACTGCTGGTGCTATCTTCGGTCGGACGACGTCTTGCGCGTCGTCTTCTTCTTTATCAGAAACTTCTCGGCAAAGGCCGTGGGGCTGAATGCGGCGTCGTCGAACTCGACAAGAATCTCCCAGTTGGCGCGGGTGCTGACCTTCTCCATGTAGTAGCTCACCTTTTCGGGCTGCACTCCCTGCTCAAAGTTGCCGGTGTCCCAGCGGCCGTTGCGGTTGTCGTCCCTGACCACGCGCAGCATGTAGTCGGCCGGCTTCAGATAGCGGAAGCCCACCTTGCCGTTGGCCGGGATGTAGGCCTGACGCACCACGGCGTCCTTGCCCGAGACTATCTGCAGCAGAGCGTTGGCCGGAGCGTTGGCCACGCTGACGTAAAGCGTCGAGTAGTTGTCGAGCGCCTTGGGCTTGACGGTGACCTTGGTGGGGTTGACGGCCAGCCCGTAGCAGTCGACAATGGCGGCCGAGTCGATTTCGAGACGATACTCGGCGCCGGGCTCCCACTTGTGGCGCAGGGTGTAGCGGCAGATGCTGACCGTGTCGTGCGCAAAGCGGCAGGCCACGGGCACGAAGAGCGTGTCGGACTTGATGCTGAGCCTGACGCCGGCCGTGTCGAACCGGGCGGCGGGCGCGGGCAGGACTATGGGCAGGTCCGAATATATCTCGATGCTCTGCGGTATGGTGAGCTTAAGCGAGGGCGCGGGCTCGGGCGCGTCTTTGCGGCGGCGCTTCTTCTCCTTCTGCTTCAGGTTGAAGTGCCAGAGCGTCAGCGTGTCGGTGCGGTCGGTCATCTGCCCCAGCGAGTCGAGCACCGGATAGCTCACCGACAGGCACACCGAGTCGGGCTTGTAGAGCACCGAGTCGGTCAGCCAGATGAGGCAGGTGTCGTTGTGGGCCGAGAACTGCGCTATGTGCCTGCGCTCTATGCTGTCGACGCCCGGAAAGCCGAAGCGCGGCCGGCTCTTCATGGGCTTGTTAAAGATGATTCTGAGCGTGTTGTGGTCGGGGCGCTCGTCGGAGGCGATGAACTGCGTGTAGACGTCTTCGGCAAAGACGAAGAGGTTGAGCGAGTCGGGCAGATAGAATAGCGTGTCGCGCGTCACTATGGCCGTGTCGGCCAGCAGCGAGTCGGCCGGCAGCGTGCGGTCGCCGAGGGCCGAGGCGGGCGTGCCGGGCACGAGGGTGTCGGTCAGCGTCCGGTATTCGAACGTGGGGCGGACGGGCTGCGCGTGCCAGGCTATCTGCTCGCCGGGCTGGTCGAAGATGAAGTTGCGATTGGAGTCGTCGAGGCCGTAGACGCGATATTCGGCGTCGGCCGGGATGTTCTTGATGCGGAAGCGTCCCGAAGCGTCGGTCTTGGCTATGCGCATGGGCACCGAGCGGGTGAAGGCGGTGTCGTCCAGACACTTGTATAGCAGCGCATACATGCCCTGCATGGGCTTGAGCGTAGCGGCGTCGTACATGAATCCGGAAATCATCATCGAGTCGGTGCTCTCGCCGGTCGAGAAGGTGAAGGTGTAGTTGCTCAGCACGTTGCCCTCGTTGAGGTCGGATATGCAGTCGGCAAAGTCGAGCGTGTAGGTGGTGCCGGGCTCCAGGTCGCTCTTGAACTCGACGGTGACGGTGTTGGCGTGCGCGTTGACGCTGGGCGCGGTTATCATGGGCGGCGAGACCACGAACTTTGTCATGGCGTCCTTGAGCTGGATATTCTCGTTGAACTCAAGGACAACCTTGGAGCCGCTGAACCCCACGGCGTTGGGCGCCGGAGTCGACCTGACGAGGACGGGAGGTTCGATGTCGCGCGGGCCGCCGGTGGGCGTGCCCGGGTTGGCGCATTGCCACAGCCCGATGCCGGCTGCCGCTGCCGCAAGTGTGGAAAGATATGCCTTTTTCAACTCTGAGGTGTGTTATGCGATTGACGGCGCTAAATTAATGCAAATTGTGCAAACCGTGGCGGGTTTGCGCCGGGTGGCCCGTGACATTTGCATTGCGCGGGCGGCGGCGCAAAAGACCGGCCGAAAAGTTACGTCGGATTGCGATTGTGGCTAAATTTGTCCGAATCAAAAAAAGAACACCGACCGTCCAACCCACACACCAGACCCGCGCCATGATAGTCCACATCGACTGCAACAGTTTCTTTGCCAGCTGCGAGACGGCCTTCCGCCCCGAGCTCAAGGGCCGCCCCGTGGTGGTGGCCAACGGCGGAGGCGGCAACTCGGGCATCATCCTGGCCCTGACGCCCGAAGCCAAGGCCGCAGGGCTGCGCCGGGGGATGCCCGTCTTCAAGTCGCGCGACATCATAGAGCGCCACGGCGTCTGCGTGTTCGGGGCCGACATGCAGAAATATCACGACACGTCGGAACGCATCATGCGGCTGGTGATGGAGCAGGGCATAGTGCAGAACTTCGTGCAGTACAGCATCGACGAGTTCTTCGGCACGCTGCCCGTCGACGACCGCGCCGAGGCGGTGCACTACGTGGGCCTCGTGCGCGACCTGATAGCCGAGCGCACCGACGTGCCCGTGGCCTGCGGCTGCTCCACCACCTACACCCTGAGCAAGGTGGCCACATGGTATGCCAAGCGCTATCCGGGCTACAGGGGCATCTGCGTGCTGCAGCCCAAAGACGTCGACAAGGCCCTGAGCGGAATGCCCGTGGGCGACGTGTGGGGGATAGGCCGCGCCAACCGCCGCTTCCTGAGCCTGAGCGGCATAGCCACGGCCGCCGACTTTGCACGGATGCCAGAGAGCATCGTCCGCAAGAAGATGCAGACGGCCGGAGCGCGCACGTGGCGCGAACTGCACGGCACGCGCGCCATCGAAATAGAACGCAGGCATCCGCAGCAGAGCATCACGCAGTCGCGCACGTTCGCCGCCATGACCGACAGCCACGAGAAGCTGCGCTCGATGCTGGCCGCCTTCGTGACCGGGATAGCCCACCGGATGCGCGAGCAGAAGCGCATGTGCGGCAGCGTCGAAGTCTTCCTGTCGACCAACCGCCACCGCCTCGACCTGCCGCAGTACTACAACGTCGACATCGAGCGGCTGACCATGCCCACGGAGGACACCGGCGAGATGATTGGCGTGGCCACACGGCTGCTCGACCGCATCTACGCGCCCGGATTCATGTTCAAGAAGATGGGCGTGATGCTGGGCCACCTCTCCGACAGCACGGCCGTGCAGCTCGACCTGTTCGACCACCGCGACATGGACCGCAGCCGCAAGCTGATGGAAGCCGTCGACAGCATCAACAACAAATACGGAATGCAGACCGTCAGGAGCGCGCTGGCATCGGAGCAGCACATCGGGCGCAACCTGCTCGGCTTCCAGTCGAAAGGCAGCCGCCCGCCACGCCCCGACGACGGCCGCGACGACTAACCGGCATCGGGCTGCGACGAACCGTAAGACATCGCCGGCCGCGCCGCATTTGCCACCGACCAAAGGGAGCGACGGGGAAACGACACGCAACGAACAAACCAATAAAGACATAGAACGAATGCTACGAAAAATCAGAACAGGCCTGGCCATAGTCTTCTTTGCCGGCATCACACTGCTGTTTCTCGACTTCACGGGCACATGGCAGCAGTGGTTCGGGTGGATGGCACGGATGCAGTTCCTGCCGGCCCTGCTGGCCCACAACGTGCTGCTGACAATAGCTCTGCTGGCACTCACCGCCCTGCTGGGGCGCCTCTACTGCTCGATAGTGTGCCCCATGGGCGTGCTGCAGGACGTGGTGGCCCGCCTCCGCCGCAAGAAAAACCGCTACTCCCACACGCCCGAGCGACCCTTGGTGCGCTACGGCGTGCTGGCACTGTTCGTCGGGCTGATGCTACTGGGACTCAACGCAGTGGCATTCATGCTGGCGCCTTACAGCGCCTACGGACGCATAGCCGCCAACCTGTTTGCGCCGCTCTATGCGCTGGCCAACAACGGCCTGGCCGCCGTGGCCGAGCGCGCCGACAGCTACGCCTTCTACGCCGTCGACATCTGGGCGCGCAGCATTCCGGCACTGGTGGTGGCCGCGCTGACACTGGCCGTGGTGGGCGTGCTGGCATGGCGCGGCGGACGCACCTACTGCAACACCATCTGCCCCGTGGGCACGGTGCTGGGCCTGGTGTCCAAAGCCTCGGTGATGCGCGTGAGCATCGACACCGACAAGTGCAACGGCTGCGGACTGTGCGCCCGCAACTGCAAGTCGGGCTGCATCGACCCCAAAGCCCACCGCATCGACGCCTCGCGCTGCGTGGTCTGCTTCGACTGCATCGACCACTGCCGGCAGAGAGCCATCGCCTTTGGCCCGAGGCGCAAGGCCGACCCCAAGCCCGCCGACCCCA
>CALYZD010000081.1 GCA_945607565.1 uncultured Bacteroidales bacterium | reverse complement strand
CAAGTTCCATTCGAGAGCAGCGAGCCCAAGCTCATCGAGGCGAACTTCCGCAACATGCTCTACCTTATGATCCGTTCCACGGGGCATCCCGTGCACGTTGAGCACCCCGTCCTTGGTGGCCGCATCGACGTCTTTTTCGCGACAAAGGCTTGCGCCTACATCATCGAGTGCAAGCGCGACCAGTCTGCGGCGGATGCTCTCGCCCAGATAGACGAAAAGAAGTACGCCAACAAAATCAGCGCGTCCGACAAGCGCATTGTAAAAATCGGCGCAAACTTCAGCACCGCCGAGCGCAACCTGACGGAGTGGGTTGTCGGGTGACGAGTGGGGTAGGGAGCGCAGGGCAAATGCTTTTTTTTAAGCAAGATATTAGCCACATAAAACAAGCCGGGGAGCAGATGCCGCCCGGCTTGTTTCGTATCTGTGTGGCGCGCCATGCTACATGGTGCGCGCGAACTGCCTGATGTTGAATGAGCCGTCGAGGTCTTTGACCTTGATGCGGCCGTGGAGCAGGTCGAAGAAGAAGGCTCGCAGGCGTTCTGGCGTCAGGGCGGCCTGGCTGCCGTCGGCGTCGGCGCCGAGGTCGTAGTTGCGGAGCATCTGCGGGCCGAGCGCGGCGGCCGTCAGCAGAAAGTGGTTCTGGAACTTGTCGGTGTCTATCATGTCGGCCGCCAGCACCTTGCCTATCACGCTGTAGCTGTGGATGGTGCGCTGCTGGTCGTCGCCGGTCAGCGTGGTGCGCAGGTCGTCGGAGGTGAGGTTGATTCTTATCTTGCCGCTGTCGGCCGCTTCGGGCTGATGCCTGAAGAGTGCGCCGAGGTCGGCCAGGACAAGCGAGTGGAGGCTGGCTGCCGGCGTGTAGCTGACGCGCTTGATGCTGAAGACCGACGGCAGCAGCAGGTCGACGTTGCCGTCCATCTCCACGAATGGCGATACGAATGTGCCCACTATGCAGTCTTTGACGGCCAGCGACTGTGTGGCGAAGATGCCGCCAATCACCACGCAGTTCTCCAGCTCAATCTCGTCGCCGTAGATGCTGCCGCAGACAAAGGCGTTGCACAGGGCCACGCTCTTGGCGTTGAGGTCGGAGCGGAAGGTGACGTTGCACTGCGTGGAGCGCGACACTACCGACGACGCCGAGCCGACGGCCTTGTGGAATGTGATGTCGCCGCACACGTCGTTGTTGACGTACAGCTCGTTTCTGGTGAAGACGGCTCCCTTCACTTCGAATGGCGCGGTCTCCACGGTCAGCCGGTCGGCATAGATGGGGCCTTCGACGATGCTCTCGCCGGCCACGTTGACGGTTCTCGACAATTCGACCATCTTGTTGGGCAGTATTCCGCCTTTGACAATGTTGTTGTCCAATCGCAGATTGGTGTCGGTTATGTGTATTTCTTTGAGTTTGCTCATGGCTGCTAAGTTAAATGTTGAACAATTTGTAGATTGTCTCCCGCAGGCGTCGCGAGGCGTCGTCGTCGCCGGAGATGTTCTTTGCAATCTCGCTTTCAAAATATGACTTCACCTGTTCCGTTTCGGAGGCCGACGGCTCGCTGATGTCGGTGGCGGCGAGCGCTTCGCACAGCCGGCTTTCGAGGTCCTTGTGGCGTGCGCCGAGCTGCTGTGGCGTCACGCACTGCCTTTCGACGCGGCTGTCTTCGGAGGTCGTCTCCATGAAGCACACCGGCACCCAGTAGCGGTCGCGGCCGCTGCCTTCGACGAACGACTGCCTGACGGTGCGCTCCGAGTCGGCTTTGGTTATCAGGAAGTCCTGCACCTGGTTCATGGCTTCGAGGGCGTGGTGCTTGACGCACGCTGCGCTTATCTGCGCCTGCAGGATGCCGCTTTCCCGGCCCATGGTCACCGCGCTCTGTATCATGTCGGTGTGCAGCATGCGGTCGTTCAGCTTTTCGATGTCGGCGGCGGCCGCGAACACCGGCTTGTCCACCTCGTGGATGCGGGTCGAGAGCTCGTTGTTGAGGTCGGCGAACAGTTTCTGGTATCTGGCGGTGGTGCGGGCGTAGTCGGCCTCCATGTTCTCGCGCTTTTCGCGGAGCATGTCGGCCTGCTTTCGCAGCAGCATCAGTCGTGAGTTGATGGTCTGCTCGAGCTCGGTCTGCTGTGTCGACAGGTCGCAGCGCACGGTGTGGAAGAATCCGTTGATTATCGTCTCCGACACTCTGTCGGCATTGTCGGCTATCGACTGGCACTGGGCCGCGTTCATGGCTCCGACGCTGGCCGTGAGTGCGCCCACGTTGCTGCTGCAGTTGGCCACGCTCGAGTCGAACGGTGTGGTGTTGACCCTGACTTCGACAGTGACGTCCTCTTCGGCGTATCCCGAATAATTGACTGATATTGTGCCTCCGCTCTGCGATGCGGGGTAGTTGACCGATTTCGATCCGCTGTAGTGCACCCGCACCGTCCGGTTAAATGATCTGCTATAACTCATGGCTGTTTCTCATTTACAGTGTTTTGTATCCGTTTTCGGAATACAGCTTGCCGATTATCCGTTTGACTCTTACCGAGTCGTCCGACTTGTCGAGCAGATGCATGAATTCTTCGGTCACGAGGTTGTTCTGCGTGGCGTCTTTCCACTGCAGGCTGTCGCTGCTGCGGATGGCGTTGCCGATAAGGTCGGCCTGCTGTCCCGACAGCCTTTCGGACATCACTATTTCGGTGCGGGCGTGGCCCTCTTTGTCGCTCACGGTCTCGCAGATGGCCACGGGGATGGCCGTGGCACGGCCGTTGCAGTCGCCGCGGCCCGTCAGCAGCACCTGCCCGGCGAGGACGCGCTGCCGGCCTATCTGCGCCAGGAAGCTTCTGGACTCTTCGAGCGCCACGCGGGCGTTGTGCTTCATGTTCGACATCAGTATCCGCTGGCATTCGACTATGGCTTCGGCCTGCGTCGTGCTTATCCAGGCCGCCATGGCGTTCATGCGGTTCGACGAGGTCGCCATGTGCTTGTTGACGAGTTCGAACACGGGCTGGTCCACCTGCTTGATGCGCTGCTCCAGCTCCTTGTTGATGGTGGTGAATATCTTGATGTATCTGGCGGCGATGCGCTGATATTCGCGCTCCATGTTCGACTTGATGTTCAGCAGGCGGCGCTTCTGGTATCCGAGCTGCATCAGCAGGGCTTCGACGCGGCTCTGCTTGTTGGCTATCTTCTGCGAAATCTGCGAGCGCATCAGCGTGAAGAATCCGCGGTTGACGTTGCTGCACACCTTGTCGGCGCTTCGTTTCTCGGCGGCTATCACGGCTGTCTGCATCGTCACTACTGCGGCCTTCGTGTTCTGCACCTGGTGCGTCACTCTCGAAATCTCGGTGGCCATCGGTGTGGTGTCGACCGAGCATGGTATTAGTGTTGACATACGTTTATCCTCCTGAGTTATATTTTGTCCTCGTCGTCCTCGTCGTCCTCATCATCTTCTTCGAGTTCGTCCTCGTCTTCTTCGTCAAACTCTTCGTCGTCTTCCTCTTCTTCGTCAAACTCCTCGTCCTCTTCTTCTTCTTCAAGTTCCTCTTCCTCTTCTTCTTCCTCGGCCTTCGGGCTTTCCTTGGCTTTGTTCTCCTTGTTCTCGGGGGCGGGGGCCGATGGCGTTTCGTCGCTGGAGGCGGCGGCTGCGCTGTCGGCGGTGTCGGGTTCGTCGTTGTCGGCGGGCGCGCTCTGCGGGTTGCCCACGGCTATGCGGCTGACGGTGTCGAGCGCGTTGACGGCCAGCGACGGCAGGTTGAGCGACAGATGCTCGTAGGTGATGCTCTCGACGCTGGGTGGCGGCAGCAGCACCGACTCTTTGGCCAGCAGCGGGTTGGTGGCGGCCAGCGGCTTGCGGCGTTCGTCGAGGCTGTGCACTTCGCCGGCGGCCACGGCCATGGTGTTGGAGTATCCGTCCTGCAGGCGTGCGTCGTAGAACTCGACGTGTCCGAATTTCTCGGCTTTGAGGGCTATGTCTTCCTGCAGGCGGTCCATGTAGTCGCTGAATTCCTCCTGCGCCTGCCTGAACTCCTGCGCCTGCATTTCGAAGGCGGTCAGCGTCTCGGGGGTGTTGTCCTGCTTGGCCACCACGGTGCTGTCGAGCGTGGCGCCGTCGGCCGACATGCTGTCGAGCGTCTTCTGCAGCTGCACGAGCGTGTTGTAGGCTTCCACATATTCGCTCAGGGTGTGCTGCATGTCGTTGATGATGTCGGCGCTTTCGGCGTGGTTGGAGCGGTAGAAGGCGTCGACGTCCTGATGCCATTTGTTCAGATAGCTGATTTTCTGGTCGTGTATCTGGCTGTAGATGCGCAGGCGTTCGACGCGGTTCTCCATCATCAGCCGCTGCACCATCGGGGCCATTATCTCTTCGTAGATTTGGTGGACGCCAAAGGGCACGCTGACGCTGCTGTTGTCTTCGGCGGTCCACTCGTCGGCAAAGAGGTTGTAGCGCACGCGCGAGCTCTCGCGCAGCCTGAAGGGTTCGTAGCCCTGCACCGAGTCGGAGTAGTCGAACTTCTCGTCGCGGATGCGGCGGATTTCTTCGGCTTCGAGGAACGGCGAATAGTGGTTGTAGGGTGCCTTGAGTATCCTCAGCAGCAGGTTGTTCGAGTCGGTCACCACCTTGTCGGTGGAGGCCAGCTTCATGGCCGAGATTGTCTGCACCGACGCGGCCATGGTGTGCATCAGGTGCTTCAGGACGTCTTCGAACTGCTCGGTCTCGCTCGACACGGAGTCTTTCAGCTCGTTGATCTTGCAGAAGTCGGATATGGCGTCGTCGAAGCGGGTGTCGTCAAAGACCCTGACTATGGTGTGGCCTTCGGTGTCGTTGGTGGCATATTCGTTGAGGAAGCCGAGGTAGCCGCTCTCGGCGCTCACCAGCGGCAGGTCCACCGACTTGACTTCGGTGTCGTTCATGCAGTAGGATATGGTGCGGATGGAGCGGTCGAGCCGGCCGATGTAGTCGCACTGGTTGGCTTCCTGAATCGAGAGCGAGTAGTCGTTGGTGTCGATGCATTCGGGCTCGTCCGACGTCTCGATGATGGGCGCTTCGGTGGTCAGCTTCTCCATCTGTGTGATGGTCTCTATCAGCAGGTCGTTCTGGCGCGACATCTGCAGCGACACGTGCGAGGGCGCCACGCTGTCGGTGTAGTCCACCACAAAGCACTTGTCTTCGTAGGCCACCTGACGGGCCACGGGCACGTAGGCCACGCCCAGACGCGTCACCTTGTAGTCGCGGAAGATGGCGGCGTGCTCCTTGCGCTTCTCCTCTATCTTGCGGTCTATCAGGGCCAGCTGCTTGTCGTACTGGCTCTTGCGCACCCAGTACATGAAGAAGGCTATGATGGTCAGGAACCATTTCCAGATGTCGCTTTTCCTGAGCTCCACGGCGGCGCGGTCTTCTTCGAGCTGGCTTATCTGCTTCTCGATGGCTTCTTCCTGCTGCACTATGCGGCGTGCGGCCTGTTCGTAGTAGGCGTAGAGCAACCGGGCCTGGTCCTGATAGATGTTGCTCGAATCGCTGAATATTTTTCCGGTTGTCATGATGCTGATTGCTTTTTATGATTTGACGTTTTTTCTTCGGTTCAGTGTGCGCTCGACCATGGTTATCTCGTCGTCGATGCGCTGCGCGTTGGCTGCGGGGTCGGCGGCCATGGCCTCGAGCGCCGCCAGCGACTGCACGAAGCGCGCTTCGAGGCTGCGCGCCTCTTGGGATGCCGACGGCGACACGTAGCGGATGGATTCGCTCACTTGTGCAAGCCGACTGACGGCCTGCTCGGGCAGGTTGCGGCCTATGGCCGGATTGTCCATGAAGCTGTCCATGGCGCTGCGCAGGGCGTCGCGGGTGCTCAGCAGGGCCTTCTCGTCGGCGTGCACCTGCCTGACTTTGCTGCCGGCAAGGAGCGTGGCGGCGCGGCCGAAGAGCAGCACGGCCAGCAGACCCAGCTGCACGAACAGCTGCACGGTGAACGGCCATTCGAGCAGCAGCCCGACGACTATGACGGCCACGGCCGCCGCGTCGTAGAAGGCCATCAGCCCGAAGTGCAGGCCCATCATGCCCACTTCGCGGTGCGCGGACTGCGAGCGGTCTATCAGCGGAAAGACGGCGAACTGCACCAGCGTGTAGTAGACAAGGCAGGCCACCACTATGTCGAGCGTCCGCGTGCATTGCTCAATGTCCTGCCCGAAGACGATGAATCCGCCTATTATCAGGCCGAATCCGAGCACGATGGCCAGGATGTTGTAGAAACTTCTGATGTTCATGATGTTTTGGTGTTTTTTAAGGGTTGATGGTCAGATTTTCTGGCCGCATTTGGGGCAGAATTTGGTGCCGGGCGTCACGGGCGCGCCGCATCGCGAGCAGAGGTTGCCTTGGGGGGCGGCGCCTTGCGGGGCTCCGCACTGCGGGCAGAAGGCGGCGCCGGGCGTCACGGGCGCTCCGCACGCATGGCACGCGGTGGCGGCTGCGGCGCTCTGCAGTGCCGTGCCGCACGACACGCATCGGCGCGCTCCCTTGGGGTTGTCGGAGCCGCATTTGGGGCATGGGTTGTATTCGGAGCCGCAGTGCGGGCAGAAGCGTTCGGTGCTCAGGTGCTTCTGTGAGCAGGCGGCGCAGTAGATCTGCTTCACGGGCTGCTGCGCTCCCAGGCCGTCGGGCTGCGGCGGCACGGCGCCCTGAGGGCCTGCGGACGCGCCGCCGAAGGTGGGCTGGTTATACTGCGTCTGCATCATGCCGGCAGCCATGCCGCCGCCTCCGCCCATGCCGCCCATCATGTTCATGGCCACCAGACCGGCCAGCAGACCGTTGCCGCCGGCCGCGCCGCCCATCTGGTCCACGGCGTTGTTGGCCATCCCGAACATCTGCTCCTGCTGCCACGAGTGGCCGGTGATGGACATCGAGGCCTGGCTGGCGATGGCTTCGGACACCTTGCGGCCCTCGGGCGTGGAGGTGTCGATGGCTATGTCGTTGATGTAGAATCGGGTCATGCTCAGGCCGTAGTCGTCCCAGAACGGCTTCAGGAACGGCTTGATGTAGCCCGATATGGCGTCGAGATGCGCCGAGACGGTCTTGAAGCCTATGCGCTGCGAGGTCATGAACTGGATGATGGCGCTCTTCGACTTGGACGAGAACTCGCCGTAGGCCTGCGACAGCATGTCCGACTCGGTGAAGACGTCTTTGGTGCCCACCATCTTTATCATGAACCGCTCGGAGTCGGCCACCTGAATGCCGTACTGGCCCGAGGCCTTGAGCGGCAGCATGGTCTGGTAGTCGGCATCGTGCACGGGCATCCCGCCTATCTCCCAATAGAGGTTGGCCGGGCACAGCTTGTTGATTATCCACACTTCGGCCGTGAACGGATTCTTGCCGCCAAACGGGATGCCGAAGAGCGTCCGCAGCATCGGCAGGTTCTCGGTGTCGAGCGTGTGCTTGCCCGGCCCGAACTTGCCCATGAGCTGCCCCTTGCTGAAGAGCAGCGCCTCTTGCGATTCGTAGACGATTAGCTGCGTGTAGGTGCTGAGGTTGGTTTGTGGAAACCGGTATGCAAAGACGAACTCGTCGCTCTGCGGTTTCCAGCTTGCGCAATCAATGAGTGCCATAATTCGTTTCGTGATGCCTATAGTCCCCCGATTTGGCTTTTGGGTTGATTTGTATTGAGTTCTGTTTCAGCGTGGCACCGACCTCGGGGAGCGCAGGGACTTGCGTTGCCGGCTGCCTTCTGCGGCGAGGCCGGCGCAGGCTCGCCCCCTTCGGGTGATGATGCCTTTCTGGCTTTTGTAGTCACTGACAAAGCAATGAATTTTTATCGAATTAAACAATTATTAACCTCTCGGCCGGGCTTATTTAGAGCGTGTTTATTCTGATGCTTCACCGGCGGTGCGGCGTACTAATGTTGCGCGTCTGTTTTGCTTATCATAATGTGGCCTTCTTTGGCACTTTTCGGCATCGCCGTGTCTGCGCCGTACCTTCGCCATGCCTTCGCCGTACCTTCGTCGTAGCTTCGGGCGGCCGTCGTCGTGGCGCTGATTTCGGGTTATTGTGCTGATAATCATACTATTATTTTATTGGATTGTTTGATGATTATAATATTTGGTTTTTGATATTATGTTTATTGCTATTGATGCCGCAGCCCGATTCCGGGGGAGAGTGGGGCGGCTGTTGCGCAATCGCAGATATGCAGATAATTTGATAGTTTTGCAAGCCGACGCGCCCCATGGTGCTGCGGGAGCATCAATTCGAGACACAATCATCAAACACACACATAGAATATTATGAAACAAACCATCAGACTGACACTCTGCGCTGCCGCAGCACTGGCAATGGCTTCGTGCACCGTGCAGCCGTCCGCGCCCGCGCCCGACAGGCCCCGCGTGGTGATTTACCAAATGTTCACGCGCCTCTTCGGCGACACCTGCACCGCGCCCCGCCCATGGGGCACGGCCGCGCAGAACGGCGTGGGCAAGTTCGCCGACATCACCTCGGTGGTGCTCGACAGCCTCCACTCGTTCGGCATCACCCACGTGTGGTTCACCGGCGTGCCGCATCACGCCAGCACCACCGACTATTCGGCCCACGGCATCGCGCCCGACGACCCCGACGTGGTCAAGGGACGCGCCGGTTCGCCCTATGCCGTGCGCGACTACTACAATGTGGACCCCGACCTGGCCGTCAACCCCGACCGCCGTCTCGACGAGTTCGTGGCCCTCGTGGAGCGCGCCCACCGCAGCGGCCTCAAGGTGATAATCGACATCGTGCCCAACCACGTGGCGCGACGCTATCACAGCCCGTCGCACCCCGAAGCCGACTTCGGCCTCAACGACGACACCACGGTGGTCTATGCCCGCGACAACAATTTCTACTACGTGGTGGGGCAGGCCTACCAGTCGCCCACGGCTCTGGACCTGAGCTGCACGCCCGACGGCGACGGATTCTTCGCCGAGTCGCCAGCCAAGTGGACCGGCAACGGCGCCCGCACCGCCACGCCCGACATCAACGACTGGTACGAGACCGTCAAGGTCAACTACGGCATCCGCCCCGACGGCACCCGCGACTTCGACAGCATCCCGCCGTGCCTGGCCGACACCACAGCCGAGGCCCTCTACGCCTTCTGGCAGGGCCGCGACGTGCCCGACTCGTGGACCAAGTTCCGCGACATAGCCCTCTTCTGGCTCTCGAAGGGCGTTGACGGATTCCGCTACGACATGGCCGAGATGGTGCCCGTCGAGTTCTGGAGCTATATGAACTCGGCCATCAAGCACGCCCGCCCCGACGCGCTGCTGATGGCCGAAATCTACAACCCGGCGGCCTACGGAGCCTACATCAGCGTGGGCAAGATGGACTATCTCTACGACAAGGTCCAGCTCTACGACACGCTGCGCGCCGTCACCATGGGCACGTCCGAGGTAGGCGCCATTGCCGCCACGCTCAGCGCCGAGGCCGCCCACGCCGACCATCTGCTCCACTTCATGGAGAACCACGACGAGCACCGCATCGCCTCGGCCGACTTTGCCGGCTCGGCCCGACGCGGCTTCCCGGCCATGGTGGTGTCGGCACTGACCAATTCGGCCCCGCTGATGCTCTACTTCGGGCAGGAGCTGGGCGAGCCCGCCGAGGCCGACGCCGGTTTCGGACGCGCGTCGCGCACCACCATCTTCGACTATTATCCCGTGCCCGCCATCCGCGAGTGGTACAACCGCGGCCTCTGCAACGATGCCCGCCTGACCGACGAGCAGCGCGCCGTCCGCCACTTCTATCGCCGCCTGCTGGCCGCAGCCAAGTGCAACGTCGGCCGCCGCAGCCTGACCGCCCTGCAGGTGCAGCCCGACACGGCCCGCGTGGCAGCGTTTGCCAGCACAGGCGCCACGGGCACCACGCTGATTGTGAGCAATTTCAGTGCCGATGCCGAATACGCCGTCACGGTCAGCCTGCCCGACAGCATCGCCCCCGCAGTCAGCCTGCCGCTCCGCGACGCGCTTGGCGGCTTTGGCGCGCCCGTGGTCAGGACCGACGGGCATGGCGCGAGGATAGAACTGACGCTCAAGCCGTTGCAGTCGGCAGTGTGGCAGGGCGGATGTCCCACTTCCAACTGACGCGCCATGGCCAAGCAATATTTCCTGACGCTGCCGGCCTACGGCAAGGGCTGTCACCTGATAACCGGTCACATAGCATCGGCGCTCGACCATCTGCCGCAGGCCGGTCTGCTGCACGTCTTCATCTGCCACACGTCGGCCGCCCTCAGCATCAACGAGAATGCCGACCCCGACGTGCGCCACGACCTCGACATGGCTCTGGACCGCGTGGCGCCCGAGCGTCAGCCGTTCTACCGCCACACGCTCGAGGGCGACGACGACATGCCGGCGCACGTCAAGGCGTCGCTGGTGGGGCCGTCGGTCACGGTGCCCATCGCGGGCGGGCGGCTCTGCCTTGGCACGTGGCAGGGCATCTACCTGTGCGAGTTCCGCAGGCAGGGCGGATGCCGCCGGCTGGTGCTGACGGTGATTGAGTGAAGATGAACGGCCGCCGGCTGCAATAAATCAAGAATAGACACTATCTTTGCACGCCGCAAAACGCCGGCAATAATTCAAAATCATACAAATATCACATAATGAACATCGAGCAAAAGATACAGCAGACGGTGGCCGAGGCCGTGGCAGGACTCTACTCGGCCGGCATCGCTGCCGAATCGGTTCAGGTCAACGTGACCCGCAAGGACCAGAACGGCGACTACACGGTGGTCGTCTTCCCGCTGCTGAAACTGTCGAAGAAGTCTCCCGACGTCACCGGGGCCGAGATAGGCGCCGCCATCGTGGAGCGACTGCCCGAGATAGCCTCGTTCGAGGTCATCAAAGGCTTCCTGAACCTGACGCTGGCCAAGAGCTACTGGGCCGGCGTGCTTGCCCAGGCCATGGACCCGGGCTACGGCATCACCCCGGCCGCCCCCGACGCGCCGCTGGTGATGATCGAATATTCGTCGCCCAACACCAACAAGCCGCTCCACCTCGGCCACATCCGCAACAATCTGCTCGGCTTCTCGCTGTCGAGGCTGGTGCAGGCCTGCGGCAACCGCGTGGTCAAGACCAACATCGTCAACGACCGCGGAATACACATCTGCAAGAGCATGCTGGCCTGGCAGAAGTGGGGCGAAGGCGTCACGCCCGAAAGCTCCGGCATCAAGGGCGACCACCTGGTGGGCGACTACTATGTGAAGTTCGACAAGGAATACAAGGCCGAGCTCAAGGCGCTCCAGGCCTCGGGCAAGACCGAGGAGGAGGCCGAGGCCGCGTCGGCACTGATGGCCGAGGCGCGCGAGATGCTCCGCAAGTGGGAGGCCGGCGACCCCGAGGTGCGCCGGCTCTGGAACATGATGAACGAATGGGTCTATGCCGGATTCGACGTCACATACAAGATGCTCGGCGTCGACTTCGACAAGATCTACTACGAGTCGCAGACCTACAGGATTGGCCGCGAGCAGGTGCTCAAAGGCCTCGACGAAGGCAAGTTCTACCGCCGCGACGACGGCTCCGTCTGGGCCGACCTGACCGCCGACGGCCTCGACGAGAAGCTGCTGCTGCGCAAGGACGGCACCAGCGTCTACATGACTCAGGACATCGGCACCGCCAAGACGCGCTTCAACGACTACCCGATTGACAAGATGGTCTACGTGGTGGGCAACGAGCAGAATTATCACTTCCAGGTGCTCTCCATCCTGCTCGACCGCCTCGGCTTCGAATGGGGCCGCAGCCTCGTCCACTTCTCCTACGGCATGGTCGAGCTGCCCGAGGGCAAGATGAAAAGCCGCGAAGGCACGGTGGTCGACGCCGACGACCTGGTCGACGACATGATTGGCACCGCCCGCGAGATGGGGCGCGAACTCGGCAAGCTCGACGGCTACACCGACGAGGAGGCCGAAGCTGTCTACCGCACGCTGGCGCTGGGCGCACTCAAATATTTCATTCTCAAGGTCGATCCCAAAAAGAACATGACCTTCAACCCCAAGGAGTCGATTGACTTCAACGGCAACACGGGGCCCTTCATCCAGTATGCCTACGCCCGCATCCGCTCGGTGCTGCGCAAGGCCGAGGCCGAGGGACACGCCGTGCCGCAGCAGTGCGACGCCGACGCCCTGGGTGCGCGCGAACTGCAGCTGGTGCGCAGCCTCGAGCAGTTCCCCAAGGTGGTGGCCGAGGCCGGACGCATCTATAGCCCCGCGCTCGTGGCCAACTACGCCTACGACCTGGCCAAGGAATACAACCAGTTCTACCACGACTGCCCCATCCTC
>CALYZD010000080.1 GCA_945607565.1 uncultured Bacteroidales bacterium | reverse complement strand
TCGGCGGGCGAGTGCAGGTCTTTGGTTGTCAGCCAGCAGCGGCCGTCGGTGTCGGCAAAGAGGCAGCCCACGGTGCGCTTGTCGTCGCCGAACGGCTGCACCACGCCGCGATTGCCCGTGTGCCTGAAGACGCCGTCGTGCGTCACGCGCCAGCGGTTGCCCTGCCGGTCGTCCATCACTATCTCGCGCTCGGCGGTGTAGCGGCCCACGTGGGCGTCGTGCGCGGCAAGCAGCGAGTCGTGGCGCGCGGCGTCGACGGGCGCGAAGAGTCACGTCTGCGGGCTGAAGGCGAACCAGCCGTTGTCGTTGCGGCAGAGGATGCTGCCGTCGGCGTCGAGGCGCATGTCGCGGATGCGGGCCGTGGCCATCGGGCATCCGTCGCCGGCCTGCGACTTGAAGTTCTCGAACGAGTAGCCGTCGAAGCGGTCGAGGCCGTTCCACGTCGAGAACCACATCATACCGTCGTCGGCCTGGAGCACCTGCGTGACGTGCCACTGCGACAGCCCGCTGTCCTCGTCGTAGCGCGTGACGACGCTGGCCGTGTCCGTCGGTTCGGCGGCGCACGGCAGGGCGAGGCAGAGCGTTATGGTCAGTAGCTGTCTTTTCATGGCTGCAAGTGTCCGAAAGCAAACTTACGCATTTTGCCGTCAGTTGCCTGCGGGCGCAAAAAAGCGCACGCCGCTCAAGTCGTCGCGCGACTCTGCGGCGTGCGCCATGCGTGTCTGCACAGCGTGGCTGCGCTGATGCTATTCGATGATTGTCACCCAGTTGTGAACGTCGGGCTCGTCGCCATACTGGATTGCACGGAGCTTGTTGTAGAACTTGGTGCACACCGGTCCCGGGACGCCGTCGGTCGAGTAGACGTAGCTGCGGTTCTCGTCGATGTCGTCGATTTTGGCAATCGGGCTGACAACGGCTGCCGTTCCGCATTCGCCGGCCTCCTCGAATGTGGCGAGCTCTTCTTCCGGAATCTGCCTGCGCTCCACGGTCATGCCCATGTCTTCGGCCAGCTGCTGCAGGCTCATGTTGGTAATCGACGGCAGGATGGATGTCGACTTGGGCGTGATGTATTTGTTGTCCTTGATGCCGAAGAAGTTGGCCGGGCCGCATTCGTCGACATATTTCTTCTCTTTGGCGTCGAGATAGAGCACGGCCGAGTAGCCCATTTCGTGACCCTTGGCTCCTGCCACAAGGCTGGCCGCATAGTTGCCGCCCACCTTGAACGTGCCCGTGCCCAGCGGCGCGGCGCGGTCATACTGCCTGAGGATGACCACCGGCGTGGCCTTGAAGCCGTCTTTGAAATAGGGGCCCACGGGCATCACGAAAATCATGAACAGATACTCGTCGGACGGACCCACGCCCACGCGCGGCGAGATGCCGATGAGCAGCGGACGGATATAGAGTGAGCAGCCCGACTCGTAGGGCGGCACGAAGCGCTCGTTGAGCTTGACCACCTTGCGGACGGCCTCGCAGAACTTGTCGACCGGCAGCTTGGCCATCAGGATGCCGTCGGACGTGCGCTGAAGACGCTTGGCGTTTTCTTCCATCCTGAACACGCGGATTTTGCCGTCCCTGCCGCGGAACGCCTTGAGGCCTTCGAACGCCTCCTGGCCGTAGTGAAGGCATGTCGATGCCATGTGAATGTTGATCTGGTCCGACGAACTGACCTCCAGCTCGCCCCACTTTCCGTCCCTGTAATAGCAACGGATATTGTAGTCTGCATTCATATATTTAAATGACAAGCTACCCCAATCTATACTTTTGTCCATATTGAAGAGTTGTTTATCGTTGTTTCCGATTCGCTAAATTATCATTTTTTTCGGCCCATTGGCATCGGCCTTGGCATATTTAATGCCATTTCCAAAGACGCCAGAAGCCCGCCGGCGGGAATATGGCTCCACACCGGCGGGCTTCGTCTGGCTCTGGGGCCGGTGCGCTTCCGCCGTGTGTGGCGCGCGCCGGCTGTTCGGTATCCGTGTCCTTACAGTTTGCGCGACACTTCTATCTCCTCGAACGCCTCTATCAGGTCGCCGACCTTGAGGTCGTTGAAGTTGGTGATGTTCAGACCGCAGTCGAGGCCGGCCGCCACCTCCTTGACGTCGTCCTTGAATCGCTTGAGCGACTCGAGCTGACCGGTGTGGATGACGATGCCGTCGCGGATGACTCGCACCTTCGACTTGCTCTTGACCTTGCCGTCCTTGACCATGCAGCCGGCAATGGTGCCGACCTTGCCGATTTTGAACGTCTCGAGCACCTCAAGGTTGCCGTTGATCTGCTCCTTGATTTCGGGCGAAAGCATGCCCTCCATTGCCGAGCGGAGCTCTTCGATGGCGTCGTAGACAATCGAGTAGAGGCGGATGTCGACCTCCTCGCGCTCGGCCAGCCGGCGTGCCGCCATCGACGGGCGCACCTGGAAGCCCACCACAATGGCGTTCGACGCAGCCGCAAGCATGATGTCCGACTCGGAGATGGCACCCACCGCCTTGTGGATGACGTTGATCTGGATTTCCTCGGTCGACAGCTTGATGAGCGAATCGGACAGCGCCTCGATGGAACCGTCCACGTCGCCCTTGACTATGACGTTGATTTCCTGGAAATTGCCAATGGCTATGCGGCGGCCTATCTCGTCGAGCGTGATGTGCTTCTTGGTCCTCATGCCCTGCTCGCGCTGCAGCTGCTCGCGCTTGTTGGCAATGTCCTTGGCCTCCTTCTCGTCGGCAAAGACGTTGAACTTCTCGCCGGCCTGAGGCGCGCCGTTGAGGCCCAGCACAAGCACCGGCTCCGACGGCCCGGCCGACGTCACCTTCTGGTTGCGCTCGTTGAACATGGCCTTGACGTGGCCGTAGTTGGAGCCGCAGAGCACCATGTCGCCTTGGTTGAGCGTGCCGTTGCGCACCAGCAGCGTGGCCACATAGCCGCGGCCCTTGTCGAGCGACGACTCGATGACCACACCCGACGCGTGGCGGCGCGGATTGGCCTTGAGTTCGAGCAGGTCGGCCTCGAGCAGCACCTTGTCGAGCAGCTTGTCGACATTCAGACCCTTTTTGGCCGATATTTCCTGGCACTGATACTTGCCGCCCCACTCTTCGACCAGCAGGTTCATGTTGGCCAGCGCCTCGCGTATTTTGTCGGGATTGGCGCCGGGTTTGTCTATCTTGTTGATTGCAAACACAATGGGCACATTGGCGGCCTGCGCGTGATTGATGGCCTCCACCGTCTGCGGCATGACGCTGTCGTCGGCCGCCACGATGATGATGGCCACGTCGGTCACCTGGGCGCCGCGGGCACGCATGGCCGTGAAGGCTTCGTGGCCCGGCGTGTCGAGGAACGTGATGTGCCGCCCGTTTTCGAGCTTGACGTTGTAGGCGCCGATGTGCTGGGTGATGCCGCCCGCCTCGCCCGAAATGACGTTGGTGTTGCGGATGTAGTCGAGCAGCGACGTCTTGCCGTGGTCCACGTGACCCATCACGGTGATGATGGGCGGACGCGACTCGAGATCTTCCTCGTCGTCCTCCTCATCTTCGATGGCGTCGGCCATGTGGACGTCAACGAATTCGACCTTGAAGCCGAACTCCTCGGCCACAATCGTCATCGACTCGGCGTCGAGGCGCTGGTTGATCGAAACCAGCGTGCCGAGCGACATGAACGTCGCAATCACCTTGTTGACAGGCACGTTCATCATAGTGGCGAGCTCGTTGGCAGTCACGAACTCGGTCACCTTCAGTGTCTTCTTCTCTTCGTCGAGGCGTTCGGCCTCTTCGGCCTGACGCTGGCGGACGTCGTCGCGCTTGTCGCGGCGGTGCTTGGATGTCTTCGACTTGGCACCCTTGGCAGTCAGGCGTGCCAGCGTATCCTTGACCTGCTTCTGAACGTCCTCGTCGCTGACGTCGGTGTGCTGCGCCGGACGCTTCTTGAGCTTGGCCGAGCCGTTGCCCGAGACATTGGCGCCGCGCCCCGCTCCGGCCTGCTGGCCGCCGGGACGCGAACCCTGCTGTCCGCCCTGCTGGCGCGACTGGGCTCCGCTGGCCTGCGCCTGGGCGCTCTTGCGGCTCAGGTTGCTGTTGACCTGATTGATGGTCTTGGGCGATGCCACGTCCACCTTCTCGTTCTCTTTGTGGATGCGCTTGCGTTTCTTCTTTTTCTTGCCGTCGCCGTTGCGGTCGGAGGCAAGCGGCAGGTCAATCTTGCCCACCACCGTCGGGCCGCTCAACTTGTGCGACTCGTGCAGCGTGAACACTTCGGGCTCGGCGGGCTTGTCGTCGGCCGGCGCCGGTGCGGGTGCGGGCTTCTCGGCGGCAGGCTCTGCCTTGCTCGGGGCTTCGGTGGGGCTTGCCGGTGCAGGCGCCGCCCCGGCCTTGGGTTCGGCTGCCGAACGGGGCGCCGGTGCCTTCTCGGGCTTGGCCGGCTGCTCCTTGGGCTCGGCGGCCTGCAGGCGTGCCGCCGGCTTGGCGCCTACCTGATTGAGATCAATCTTGCCCACCACGCGCGGCTTCTTCAGCTGCGGCTCGTCCACTATCGCCTCCTCGGGCTTGACGTCCTCGATCGAGATGGTCTCTTTCTTGATTTTGGCCTTCCCGATCTGCTCCGACTGTTTCTTGATGGTCAGATCGTTCTTGAACTCTTTCTCAATCATAGAGCACATCTCGTCGGTAATCTTGGAGTTGGGATTGAAATCTTCGTTAAATCCGTTTTTCTGCAGGAAGTCCACTATGGTGCTGACACCGACGTTGAACTCACCTGCCACTTTACTTATTCTTTTTCCTCCTGCCATATTAGGATAATCTGATTTTTAGTGTTTAACAAAAGCCATCCGCGACCATCTCACCGACCGGGAATGACAACCTTTACGCCGACATTACTCAAACTCGGCTTTGAGAATCGACAGCACTTCGCGCACTGTCTCCTCCTCCAGATCGGTACGCTTCACAAGCTCGTCGTAGCCCAGCTCGAGCACCGACTTGGCCGAGTCGCAGCCCACTTCCTTGAGCATGTCGATGATCCACGGATCTATCTCGTCGGCGAACTCCTCGAGCTTGACGTCCTCATCTTCGAGCTGCTGCTCGCGGAAGACGTCGATGTTGTAGCCCGTCAGCTGGATGGCCAGCTTGATGTTGTTGCCGCCCTTGCCGATGGCCAGCGACACCTCGTCGGCGTCCAGATAGACCTCGGCACGCTTCTCGTCGTCGAAGACCTTGATGCTGTTGATGCGGGCCGGACTGAGCGCGCGCTGGATGAGCAGCTGCATGTTGGACGTGTAGTTGATGACGTCGATGTTCTCGTTGCGCAGCTCGCGCACTATCGAATGGATGCGCGAACCCTTCATGCCGACGCATGCGCCCACGGGGTCGATGCGGTCGTCATACGACTCGACGGCCACCTTGGCCCTCTCGCCCGGTATGCGCACTATCTTGTGGAGCGTGATAAGGCCGTCGTAGATCTCGGGCACTTCGATTTCGAACAGGCGTTCGAGGAATACCGGCGACGTGCGCGAGAGGATGATCTGCGGATTGTTGTTCTTGATTTCGACGCGCACCACCACGGCACGCACCGTCTCGCCCTTGCGGAAGAAGTCGGACGGAATCTGCTCCGACTTGGGCAGCACGAGGTCGTTGTTCTCCTCGTCGTGAATCAGAATCTCGCGCTTCCACACCTGATAGACCTCGCCGGTCACGATCTGGCCGATGCGGTCTTTGTAGAGCTGATATATATTATCCTTTTCGAGTTCCATGATGCGGCCCGACAGATACTGACGGAGGCTCAGAATCGCGCGCCGGCCGAAGTCCTTGAGCTTGACCTCGTCGGTCACGTCTTCGCCCAGCTCGAAGTCGGCGTCAATCAGCTTGGCGTCCGACAGCGAGATCTGCAGGTTCGGGTCCTCCACCGTGCCGTCTTCGACCACCGTGCGCTTGCGCCATATCTCGACATCGCCCTTTTCGGCATTGATGATGATGTCGTAGTTGTCGTCGGTGCCGTTCATTTTGACCAGAACGTTCCTGAAGGCATCTTCGATGATGCGAACCATCGTGATGCGATCCACGTTTTTCAACTCTTTGAACTCTGCGAATATTTCTACAAGATTTACATTTTCCATCGCTATGGTTTTATTTGAAAAAGACAATATCCTTTACTTGTTTAACTTCATCGTATCTGAATGTATAGGGCTTCCTGACGAGCACCTTGCGCTTCTTGCCCTCCACGGCTTCCTTCTCCTCGCATTCCACCTCAAAGGTCTCTTCGTCGACGCGCGTCAGGACGCCGCGCACCTTGCGACCTGCCGGGCTGATGAGCTCCACCTCGCGGCCGATGTTCTTGAGGTATTGCTTCCTGACCACGAACGGCTGCCCGATGCCCGCCGACGACACTTCGAGCTCGTAGTCCTCCTGCTCGCGGTCGAGCTGCGACTCGATGAGCCGGTTGAGCTCGATGCAATAGTCGAGCGACACGCCGTCGAAATGGTCGACCACAAGCTCGATGCGGTTGTCGGCACTGACCGTGAGCCCAACCACGAACGCGCCGTCCGCCTCGAGTTTCGGCTCCACTATCCGACTGACAATCTCTTTTGTTATCATCCGATTTCCTGTTACTGCTAATAAAATAGGGGACAACCTTGCCCCCTACTCTCAATTATCTTTGATTGTAAAATTGCACAAATGTACGCCTTTTTTCCGGATGTGCAAGCACTTATTGTTGACCGTCAGCATTATTTGGCCCTTCCGGCTCACGGCGGCGGAGTGCGCTGGCGTGTCTATCGCCCTGCTGCTCACCGTCATCGGCCATGCCCGAGGCCGCTGCGGGCGTCAGGACACTTTGATGACTTCGTACCATATTTCGCCGTCGTAGATGACGGGTTTATACTGAATGCCGTCCACTATGTAGTAGGTCTGGCCTTCGATTGTCAGCTGCTGATAGCCTTCGGGGATGCTCTCGACGATGGCCCCGACGGGCGGCACCACCACTTCGTAGGTCGACATGGCGTCGATGTAGCGATAGAACGTGCCGTAGTAGTAATAGTAGCAGATGTTGTTGAGCCAGATGGTACGGTAGTGCGGCAGCCTCTGCACGCGTATGCCGACGGGCGGGCGCGACACCACGTAGCGGTCGTTGCAGTGATGGTAGCAGATGCCGTCGCGAAAATAGTAGGTGTCGCCCTTGTGGGTTATTATCTCGGCGCGCCTTGTGGCGTGTCCGTGCGACACTTCGTGGCCGCGTGCCGGCATGTCGCGATAGGAGCGCGTGGGCGCGATGCGCTCGGCCCGCATCTTCTTGCTGGTGGGCGAGGTGGCCGTCTGCACCCGTCCCACGCTGCGGCGCTCGGTGCCGTTCTGGGCGCGATGCGTGTTGGTCCGCGCCGTGCCGGCCGAGGTCTGCGGCGTCTGGTCTGCGGTCTGATTCTTGGGAGTGGCGATCTTTGTCGTGCGCTGCGTCCGCGTTCCGGTGGTCGTGGTGCTGGTGGTGCCGCGCGACGACGTGTTCGACGTGCGGCTTTGCGACATTGCCTTGGGTGCCGTTGCGATGAGCATTGCCGCTGCGGCCATGCACATCAGAGCGTTTCGTGTATTCATAGCTTTCGTGTTTTGTGGGCAGCCCGCCGTCGGCCCGGACTGCCCTGTTTCGCTCCCAAGCGTTACAATTATCGTGCTAAACCTGCGGGGCGATTATTTTTTTTCGTCCGCAGCCGACTTTTTGCGCCTCAGCAAAGCCCATCCGGCCGCAGCCGCAAGCAGCGCCACCACCACGCCCGACGATGCCCAGGCCACCGCGTGCCCCACGGCAAACGACTGTGGCTCAAACCGGAACTCGACCGTGTGGTCGCCGGCCGGCACTTCGACGGCGCGCAGGATGTAGTCGGCACGGACTATCGGGGTCTCGGCTCCGTCGACAAACGCACGCCAGCCGGCCGGATAGTAAATCTCGCTGAAGACGACCATGCCGCCGGTCGTCGAGCTGGTGCTGTAGGTCAGACGGTCGGGGTGATAGGACGTGCGCTCCACTGCCGACAGCGAATCGGCCGGCGCCACGTCGGCCGGCGTTTCGAGGATGGCCGTGCGCCGCAGGTCGGCCGTGCCAATGGCTTCGATGGCTTCGTCGGCCGAGGCCACGGTGCGCGCATCGCTCACGAACCATGCCGCGCCCAAGGCGTGCTCGTTGACTATCGGCGCCTGCTGCGGATTATAAATCAGATACCGCGTGTTGAGCATGTTGAGGGCGGTCGATGCGGCCAAGGCTTCGTCAACGCGCTGCATCGACTGCGAGCCCAGCGCCTGACGCACGCTCTGCCATTCGGCCATCAGGTAGCGGTCTATCACGTCCTGATAGCGGCGCAGCTTGGCGCCGTGGTATCCGCCCACCGACTGGTGATGATAGGATGTGAAGACCTCGTTGAACGGATTGGTATAGAGCGCGATGACGCGATGCGGCTCGACGTCGGCCTTGATTATCTTGTCGGCTGCCGATTCGGCGAACTCGGCCGAGGCGGCGCGCTTGGCCACAAAGTCGGAACTGCTCAGATAGCGCTTGTCGACGCTCCAGAGGTCGATGAGGATGAGCACCGTCAGGGTCAGCATAGCGTAGCGCGTCGGCACTTTGCCCGACGAGTAGAACCACAGCGTGGCCGAGGCCAGCAGCACCAGCAGGGCCGACCGCAGGGCGTCGGCGCGCATCAGCTCGACACGGGCATCGACCAGCGCCGATTCGAACTGGGCGTAGAGCTGCCCCATGTCGCCGGCCTTGAGTCCGGCGAACATCTCGACTTCGTCGGCGCTCAGGAACGAGTAGAACGCCGTGGGCATCAGCCAGAGCACAAGGGCAAGGCCGCCCGTCAGCGCCACGGCACCGAAGAAGCGTGCCGGATGCTGCCGCACCAGCTCGGGGGCGTCGTAGAGCGTCTTGAGGCCCAGCAGGCCCAGCATCGGCATGCTGACGGTGGCTATCACCAGCGCCATCTCGACGGTGCGGAACTTGTTGTAGAGCGGGAAGTGGTAGAACATGAAGTCGGTGAGCGGCAGGAAGTTCTTGCCCCACGCCAGCATTATGGCGAACACAGTGACGGCGATGAGCCACCAGCGCTCGCGCCCGCGATAGAAGAAGGCACCCACAAAAAACAGGAAGCACACGATGGCGCCAACATAGACCGGGCCCGACGTGAAGCTCCGCCCGCCCCAGTAGCTGCTCTGCTGACTGACGGCTTCGGCTATCTGCCTTGGCTGCGACTTGAGCGATTTGAGCTCGGTGCCGATGGCCTCGGACGCTCCGCCCACGATGTTGGGCACAAGCAGCGTCGGCGTTTCGTGCAGGCCGTAGCTCCACGCCAGGGCATAGTCCTTGTCGAGACCGCTGTGGATGGGCTCGCCTTCGGGCGCCCTGAGCTCGGACGCTCCGCGGATGGAATAGCTGCCATACTCGTAGGTCGACCACAGGCTCGCCACGCTTGGCAGCGCGGCCAGCACGGCCGCCACGGCCAGCATGGCCACCGACTGCAGCCACGGTCTGAACGCCTTGGCCCTGATGGCCTGCACAAGCCGCGCCACCACCGCAAAGGCAATCATCAGAGCCAGATAGTAGGTTATCTGCACATGATTGAAAGCAATCTCCATTCCAAGCGCCACCATGGTCAGCAGCGCGCCCGCCCAGCGCGAACGGCCCTCGCCGAAAGTCATGACGACTCCGGCCACCACGGGCGCCATCAGTGCTATGGCGTAGGCCTTGGTGACGTGTCCGGCTATGATGATGATGATGTTGTAGGACCCGAAGGCAAACGCTATGGCTCCGCCTATGGCCAGCAGATTGTCGACGTCGAGCGTCCGCAGCAGGACGTAGAATCCCAGCAGATAGAGGAACATGATGGCCACCGTGGTGTAGGGCAGGCCGAGGCGCGTCGGCAGCACGTCGAGAAAGTGGAAGACGTTGCCCGACGAGTCGGACTTGATCTGATAGCCCGGCATGCCGCCGAACATCGAGTTGGTCCACAGCGGGAGCTCGCCCGTCCGCTCTTCGAATTCCACAAGTTCGCGCGCGGCGCCGCGGGCATGGGTGTCGTCGGACTGCGGCAGATGCCGGCCTTCGAGCACCGGGAAGAAATAGGCGAAACTGAGCACAAGGAATATGCCTGCGGCCACCGCGTAGGGCACGGCGTCTTTGAGGAAAGAGAACTTGCTGTTCATGATGAATTATGTCTCGTTTTTTCGTTCTTTTTTTGCGGTCAGAGGCCGGCCACCAGCTCTTTTATCACGCGGGTCATCAGAGGCTCGGCGGCGGCGGCCACCTTCTGCACCTCCTCGTGGCTCACCTCCACAATCTCGCCCGGCACGCCCGAATCGGTGATTATCGAAATGCCGAACACTTCCATGCCGCTGTGATGCGCCACAATCACCTCGGGCACGGTCGACATGCCCACGGCATCGCCCCCCAGCACCCGGAACATCTTGTATTCCGACGGCGTCTCGAACGTGGGGCCGGTGGTGCCCACATAGCAGCCGCTCTTGAGGCTGATGCCTTCGGACGCGGCAATCTCGAACGCACGGCCTATCAGCCGCTTGCTATACACCTCGCTCATATCCGGAAAGCGCGGGCCGAATTCCTTGAGGTTGGGCCCGATGAGCGGATTGGTGCCGAACATGTTGATGTGGTCGGTGATGACCATGATGTCGCCCACACGGAAGTCGGGGTTGAGGCCGCCGCTGGCGTTGGACACGAACAGCGTGTCGATGCCGCACCGCTTCATGACTCGGACCGGAAACGTGACCTGCTGCATGGTGTAGCCCTCGTAGTAGTGGAACCGCCCCTGCATGGCCATGATCTCGACGCCGCCTATGGTGCCGAGAATCATCCGCCCCGAATGCCCCTCGACCGTCGAGAGCGGAAAGTGCGGAATATCCTTATAGTCAATCGATTTGCGGATGTCAATTTCATCCACCAGACCGCCAAGTCCGGTTCCGAGAATGATGCCGGCCTTAGGTTGGGCGGCAAACTGCCGTTTCAGATAGTCGGCAGCTTCATTTATTTTCTGTAACATAGTCTGTAATTATTTGTTCAAGTTCACGCTCTTCGTCGAAGAGTATCTTCAGTCTGATTGGCAAATAAAACGATTTTCCGTCAAAATCATGCACGCCGCGCAGCCGCATGGCATCCTTTTCGGTGACCACAAGCGCTGCGGGCCCGGCGGGCAGAGAGTCCAGCCTCTGGCCGATGAGGGCGATGTCGCGCCCGGTGTAGTTGTGATGATCGGCAAAGGCGAGCGTCTCGACGTGTGCAAACCGCCGGCGCACCTCGTCGAAGAACGGCTGCGGACGGCCTATGCCCGCCACGGCCAGCACCGACTGCGGCCTGACGCTGGCCGACCCGGCATCCATCGGCACAAGGTCGCCATACTCTATCGCGCTGAAAAACAGCCGTTCGCCGCCCCTTGGCTTGAGCCGCATGACTATCGACCTGCGCTCCTCGTCCGTCATTGCGACCGGGCACTTGTTGACAATCCAGACCGACGCCCGATGCCGTCCGCCGATGCCTTCGCGCAGATTGCCGGCCGGGAAGACCATGTCGCGCCACAAGGGGCGGGCATAGTCCATCACCAGCACGTTGAGGCCGGCCGCCACTCGCCGATGCTGAAAGCCGTCGTCCATCAGCACCACGCCGGCGTCGGTGTTGGCCAGCAGATAGTCGATGGCCTCGGCACGGTCGGCACTGACGGCCACGGGCATCGAGGGATGCCGCAGATGCATCTGCATCGGCTCGTCGCCAATGTCGGCCGCCGTCGACGAGGCCGACGCCACCTGCAGGCCCTTGCTCTTCCGGCGGTATCCGCGACTGACAAGCGCCGGCCGGTGGTCGTGCAAGAGGCTGGCCACAAAGTCGATAAAGGGAGTTTTGCCCGTGCCGCCCACGGTGATGTTGCCCACGCAGATCACCGGCCGCCCGAACCGGCGGACACGAATCAGTCCGCAGTCGTAGAGCCAATTACGCACAAGTGTGACAGCAAGATAGATCAGCGACAAAGGCCATAGCAATATGCGACGCATCATGTTTTTTGCCGCTAAGATAGTCAATTGCGGCTACTTTGTCCGCACCACCGGCCGCACCGACAGTCCAAAGTAACGCATGCTCGACGTGTTGCGCGACACAAAGCTCTCGCGCATCACCACGCTCTGGGCGCGTCCCGGGTATGAAGGGTTCAGTTCCGACGACCAGTACAGGCCGCAGGAGCATATGAAAATCAGCCCGATGCCGTTGCGATGGCCGCCGGCCGGGAAGAAAATGGAGTTTTTGTTGCCCGATGCCTTCGACGACACCACATAGCCGCTGACCATGCTGCCGTTGTAGTCCGACGTCCAGGTCCAGCGGCATTCTTCGTAGAGTTCCTTCCACTGCGCGCCGGTCGGCATGCACCATTTGGTGCCCCAGACGGCCGTGGCCACGTCGTCGCCCTGAATCAGCTTTTTGCGTCCGGGCTTGGCGTCGTATTTCAGGAAGTCGTGGCCGCCGTTTTCCGTGTCGAAATAT
Organism: uncultured Bacteroidales bacterium; assembly: GCA_945607565.1. Classification (GTDB taxonomy): domain Bacteria; phylum Bacteroidota; class Bacteroidia; order Bacteroidales; family Marinilabiliaceae; genus CALYZD01. The sequence goes on along the minus strand of CALYZD010000080.1, from coordinate 400 downwards.
GTATCCCAGCCATACACCTCTTTCGACTCCGTCTCGCCCCACGCATAATAGTCGCCATAATCCTCCGGACTTTCTCCGCCCACGTTGCACGATGCCCAAAGGGTGCCGCTGGTTAGGCCCAGATCCACCGCCTTCAGCCCCTCGGGCTGCGCGCCGGCTGCGACCGACAGAAGTGAGCATCCGATGATCGAGATTGCGTGTCGTTGAAAATTAATCATCTCTTGTTTTTCGTTTTTTTAAATTACACAAATCCTTTCCCTGCGCATCACGCGCGCTCTTGTTCTACGCTCAGACTATCCGTAGGTTTCTGAATGACGGCGCAATGTGCGGACAAAGACAAATCAAGCCGATGATTGTAACATCAATTGGGATTTCGACATCAAATCTTCGGCCTTTTACC
>CALYZD010000079.1 GCA_945607565.1 uncultured Bacteroidales bacterium | reverse complement strand
TTCGACTTTGTAGTTCAGAATGACCTCAGCTGCCTTGGAACGTCCACATTGGCCATTCCATCGACATCGACGCTCTACTTGGGGCGGAACCTCTATGTGGAAAGCGGCAGTACGCTGGATGCCAGCGGCGACATCATCCTCGACGGCAGCGCCGCAGCCACCATCACCGACCAGTCGGGACGATGCCGGTTTGCCAACTGCACCATCAGCAAGGACGCGGCCGAAACCACTGTGACGGTGGCCGACGGCTACAGCCTGAACATTGCCGGCAACCTGACGGTGACCAATGGCGAACTGGGCGGCAACATTGTGCTGAGAGGCTCGTCGCAAAGCATCAGTTCGGCACGCGGCAACGAGGGCGGCCTCGACAATGCCGTGCTCTGCATGAACACGGCCGACCAGACCCTGACCCTGCTGAGCGACATCAGAGCCAAAAAGCTGAACAGCACCGCCAGGAACACCGTGAGCATCGGCGACCACAACCTGACGCTCACCGACGGCTGCGTCTACAAAAGACTGCCGCTGGTGATGACCGACGGCTCGTATTCGGCCGGCGGACTGACACTGCCGCTCGCGGCCAACGGCACAACCATATTCCCGCTGGGCGTCAGCGGCAAGACCGAGAGCTACGCCTGCACCGCCACCAGCAAAAGCAGCAACGTCAGCGGCCTGCTGACCGTGTCGGTGTCGGCCGACCAGCACCCGCTGACCATTGAAGGACAAAAGGAGAATGTCTACGACGGCTATTGGCAAGTGTATTTTGCCGGCACGTATGAGGCCAACGGCATGACGCTGAAATTCAACGCGCCCGGCCTCGGCACCAAAGGCAACGGCAATGGCCAGAACACGCTTTGGGGCCAGCACCGCGCCTTCAAAGAGTGGAAAAGCAGCGGCACCACAACCAATGGCGGCACCATAACGTTCACAAACATAAAGGACGGCACTTTCGACGGCGACTACACAGCCGCTTCCAATCAGGCGCTCGGAAACACAGATGCGTTCTACAGCGCAGCGAGCGGCAATTGGTACGAAAACATCTGGGTGAATGACCCCGACGACCCCAACGCACAGAGAAAAAGCGGCTTGGAAATCAGAGGCGCGTCCGAGCTGATAGTCCGCGACGGCCACACCGTGACCATCAGACCATATAATATCGTATACGACAAAAAAGGTAATAGCCAGACCCGGAATCTGCAAGCCGCCGGCCTGGAAATAATGGAAGGCGGTACCGTGGTGGTGGAAGCGGATGCGAGAGCCAAGATTGTCAGCATGTCCGGCGGCAAAGGCGACCCACTGCAACAAGACGGCATCATAACCGGCGACGGAACACTGATTTACAAGGTTGATGGAGGCTGGGGTGACGGCCGCTGGATCAGTGGCTTGGACAAATCCAACTACCTGCAAGGCGACCATAAGCCGTTCTGCCAAAGCACCAAAGCCACATGGATTTACGAGGTGCAGAGCGGAGCGTTTGTTGTTCCGGCATTGCTCAATGTCTATCCTAATCTGATAGTCAGGCCGAAAGAGGGCGTCAGCGGTGCAAAAGTGCTGACCAGCAACAATGTTCCGCTGACTTTCACCGTCAATGGAAATCTGACCGTGGCGGCCAACGGCGGCAGCATCACTTTAGATAACAATGTGGGTTGGAATGGCACATCGACCATAAAAGGGAACATCAGCATCGACGGCGGTTGTGCGTATGTGTCGAGCAACGGCGACGCCACCTACACCTGCTATGGCAGCATCGAGAACAACGGCTCTTTCCAAAACGGAGCAAACTTCTATCTCTATGGCAACCTGACGCAGAACGGAACGTTGGCGAGCACCGGCGATTTCTACTTTGTGGGCTCGGCCGAGGCCACCATGAACGGCACGGCCGAGGATGCGGCAAGCAACAAGTTCGACCACATTGTGGTCAACAAAGACCTGGCAACAACCGAGGTCACTTTCGGCCTGCCTCTGCAGAACAATGACGGCGGCAAGGAAATATGGCTCGAACTGATAAAGGGCGTGGCGCACATGGCGCACAAAGACATGGACATCGAAGTGGTGTCGAAATACGATCAGTGGAATAACAATCAGTGGAACACGCTGAACTACTTCAAGATTCCGTCCGCCACCAGCCTGATAGTCGACAAGGGCGGCACGGTGGCCATGACCAAGACCGGCGACGCGAGCGGTGCAGGCCTCTGGCTCGACGGCACGCTGACGCTCACTGGCGGCTCGCAGGACGACAACTCGACGGTGACGGTCGGCAGCGGCATCGGCTACACGGCCTCGACCTCGTCGACGCTCAACGTCGGCACGCACTCGACGCTGACGGCACAGAGCATCATGCCGTTCGACAAGGACGGCTCGCTCAAGTTCAGCCAGACATCGGCCACATCGACCATCGAGCTTAAGGGCAGCCTCGGCGTGGCCGGCAAGGCCGTGCTCGACATACGCGGCGGCTCGTTCACCCAAGAGCAGCAGACGCGCATCAGCATTGCCGGGCTTAGCAATGAGCCCGCCACTATGCCCACCGTCCGCTTTGCGCCCGACGTCACCGACCTGCGCAGCGGCAGCACCATAGCCATCTGCCACGGGCAAGGCGGACAGTCGGCCGGCATATACAGCACACAGCCGCTGATGGCCGTCGAGGTGCTGAGCGCGGCGCACATGGAGTCGGCCCTGACGCTTAAGGGCAAACTGACCGTGGCGGCCGACTTTGTGGCAAGCAACCAGGGCGGCGAAGTCTTTGACCTGACGCTGGATGCGGACATGGAGCAGCGCGGCTCCGGCCTCTACGACGCCAAGGGCAACACCACCTATCTGACTGCGTCCGCCGCCCAAAGCATCAGCGCCACGGGCACCAACGGGCTGACCTTCGGCAACGTCGACAAGACCGGCCAGGGCAACGCCACCGCCACGGCAGCCACCGTCGGGGGCACACTGCGCGTGGGCCTCGGCACACTGACGCTCGGCGGCGCATGGCAGGCTCTGGGCGACGTCAGCATTGAGGCCAAGACGGCCGTGGCCGGCAGCGGCGAACTGACGCTCTGCAAGACGGACGCGGCACAGACGCTGTTCTGCGAAGGCACGGTCAACTATCTGACCGTCAACAACCATAACGGCGTGGAGAGCACAACCACGCAGTCGCTGCCCATCGGCATCGGCAAGCAGCTGAAGCTGAGCAGCGGCAACCTCAACATAGGCGGCAACCTGCTCGAACTGACAGCCGAGGCCGCCATTGTGGACGACGCGGGCGGCACCGACAGCTTCGGCACCGACCGCATGATAGTGACCAACCAGTCGCAGACCGACCGAGGCATCCGCAAGCATCTGCCCGCAGGCGCCTTCAGCGCAGTGCTGCCCATGGGCTGCGACCAGAAATACACGCCGGCCTTCATCAGCGTCACGTCGCACACGTCGGCCGAGGAGGCGCACATCACCATTGCCCCGTCGAACGAAAGGCACGCCAGCCTTGGCGAGGACGTGGCCGCGCTCCAGTTCTACTGGACGGTGACCTCGCAAGGCGTCAGCGGCATGAACGGCACCATCAGCCTCGAAGACGTGCTGGCGGATGCCAAGGACTACGAAGAGAACGAAGACACTTACGGCGCGTCGGTTCTGCTCAACACCGAGACCAAATGGAGGCAGTTTGTGGGCGATGGCATCACGGTCAACGGCGACCGCATGACAGTCGGCTTCGACTTCAGCAACGCCGGCGACGCGCAAATTGGCGGCGACTACACGGCCGGCTGCAACTTCCCGGACATCAAGGCCTACATCAGTATGGCCGACGGAGAGGCCATTGGCGCCGACGTCTGGAAAACATACGACACCGAGAACGGCGCCACGGGCGATGCCCTCAGCCTGACGAAAGACGAGATGCGCGGCTGCATCTTCTTTGTGCAGCACAACATCAAGGTGACCGCGAATGAAATCCGCCTGACGCGCATGACCATAATGAACGACGGCGTGCTCGACCTCGGCACCACCAAGAACCACAACTTCTGCAACCTGATGGGCCAAGGCAAGCTCTACGTCGAGAGCGGCGCCATGCCCAGCACGTCGCAATACTCGTTCTTCGAGAACGGCGGCGGCACGGTGGAATTCGGCGGCAGCGGCAGCTACAACGTCATGTCGCAACTGCCGCACGTCAACAACGTCATCTTCAGCGGCTCGGGCACGCGCACCATCACGCGCAGCGGCGAGATGGACATCTACGGCACGCTGACCGTGAAGGGCGACGCACAGCTGACGGTCAGCTCCGGCATCCGCGTCAACAGCGACATGACGGTGGAGGGCAACGGCAAGATAAGCGGCACCGGCAGCGTGAACCTGAACGGCACCGCCCGCCAGACGCTGACGGCTCCCGACGGCTTTGAGATGGGCGCGCCACTGGTGGTCAACAACGCAAGCGGCATCAGCATAGCCCGCAACCTGACGCTGAGCAGCTCGCTGACGCTGACCGACGGCATAGTGAGCACCGGCGGCAACAAGCTGACCATCAGCAACGCCTCGCTCAGTGCCCTGCAAGGCGGCTCGGAAAGCAGCTACGTGGACGGCACCATCGTGAAGAAGATGTACTCGAACGAGGCGACGACCTTCCCCGTGGGCGACGGCAGCCGCTATGGCGCCATAGTGCTCAGTTCGCAGGCAGCCGACGCCTTTGAGGTGAGCTACCACGACGCCGCGCCGCTCAACTCCGGCAGCCTCAACGGCATCAACAGCATCAGCAAGAACGAATATTGGGTGGTGAACAGCAGCAACGCTTCGCAGGCGCGCGTCACGCTGCGCTGGGACGCCTTCAGCGCCATCACCATCAACGACAATCTGAAAATAGCGTCGTTCGTCAACATGGACGGCAACGCGTCGGGCAGCTGGGAGCCCAACGACATAGACCGGAGCAGCCTGTCGACCAACCCGACCAGCGGCAGCGTGCGGAGCAATTCGCCCATAGTCTGCCAAGGCACGCACCTGACCTTTGCGGCCGCCACCATCGAGCTGGCCTACTTGTGGACCGGCGCCGAAAGCAGCGACTGGTTTGCAGCCGGCAACTGGGCCAACCGCACCGTGCCCGGCGGCGGCTCGGACGTGACCATCAGCGGCACGGCCACCCGCATGCCTGTGATTGCCGGTAGCGAAGTGGCGCTGGTCAACGATGTGGAGATAGGCAGCGGCGCCACCCTGACGCTCGACGGCGGCCAGATGACGCTGTTCGGCGAGATAAAGGGCAACGGCGAGTTCGTCATCAACTACCATTCCGACGGCATGGCGTCGTTCATCAACAAGGGCACGTCCACGCCGCAGGTGACCGTCAACCGCACCTTTGCCACGGCACGGCTGTGGTATGTGGGCGGCCTGACCTCGGCATCGGCCGACAGAAGCTCAGCCGGCGCCAGCTCACAAGTGAAGGGATTCTACAACGTAAACGGCTCGGGCGGCGACTGCCTGTCGTACTACAGCCACGATGCTGACGCGTTCAAGTACGATTCCAACGAAACGTTCCTGTACAACGCCGGCGGCATAGGCATCGGCGGCACGGTAGGCCTTGTGGCCAACCCCGGAACCGGCGTCAAAGAGAGCACCCGCACCATCACCGAAAAGGGCTATCTGCTCAACCCCGGCAAGGTTTCGATAGACGTGAAGCCGTTTACCGACAAGCACTTCGGCTGGTATCTGCTCGAAAACCCGTTCCCGTTCACGCTCTCGCTCAGCAACGACGTGTTCAGCTATGGCGAGCACGTGTCGCCGGTCATCTGGTTCAGAAGCAAGAACTCGGGCGGCTACTTCTTCGCCACCTTCAACTACGATCTGAAAGTGGGCGTCAACATGCCGCTGACCGACAACGGCCAGAGCACGGGCCTTGACGATGTCAGCCTTGCGCCCGGCCAGGCGTTCTACATCAAGGTGGTCGACAACTCGGACGTCTTCACAATCGACGGCTCCAAACCGTCGCACACCAGCGGCACCAGGCTCAAGAGCGCCGGCAGCGCGCCCGCCGACGTGCTGCGCCTCTGCATATCGAGCGCCGAGGCCAACACCGACGAGACGGCCATGGTCTTCCGCACGGGCGGCACGCTCGGCACCAACGGCAGCGACGCCGGCAAGCGCAGCGAGTCGACATCCTACAACCAGATATACACCATCAAGGACAAGACGTCCAACGCCATCGGCCTCTATCCCGAAACGTCGGTGATGGACGAGCAGGTGATTCCGCTGGGCGTGTCGGTATCGAAAAAATCGTCGCAGGCCGTCATCACGGCAAGCAACATCGAGCTGTTCGACGCGGCCACCGATGTCTATCTGCTCGACGGCGAGACGGGCGAGATGATTTCGCTGCGCGACCAGCCGCAATATGAGTTCGACATGAAAGCCGGCACCGGCAGCGACAGCCGCTTCGCCATTGTGCTCCGCTACGTGGGCAGCCAGCAGGACGAGAGCGAGCAGGGCGCCACCTCCATTGCCGACGCCGATGACGCCGACGGCAGCATCAGCATCAGCAGCTCGCTGGGCCATGTGTCGATAAGCGTGTCGGAGAGCCTGCTCGAACGCAACCCGACGGCCGTGATCCACGACATGACCGGCCGCGCGGTCATCAGCCGCTCCATCGACAACGTCAGCACCACGATAGGCCTTGGCGACGCCAGCGGCGTGTATGTGGTCGAAGTGACGGCCGGCGAAGAGCGCAGGAGCGCGAAGATACGCGTCGGAGCACGCTGACGCAGGCAAAGCCACAAAGACAAACAAGGGGAAGAACAGCAAGGCACGACCGCCAGGCTGTCCTTCCCCTTTTCTGATTGACAACAATGTCGGAGTTGGGGCGTTGTCGGTGTGTTTTTTTCAGACAACGCGGGACAACTTATGACAACTTTTGTTGTCGGGCGTTATCAAGAGCAGTCTGTGTTTTTTCTGACGACATTGTCGTTGACAGGATTTTTGCAAAAAGACAAAGCGATGTGCCTCCTTGGGTCGGAGGCACATCGCTTTGTTGCGAAAAATGCGGGATGCGGTTATTGCATCACGATGTCGTATTCCATGCGGGCCTGCACGCCGTTGCCGAGCTTGCGGGCGGCGTTGGCTTTGCCCACCAGGTCGTAGTCGGCGCCGAGCAGATGCCTTGCTATGCTGAGGCGTGCGTTGCCTCCGAGCTGTCGCATCAGTTTGGAGAACGAGTCTTCGGCTTCGGGCAGGATTTCGATGTCGTAGTCGTCGCCGAGGTCAGCCATGCGGGCGGCAATGTCGATGGCGTCGTCGAGGTGGCCGATGCGGTCGACAAGGCCCAGCCTGAGGGCGTCGGCACCGGCCCACACGCGACCCTGGCCTATCGAGTCTATCTGCGCGGTGGTCATCTTGCGGCCCTCGGCGCAGCGGCTTATGAAGGTGGCGTAGGTGCTTTCGACGTGCTTCTGGAGCAGTGCGCGCTCATAGGCGGTCAGCGGGCGGTTGATGCGGCCGAAGTCGGCGCAGGCGTTGGTCTTGACGCCGTCGATGTTGATGCCTATCTTTTCGGTCAGGCCCTTGGCGGTGTAGAAGAGGCCGAAGACGCCGATGGAGCCGGTCAGTGTGGTGGCTTCGGCCACGATGGTGTCGGCGGCGCACGATATGTAGTATCCGCCCGAGGCCGCATAGGTGCCCATCGACACCACTACGGGCTTGGCCTCGCGTGCCAGCTTGACCTCGCGCCAGATGACGTCCGAGGCCAGCGCCGAGCCGCCCGGCGAGTTGACGCGCAGCACTATGGCCTTGACGGTGGTGTCGCGCCGTGCCTCGCGGATGGTGCGGGCAAGGTCGTCGCCGTAGATGTCGTCGGTGTCGTCGCTGTGGCCGTCATAGATCTGGCCGTCGGCGTAGATGAGGGCTATGCTGTTGTCGGAGTAGGCGATGTCGTCGTCGGAGCCGGGGCAGGTGTATAGGGCCAGACTGACGGACTCGATGTCGTCGGCCTCGTCGATGCCTACGGTCTGCTTGATGAACGACAGGTACTGGTCACGGTAGATGAGGCTGTCGATGTAGCCCTCGGCCACCATGCGGCGCGAGTCGACCGAGAAGAGGCTGTCGGCCGTCAGGTTGATCTGGTCGGTGCCGATGCCGCGCGCCTCGGCTATGTCGGCCGTCATCCGGCCCCAGATGGTGTTGGCCAGAGTCTGCATCTGCAGGCGCGAGGCTTCGCTCATCTCGTTGAGGATGGCGGGCTCCACTGCCGACTTGAATTTGCCGTGGCGGATGACCTGCGCCTCGATGCCGAGCTTCTTGAGCAGTTCGGCGTAGAACATGGTCTGGAAGGTGACGCCCGATATTTCGGCCATGCCTTCGGGGGTCAGCATTATCTTGTCGGCCACCGTGGCAAGGTAGTAGCCGCGCTGGCTGTAGTCGTTGGCGTAGCTGTAGATGAACTTGCCGCTCTCCTTGAAGTCGAGGAGCGACGTGCGTATCTGCTCGAGCGCGGCGGGCGAGGCGCCGATGTCGCCGCCTTCGAGGGCGATGCCCACGATGTTGTCGTCGTCGGCGGCCGAGGCTATCTTGTCAACAATCTCGTCGAGGCCGATGCTTTCTTCATCGCCGTTGAACTTGCGCATCATCGACGACATCGGGTCGCTGTCGGAACGCTCGACCACGTTCTTGCTGATGTCGAAGAACAAGACCGTGTTGGGCTTGACCTTGGGCGATTCGGAGCCAGAGCCGAGCATGGCCAAGAGACCCACAATGCAGACGAAGCCGAGGATGTAGACCGCCACGAAAGCGGCCACCACGGCCAGAAAGGTTAATAGGAACTGTTTCATTATGCTATTGTTTTATAAATTAATGACGCAAAGCTATTAATTTTAGCTCGAATTGTGCGATGCCGCATCCATTATGTGCCCGCCTGCGGGCCGACCGGGCGGCGCCGCATGAGTCTGTCAGCTTTTTATATCGTCAACCAAAATAGAACATCAGCATGAAGAAACACATCAACCAGATAGTCCTGACCGCGCTGGCGGCCGCCGTCTGCGCCATGGCCGTGATCTACACCTACAACATAGTGACAGTGCTCAAGAGCGAAGAGGCGCACCGCATGGAGCTGTGGGCCAAGGCCACGGCCGTGCTCAGCTCGCCGTCAGCCGACGAGTCGGCCACGATGGAGGTGCTGCTCGACATCATCCAGCAGAACAACACCATTCCGGTGGTGCTGACCGACAGCGCCGACAGCATCCTGATGAGCCGCAACATAGTGGAGTCGGCCACCGACAGCGCGGCCATAGCCAAGGCTCTGCCCGGCGTCTTTGCCGCCATGAAGGCCGAGGGCCGCAAGATAGACATCGACCTGGGCAACGGGACCATGCAGCACCTCTACTATTCCGACTCGCACATCGTCAGGCGGCTGCGCTACTCGCCGCTGGTGCAGCTGATGCCGGCGGCGCTGTTCCTGCTGTTCGCCTACGTCGTGTTCAGCCGTGCGCGGCGCAGCGAGCAGGAGAAAGTGTGGATAGGCCTGGCCAAGGAGACGGCCCACCAGCTGGGCACGCCCATCTCGGCCCTGATGGGCTGGACCGACCTGCTGCGCTCGGGCGGCGTCAGCACCACGATGGTGGCCGACGAGATGGAGCACGACGTGGGCCGCCTCAGGTCGATAGCCGACCGCTTCTCGAAGATAGGCTCCAAGCCCGAACTGACGCCCGCCCCCATCGACGACACCCTGTGCCGCACGGTCGACTACCTGAAGATGAGAGTGTCGCGCCACGTGCACATCGCCCTGAGCATCGACCCCGACGCCCGCCACATGACGGTGAGCCACAATGCCGAACTGATAGGCTGGGTGATAGAGAACGTGTGCAAGAACGCCGTCGACGCCATCGACAGCGACACCGACGGCCTGATCGGCGTCCACCTGTCGGCCGCGCAGCACGGGTGGGTCACCATCGACATCAGCGACAACGGCCGGGGCATGAAGCACAGCATGGCCCGCCGCGTGTTCGACGCCGGATTCACCACCAAGAGGCGCGGCTGGGGCCTGGGCCTGACGCTGGCGCACCGCATCATCCGCCAGTATCACAAGGGCCGGATATTCGTGCAGTCGAGCGAACCCGGCGTGGGCACCACCGTCAGGATATGCCTGCGGGCTCCGCACGCCGACGCAACATAGGCTGCATTTTGTGTACGGCGGCGTCTCAAAATTGCTTAACTTGGCAGCCGCTTTTGCAGTTTCATCAGATACCTTCAGAACAAAGCATGAACCAGACAATCAAACGCAGCATCAGGTGGATCGGGACGGGCGCAGCAGTGGCCGCCGTCGCCGCAGGCCTATACAGCTTCAACGAGGACAAGCACAACTTCGAGATAGTCAAGAGCCTCGACACGTTCTACTCCGTCTTTCGCGAACTCAACACATACTACGTCAACGAGACCGAGCCCGAAAAGCTGATCAAGTCCGGCATCGACAACATGCTCCGCTCGCTCGACCCCTACACCGTCTTTGTGCCCGAAGAGGACATCGACGCGCTGGAGCAGATGATTACGGGCGAATATGGCGGCATCGGCCTCGTCATCACGCAGACCGACAGCGCCACCTGCATCGCCCGCGAGCTCTACCAGGGCTTCCCGGCCGACAAGTCCGGCATCCGCCCGGGCGACCGCCTCGTCAGCATCGACGGCGAAAGCATCGTCGGCAAGAGCACCGAATACATCAGCAACCGGCTGCGAGGCACCGTGGGCACCCAGCTGACGGTGCAGCTGACGCGGCAGGGCTCGAAAAAGCCTATCGACAAGATGCTGACGCGTCAGACCATTCAGATCAACCCCGTGTCGTTCTACGGAATGCTCGACGACGAGACGGGCCTGATAATGCTCGACAACTTCACGCAGAACTGCGCCGAAGAGGTGGAGAAGGCCTTTGTGGACCTGCGCGACAACCGCCACGCCACCAGAATAATACTCGACCTGCGCCACAACCCCGGCGGCCTGCTCGACGACGCCGTCAGGATAGTGAACCTCTTTGTGCCGCGCGGCTCGGAAATACTGAGCACCCGCGGCCGCATCAAGCAGTGGGACAAGCGCTACAAGGCCACGGCGCAGCCCATCGACACAGTGATGCCCATGGCCGTCATCATCAACCGCGGCTCGGCCTCGTCGAGCGAGATAGTGGCCGGCACGCTGCAGGACCTCGACCGCGCCGTCATCATCGGCGAACGCTCGTTCGGCAAGGGGCTGGTGCAGCAGACGCGCAGCCTGGCCTACAACAGCCGGCTCAAGATGACCACGGCCAAATACTACATCCCGTCGGGCCGATGCATCCAGGCGCTCGACTATTCGCACCGCGACGAGAACGGAGCCGTGGGCTACGTGCCCGACTCGCTCATATCCGAATACAAGACCAAGGGCGGCCGCACGGTCTACGACGGCGGCGGCATATCGCCCGACATCTACGTGACGCCGCGCCAGTATGGCAACATCACCTCGGCACTGGCCGCAGGCGACATGATGTTCAGATATGCCGTGGAATACGCATCGGCACGCCCCGCCATAGCCTCGCCCGCCGACTTTGCCCTGACCGACGCCGACCTGGCCGGCTTCAAGGCCTTCGTGCAGCGGCAGGCCGACTTCAGATACACCAGCGCCACCAGCGAATCGTTCGAACGCCTCAAGAGCGTGGCCCGGAAAGAAGGCTACTACGACGCGGCCCACGAGCAGTTCGAGCAGCTCGACTCGCTCCTGAAACTCGACGTGGCCAAAGACATGGACATGTTCGCCGACGAAATAAAGGAGATGCTCCGCATTGAGATTCTCAACATCTACTACTACCAGCGCGGAGCCATCGAAGGCAGCCTCGGCACCGACCCCGACCTGGCACAGGCACGCGCCACGCTTGCCGACACCCGGCTCTACAACGGCCTTCTCGACGGCAGCATAGCCAGCCACGCCGGCGACAAGCGCCGCTCCAACCGCGTCCGCTAAGACGCGCGCCGCAACGCCGCCATCGCGAAAAAAAAACGCCGTTGGTAACGGCACAGACATTCGGTGATACATATTTACAAGCGAACAACGCCCGCAACGCCTAACTTTGGTCCGCACATACGGGCACACACGAGAGAGCCCGATGACTGATGTTGAACCCATTAACTAAACAGAAACGAATATGGAAAAAACTTGGCGATGGTTTGGCAAGAAAGACAAAATCACCCTCGACATGCTGCGCCAGATAGGCGTCGAAGGCATAGTGACCGCACTCCACGAAGTGCCCAACGGCGAAGTCTGGACACTCGAAGCCATCGAAGACCTGAAGGCATACATCGAAAAGGCCGGCCTGCGGTGGTCGGTGGTCGAGAGCCTGCCGGTGTGCGAGGCCATCAAATATGCCGGCCCCGAGCGCGACGGACTGATTGAACGCTACTGCCAAAGCCTCGAAAACCTGGGCCGAGCCGGCATCACCACCGTGTGCTACAACTTCATGCCCGTCATCGACTGGATACGCACCGACCTCTACCACAGGTGGCCCGACGGCACATCGTCGCTCTATTTCGACCGCATCCACTTCGCCTATTTCGACCTCAGGATTCTCAGACGCACCAATGCCGAAGCCGACTACACGGCCGACGAGATAGCCCGCGTCGACGAGTTCGAAAAGACCGTCACCCAGGCCGAAAAGGACGACCTGGTCGACACCATCATAGTCAAGACGCAGGGATTCGTCAACGGCAACATCTCGGAAGCCGACTCGGACCCCGTCAGCAAGTTCCGCAAGCTGCTGGCGCTCTACGACGGCATCGACCGCGACGCGCTGCGTGCCAACATGAAATATTTCCTCGAACGGATAATGCCCGTGTGCGACAAGTGGAACATCAACATGTGCGTCCACCCCGACGACCCGCCCTACCAGATGCTGGGCCTGCCCCGCATAGTGACCAGCGGCGAGGACATCGAATGGTTCCTCAAGGCCGTCGACAATCCGCACAACGGCCTGACCTTCTGCGCCGGGTCGCTCAGCGCCGGCCTGCACAACGACGTGCCCGCACTGGCCCGCCGCTTCGCCTCGCGCACGCACTTCATCCACCTGCGCAGCACCAACGCCTTTGCCGACGGCAACTTCATCGAAGCGCCGCACACGGGCGGCCGCGCCAACGTGCCCGAACTTGTCAGGATATTCGAAAAGGAATGCCC
>CALYZD010000078.1 GCA_945607565.1 uncultured Bacteroidales bacterium | reverse complement strand
CAACCTGACGTCCGTCAGGCGCCACCACCGGCGCGCCCTGCCGTCCACTGTCCGGCAGATTCTCGTAAAGACGGTTTCCCCACGCAATCACCACGTCGGGCCGCAGCGTCTCCAGAACCTCGAAAAAGGCATCGGCCGAGCCCGCAAAATCGGCGGCCGTGGGCGCAACGCGCGCTCCCGTCATCGGCATCTGCACGAAATTGTAGAAGGCAATGCTGTCCCACAGCCGCCCCTTATCGCTGGCGGTCAGCCCGTTGCGCCCCAGCAGCGCCTGCGCAAACTTGGTGAAAGTGTTCTTGTAGGCCTCGTGCTCCGACTTTGGGTCACACAGATCCTCAATCACCCTCCGCGTAATGTCCGGCGTGGCCTCCGAAGCATTGGCGCAGTAGTGCGACTCGCCCAAAGCAAGCACCCGCCTGCCCCCAAACCCGCTCGACTTGTATCCACTCCCCACAAAAGGGAGAAACTTGACTTTGCTCATAATATTGATGATTTAACGGTTTCTTTTGTTTCTGTTCCGAAAGCTAACGACTCCGAGCCCGCAACAGCAAAAAACGGGTCGTGATTTTTCGCTCGCAAGGCGCAAATTGTCGTCCATTCGTAACGGATTACAAAACCCGCCGCAGTTTGAAAAAATCCGTCGGTGCGCCAGAACACATGACGCGGACAAACCGAAAATTGTGTCCGGTAACCTGATTTTCAGCCTCCAATGTTTTGGCATCTTTGCTTTCGTCAGATACATTTGCCTGCACCGACAAAAAACAATCTGACAGAAAAACGGAAATAAAAACTGAAGAAGCGAGCACAGTCTCTGGAAACGAACGACTTGCCTACATGGATCTGACCAAGACAATCACCATATTCCTGGTGGTGCTCCTGCACGGTCTGCAGTTCTGCAACGAAGACTCACCCGCCACATGGCAAGGCAACCGGATGACGATTGTCGTACTCACCTTTCACATGCCATTGTTCATGATTATCAGCGGTTTCTTCTTCCAATCGTCGCTGCGACTGTCGCTGAAAGAACTTCTCGCATCAAAGATTTGCCAGCTGCTGGTTCCCGCTTTGGTTTGAGGATTGGCATCGTCGGCCGACCTGACGAGCTGGCACGATACCTTTCAGGGCGTGTGGGGATTTGGCTGGTATGTGAAATGCCTGTTCATCTGTTACCTGATAACATGGAGCATATACAAGATATTTTCACCGCCTGCCCAAATCGCTGTACTGACGCTACTTAACATTCTGCTATACACGTTCCCGCTGCCGACAATCTGGCTCATGCCCAAAATGTACGTCTTCTTTTGCGCAGGCATCTGGCTGAGGAACAACAGCGACATCCTGACCCGAAAGAAAACGCTGGTTATCAGCGGACTGTCATTCCTCACACTGCTGTGCTTCTGGAAATTCGAGTACATCATGTACTTCCGCAGCTTCTACCTGCTGCCCTTTCACGACGGCATGTGGAACGACCTGTATGCCAACACTATGAGAATAGCTATCGGGCTGATGGGCTCCGTCTTCATACTGTCTGCAATCAGGCAGATTGAAATCTGCAACCGGGCCGGCCTGCTGTCATATATCGACCGATACACATTGGGCATCTACCTGATGCAGGAACTGACAATAGTCAGGACTACTATGTTCGGGAAATGGCTGTGCACCTTTCTGCCCGACGACCTGGCATACATCATCTAAGCCGTCATCATCACCGCCGCACTGGCGGCAACAGTTCATTTCGAATCGAAAATCAGGATTTTAGGCTGCATTCTCTTCGGAATGTATAGGCCCACAAACCGGACAAACAGATGATATTGGCGGCATCTTCGCATAAAAAAAACAGCCGGACGCTTCGCGATGAGTCGTGAAGCGTCCGGCCGGTATGGTTTTGAGGCGGCTGCGCGTCAGATGAGCGGGATGTTGCTCTCGGCGCACCGGGCTCGCATGTCGTCGGGCCAAAGGCTGGCCTGGATTTCGCCGATGTGGGCCTTGCGGAGGTAGAACATGCAGAGACGCGACTGGCCTATGCCGCCGCCGATGGAGAGTGGCAGCGTGCCGTCGAGCAGGCGGCGGTGGAAGTAGAGTTCGCTGCGCGACTCCTGCCCGGTGATGCCGAGCTGGCGCAGGAGTGCGTCGCGGTCGACCCGGATGCCCATCGACGAGAGTTCGAGCGGCTGGCCGAGGATGGAATTCCACACAAGTATGTCGCCGTTGAGGCCGAGGTAGCCGTCGGAGTTGGGCGTGGTCCAGTCGTCGTAGTCGGGGGCGCGGCCGTCGTGTTTCTCACCGTTACTCAGCAGGCCGCCGATGCCCATGATGAACACTGCGCCATAGAGGCGTGTGATCTCGGCTTCGCGCTCTTTGGGCGTCTTGTCGGGGTACATCTGCAGGAGCTCTTCGGAGTGGACGAATTTGATTTCGGGCGGCAGCTGCGGCCTGAGCTGCGGGAACATTTCGCTCACCACGTATTCGGTGCGGCGCATCACGGAGTAGATGCGCGAGGCTATGTCTTTGAGGAACTCGATGTTGCGCTCGCCGGCGTTCATGCGTCGCTCCCAGTCCCACTGGTCGACGTAGAGCGAGTGGATGTTGTCGAGCTCTTCGTCGGAGCGGATTGCGTTCATGTCGGTGTAGATTCCGTATCCGTCTTCAATCTTGTAGTCGGCCAGGATCATGCGTTTCCACTTGGCAAGCGAGTGGACCACTTCGGCGCGCTGGTCGCCCAGATCCTTGATGGGGAACGACACGGGGCGTTCGATGCCGTTGAGGTCGTCGTTGAGGCCGGTGCCTTTGAGGACGAACAGCGGTGCGGTGACGCGGCGGAGGCGGAGCTCGGCCGAAAGGTTGGCCTGAAAGAAGTTTTTGATTTGCTGGATGCCCAGCTCGGTTTGCTGCAAATCGAGGACGGGCCTATAGCCTTGAGGTATGCTTAGCTTGCTCATTGTTGAAGATATCATTCCGTATAAAACCGTGGCGAAATTATCATTTTTTATTCAATTACACATTTTTGCTATCATATTTTTGCCGTCGGGATTGAATGATTTACAAATGTAACACAAAGCGGTGTTTTTGTGAATTTTTCGATTGCCGACCGTCGGGGTCCGGAAACGGGAAACGCCCGTGCAGCCGTTGGGCGACAGGGCGTTTCCGGAATCAGCGATGGGCGGATGCCGTTTCAGAAGAATCCGCGCGCTTCGGCCAGAATCATGATGACTTCCATGGCTTCGTCGTCGGTGAGCTTGCCGAGGTTGAGGACGGCGTCGAAGAAGTCGACGTCGGGGCTTTTGCCTTCGAAATATTGCCTGAAGGCCAGACGCTTGGCATCCTCGTCGAGGCACATCCGGCGGGCGGCGTCGAACGAGATGTTCTCTTCGTCGGAGACGCGGCGGGCTCGGATTTCGATGGGCGCTTCGAGCTTGATGCTGAGCGAGCGCTTCATGTTTTTGGTCACCGACTCGCCGGCGCGCCCGAGTATGACGACGTTGCCGGCCTGCGCATAGGAGTAGAGTATGCGGGCTATGGTGTTGCAGCGGCGCGTGCTGTCGGTGTAGTAGTTGTCGGCGAAGAACGTGGTGAGGTTGGAGAAAATGTCGTCGCGGACGTTGGTGGTCAGCTCGTAGAGCGCGGCGGGCGACATGTTGAGTTCCTTGGCCGACTCGTAGAGAATCTCCTTGCTGATGAACTGCCAGACGCAGTGCCGGTTGTTGACCTGATTGCGCCGGTTGATGGCTTCGACTAGCTTGATGCCTATCGACTGCCCGTGGCATCCGTACTGGCGCGAGATGGTGATGACCGGGCCGCCGTCGGCTTGCTGCGGGTCGGGCTTTGCCTTCTTCTCGACCCGGCGGCACATGTATTTCAAAAAAGCATCTTCCATAACTCTGAAATATTAAAATGTTTGAACATTTGTAAATATATGTATAGATATTCGAATATCTTATGGCGCGCGCACGGTTTCGGACATGTTCTACAACACATCGCGGTGGCAATATTCGGGTCGGCGGATTCGGGTTGTGCAAACGATTGTATTGAACCTTGCTTATCTTCAGAGTGTTAGTGAGAATATGCAAAAAACGGGTTATTTTTATTCAATTCAAATAGCAGTTGGGTAGTCAAATTGCAACTTCAAGATTACAATAAGTGAGTATATTTGCGCGCAGGAAAACAAGAGCAATGCAGACACTGCTGAAGATACACAAGGATTTGACGAGCAACCTCAAGCCATGGATCAGGCGCGGACTGATGGACGAAATCGACTGGAACGACCGTCTGATTGGCATCAAGGGTGCGCGCGGGATTGGCAAGACGACATTCTTGCTCAATTATGCGCAGACGTTCGGAAATTCGCGCGACTGCCTCTATGTGGATCTTAACAATTTTTATTTTTCGGATCACACGATAATCGAGTTGGCCGACGAATTTTTCAAGACCGGAGGCAAGGTGCTGCTGCTCGATCAGGTGTTCAAATATCCCGAATGGTCAAGCGAGTTGCGCTATTGCTACGACAACTATCCGGAACTGCAGATAGTTTTCACTGGTTCGCCGGTGATGAGGCTAAAAAACGAGAACCCGCAGCTGCTTGGCCGCGTAAAAGTCTACAGCCTCGAAGGTTTTTCGTTTCGCGAATACGTCAACCTCAAGGCGGGGACCGACTTCGGCAAGTTCAGCCTCGAAGAAATCCTGGAGAACCACGAGCGGATATGCGCGCAGATAGTGTCGAAAGTGAAGCCGTTGGCCTATTTCACCGACTATCTGCACCACGGGTTCTACCCCTACTTTCTGAACGAAAGCGATTGCTACGAGGCTCTGCTCAAGACGATTAACTTGGTGCTCGAAATCGAAATAAGTTATCTGCAACAAATAGAACACAAATGTCTGCCAAAATTGCGAAAACTGCTTTATCTGATTGCCCGCATGGCCCCGTTTCAGCCCAACGTGAGCAAGCTCAGCAGCGAGGTGGACACGTCGCGCGCCACGGTGATGAACTACATGGTCTACCTGAAGCAGGCACGGCTGATTCATCTGCTCTATCAGAATGGCGACAGCAACATGAAGAAGCCGGCGCACATCTATATGCAGAACCCGAACCTGATGTATCTGACCAACTATGGCGGAGTGGAGAAGGACGTGCTCTACAAGACATTCTTCTTCAACCAGCTGGGCTACAAGAACAACGTCACGCGGGGCAAGGCGGGCGACTTCTGCGTCAACGGCGACAAGTGCTTTGCCGTGGGAGGCGCGCAGGCGGCGCCGGGTGCCATCTGGGCCAAAGACATGATAGAGACGGGATCGGGACAGACAATTCCGCTGTGGCTGTTCGGATTCCTGTATTGACAGAGAAAAAAAACGAAAAAAAACGAAAAAAAACGTCGGAACCGGCAACAAAGTGGTCGGTTTGAAGTTTAATATAAAGTTTAATTATTGTTAGAGTTATAAAAAATGGCAAAAGAAAAAAAATTCATCACTTGCGATGGTAATCAGGCCGCCGCACACATCGCGTACATGTTTACCGAGGTTGCGGCCATCTATCCCATCACACCGTCTTCGCCTATGGCGGAGCACGTCGACGAGTGGTCGGCCCAGGGCCGCAAGAACCTCTTCGGCGACACCGTTTCCGTTCAGGAGATGCAGTCTGAGGGTGGCGCTGCCGGCGCTGTCCACGGCTCGCTCCAGGCTGGTGCTCTGACGACGACATTCACGGCTTCGCAGGGTCTGCTGCTGATGATCCCGAACATGTACAAGATTGGTGGTGAGCTTCTTCCCTCAGTCTTCCATGTGTCTGCTCGTACGCTCGCCACACACTCGCTCTGCATCTTCGGCGACCACTCCGACGTCATGGCTTGCCGCCAGACTGGTTTCGCAATGTTCTGCGAGGGCTCCGTACAGGAGGTCATGGATCTCTCTGCCGTTGCACACCTCGCTTCTATCGAGACTCGCGTCCCCTTCATCAACTTCTTCGACGGTTTCCGCACTTCTCACGAGTATCACAAGATTGAGGAGATGGACATGGAGGACCTCCGTCCGCTCGTCGACTGGCAGAAGATTAAGGAGTTCCGTGAGCGCGCCCTCTCGCCCGAGCATCCGCAGGCTAAGGGTATGGCAGAGAACCCGGAGACTTTCTTTGCACACCGTGAGAGCTGCAACGCTTTCTACGATGCCGTCCCCGCTGTCGTCGAGAAGTACATGGCCGAGATTAGCAAAATCACCGGCCGCGAGTACAAGCCCTTCTCTTACTACGGCGCTCCCGATGCCGATAGGGTAATCATCCTCATGGGATCCGCCACCGAGGCCGCTCGCGAGGCTATCGACTACCTCACCGCGCAGGGCGAGAAGGTCGGTATGGTTTCCGTACACCTCTACCGTCCGTTCTCTGTCGAGCGTCTCCTCGCAGCTGTTCCTAAGACTGTCAAGGCTATCGCTGTCCTCGACCGCACTAAGGAGCCTGGCGCTAACGGCGAGCCTCTCTACCTCGATGTCAAGGACGCTTTCTATGGCCAGCCCAACGCACCGGTCATCGTCGGCGGTCGCTACGGTCTCGGCTCTTGCGACACCACCCCGACAATGATCACTTCGGTCTACGATAACCTCAAGCTCCCGCAGCCCAAGAATCATTTCACCATCGGCATCAACGACGATGTCACCTACACCAGCCTCCCCGCTAAGGAGGAGATTCCCATGGGTGGCGCAGGCATGTTCGAGGCTAAGTTCTTCGGTCTTGGCGCCGACGGCACTGTCGGTGCTAACAAGAACTCCGTCAAGATTATCGGCGACAACACCAACAAGCACTGCCAGGCTTACTTCTCCTACGACTCCAAGAAGTCGGGCGGCTTCACTTGCTCGCACCTCCGCTTCGGCGACAACCCAATCCGTTCTACCTACCAGATCAAGACCCCTAACTTCGTCGCTTGCCATGTCCAGGCTTACCTCCACATGTACGACGTCACCCGTGGCCTCCAGAAGAACGGCACCTTCCTCCTCAACACAATCTGGGAGGGTCAGGAGCTTGCCGACAATCTGCCCAACAAGGTAAAGAAGTACTTCGCCAAGAACAATATCACTGTCTACTACATCAATGCGACCAAGATTGCGCAGGAGATTGGCCTCGGCAACAGGACCAACACAATCCTCCAGTCCGCTTTCTTCCGCATCACCGAGGTCATCCCCGTCGACCTTGCTGTCGAGCAGATGAAGAAGTTCATCGTCAAGAGCTACGGCAAGAAGGGCCAGGATGTCGTCGACAAGAACTATGCTGCCGTAGACCGTGGCAACGAGTACAAGACTCTCGCTGTCGACCCCGCTTGGGCTAACCTCGAGGACGACGCTGAAATCGTGCGCAACGAGCCTGAATACATCTCTAAGCTCGTCCGCCCAATCAACGCTCAGGATGGCGACCTCCTCCCGGTTTCCGCCTACAAGGGAATCGAGGATGGCACTTGGGAGCAGGGCACAGCTGCCTACGAGAAGCGCGGCGTTTCAGCTCTCGTCCCGAAGTGGGATGCATCCAAGTGTATCGAGTGTAACAAGTGTGCTTTCGTCTGCCCCCACAGCTGTATCCGTCCTTTCGTCCTCGACAACGAGGAGAAGGCTGGCTTCGCTGCCGAGACAAGGGAAATGAAGGCTCCCGCTGCCATGAAGGGCATGCACTTCCGTATCCAGGTCGGCGTCATGGACTGCCTCGGCTGCGGCAACTGCGTGGACGTTTGTATGGCTAAGGATAAGGCCCTCACTATGGTTCCCTTCGAGGGCGAGAAGGCTGAGGCTGCCAACTGGGACTTCTGCGTCAAGAACGTCAAGAGCAAGCAGAACCTCGTCGACATTAAGGCTAACCCCAAGAACTCGCAGTTCGCTACTCCGCTCTTCGAGTTCAGCGGCGCATGCTCCGGCTGTGGCGAGACTCCTTATGTCAAGCTCATCTCTCAGCTCTTCGGCGACCGTCAGATGGTGGCAAATGCTACCGGCTGCTCCTCTATCTACTCCGGCTCCATCCCTTCAACCCCCTACACCAAGAACGAGAAGGGTCAGGGTCCCGCTTGGGCAAACAGCCTCTTCGAGGACTTCGGCGAGTTCGGCATGGGTATGGTCCTCGCCAACAAGAAGATGAAGGCTCGCATCCAGCGTCTGCTCGAGGAGATGATTGCATCCGACAAGACAAGCGAGGCCTACAAGGCTGCCGCTAAGGAGTGGATTGAGAATCAGGACGATGCCGAGGGTAGCAAGAAGGCCGCCGAGAAGCTCATCCCCGAGATCAAGGCTTCCGCTGCCGCTGGCTGCCCCGTTTGCCAGCAGCTCGACGAGCTTTCACACTACCTCGTCAAGAGGAGCCAGTGGATCATCGGCGGCGACGGCGCTTCCTACGATATCGGCTACGGCGGACTCGACCATGTCCTTGCTTCCGGCGAGGATGTCAACGTCTTCGTTATCGACACCGAGGTCTACTCCAACACTGGTGGCCAGTCTTCCAAGGCTACTCCTATCGCAGCCGTAGCTCAGTTCGCTGCTGCCGGCAAGCGTATCAAGAAGAAGGACCTCGGCCTCATGCAGGCAACCTATGGCTACGTCTACGTAGCACAGATTGCTATGGGTGCCGACAACGCACAGTGCCTCAAGGCTATCCGCGAGGCTGAGGCTTACCCCGGACCTTCTCTCGTCATCGCCTACGCTCCCTGTATCAACCACGGCCTCAAGGCCAAGGGTGGCATGGGTAAGAGCCAGGCCGAGGAGGCCAAGGCTGTCGAGTGCGGCTACTGGCATCTCTGGCGCTTCGACCCGCGTCTCGCTGAGCAGGGCAAGAACCCATTCCAGCTCGACTCTAAGAAGCCGAATTGGGATAAGTTCCAGGAGTACCTCGATGGTGAGGTCCGCTTCCTCTCGCTCCGCAAGGCTCTCCCCGAGAAGGCCGATGAGCTCTACGAGGCTACCAAGAAGGCTGCTCAGGATCGCTACGCCAACTACGTGCGCCTCAGCCGTATAGACTACAGCCAGGAGATCTGATCCGGCTAACGGTCTGCACCAATAAAAGCGCGTTCCCCTTTGGGCTCTTCCAGAGGGGAACGCTTTTTTTGTGCCTTGCGCCGGCCGACGGATTGGCCCCCAAAACGGCAAGATGCGCACGGCCGGCCACAACGAAAAATCCGGGCCGCCACTGCCGAAAACGTCGGCGGGTGGCGACCCGGATTCAACTTTATGGATAAAAGATTACGACTATTTCTTTTCCTTGATGTCGACCACAAGGTTGAGCTCGTCGAGCTGCTTGGGTTCGAGCGGCGCCGGCGCGTCGCACATCACGTCGCGGCCGGAATTGTTCTTGGGGAATGCGATGCAGTCGCGGATGCTGTCGAGGCCGGCAAAGAGGCTGACCCAGCGGTCGAGGCCGTAGGCGAGGCCACCGTGTGGCGGCGCGCCGTATTTGAAGGCGTTCATCAGGAAGCCGAACTGTTCCTCGGCGCGCTGCTGGGTGAATCCGAGGAGCTCGAACATCTTGTTCTGCAGCTGCTTGTCGTGGATACGGATTGAGCCGCCACCCACTTCGACGCCGTTGACCACCATGTCGTAGGCATTGGCGCGGACGGCGCCCATGTCGGTGTCGAGCAGCGGGATGTCTTCGGGCTTGGGCGATGTGAACGGATGGTGCATGGCCATGAAGCGGCCCTCCTCGTCGCTCCACTCGAAGAGCGGGAAGTCGACCACCCAGAGGCAGGCGAACTTGTTCTTGTCGCGCAGGCCGAGCTGGCTGCCCATTTCGAGGCGGAGTTCGCAGAGCTGCTTGCGAGTCTTCATGACGTCGTCGCCGCTGAGAATCAGGATAAGGTCGCCGGGCTTGGCGTCGAAGGCGGCCTTCATCTGCTGGAGGACGTCCTGGGTGTAGAACTTGTCGACGCTCGACTTGACATTGCCGTCGGCTTCGACGCGGGCGTAGACCAGACCCTTGGCGCCGATCTGCGGGCGCTTGACGAAGTCGGTGAGCTGGTCGAGCTGCTTGCGGGTGTAGGTGGCGGCTCCGGTGGCGCAGATGCCGCCGATGTAGGCCGCGTTGTCGAACACTGCGAAGCCGTGGCCCTTGAGGATGTCCATCAGCTCGACGAACTGCATTCCGAAGCGCAGGTCGGGCTTGTCGCTGCCGTAGAGGCGCATGGCGTCGCTCCATGGCATCTGCATGAAGGGCTCGGTGAGTTCGATGCCGCGGATGGTTTTGAACAGATGCTTGGCCATGCCTTCGAAGAGACCGATGACGTCCTGCTGCTCCACGAAGCTCATCTCGCAGTCGATCTGGGTGAATTCGGGCTGACGGTCGGCGCGGAGGTCTTCGTCGCGGAAGCACTTGACTATCTGGAAGTAACGGTCGAATCCGGCCACCATCAGCAGCTGCTTGAACATCTGCGGGCTCTGCGGCAGGGCGTAGAACTGGCCCGGGTTCATGCGCGAGGGCACCACAAAGTCGCGCGCGCCTTCGGGCGTGGAACCGATGAGCACGGGCGTCTCTATTTCGACGAAGTTCATCGAGTCGAGATAGCGGCGTATTTCCATCGTCATGCGGTGGCGCAGCAGCAGATTGTGGCTGACGCAGCTGCGGCGCAGGTCGAGGTAGCGGTATTTCATGCGGATGTCATCGCCGCCGTCGGTGTTGTCTTCGATGGTGAAGGGCGGCACTTCGGACGAGTTGAGCACCGTGAGCCGGCTGACGGCTATTTCGATGTCGCCGGTGGCGAGCTTGGAGTTCTTGCTGGTGCGCTCAATCACTTTGCCGTCGACCTGAATCACATATTCGCGGCCGAGCGAATTGGCCTGCTCGCAGAGTGCCGCATCGTTTTCCGAATCGAATGCCAGCTGGGTTATGCCGTAGCGGTCGCGCAGATCGACAAACGTCATTCCGCCAAGTTTTCTAACGCGCTGCACCCAGCCGCTGAGTGTTACTTCGGCTCCGGCGTCCGCCAGACGCAGTTGGCCGCAAGTGTGTGTCCTGTACATAATATTGCTTGATAAATCTTGTGTTGACTATTCGGTTTTCATCTTGAGTGACCCGCGCTGCCAAGGGGCTCGCAGGCAGCGCGAAAGTAATAAACATTTGCACACGCAGGGCTGCAAACGGGTCATGAATTTTAAAAGCTTAACTTTGCCGGCAACCATCAGCCCGAGCCATGGCAGATAGCCTCAACTACACCTACATCGTCCGCTGCGCCGACGGCACTTTCTACACCGGCTGGACCACCGATCCGGCGCGGCGCGTCGAGGCGCACAATGCCGGCCGAGGCGCCAAATACTGCAGAGCGCGCCGCCCGGTGACGCTCGTCTATCTCGAACGGTTCGACACCCGGCAGGCCGCCATGCGGCGCGAATGGGAGATCAAGCAGATGAGCCGGCGACAGAAGGAAGAGCTCATCGCCCGGCATCACAGGTCGAGCGACAGCTGAGTGTCGAGCAGGCGGAACGTCAGCCGATGCAGGGGCGTGGTGCCGTGGGCGGCTATGGCCGCGCGGTGGTCGCGGGTGGGATAGCCCTTGTTGCGTGCCCAGTTGTAGTGCGGATACTGCTCGGCCAGGCGTGTCATGTACTCGTCGCGATGCGTCTTGGCAAGGATGCTGGCGGCGGCTATCGGCATGAACCGGGCGTCGCCCTTGACGATGCACGTGTGCCCGATGCCGGGATAGGGCCTGAAGCGGTTGCCGTCGATCAGCAGATGCTGCGGGCGGACGCCGAGGCCGTCGACGGCGCGGTGCATGGCCGCTATGGACGCCTGCAGGATGTTGGTGGAGTCGATCTCGACATTGTCGACAAAGGCCACGGCCCACGCAACGGCCTCGCGCTCAATCAGCACGCGCAGCCGGTCGCGCCTGCGCTCGGTGAGCTGCTTCGAGTCGTTGAGCATGGGGTCGGCAAAGTCGGGCGGCAGGATGACGGCCGCCGCCACCACCGGGCCGGCCAGACAGCCGCGGCCGGCCTCGTCGCATCCGGCCTCGATCATTCCTTTGTTTAACGATAGTTGTAGCATTGTCGGTCAGCCTTTTGGAGCCGTTCAGCGTTCGTTGTAAATCACCTCCATCACCGTCCGGCCCACAGCCTGGAGCGTCGGGCGGCTGATGTTTTCGAGCCGGTCGTCCTGAGTGTGCCAGGTGCGGCAGAAGCCTGTGGACGAGTGCGGCTCGTAGTGTATGATGTCGATGCAGGGGAAGCCGCGCAGCCGGTTGACGTAGACGTGGTCGTCGGTGATGCTGCCGCCGTCGGAGCGGACAAAGAGCGAGCCGTAGCCCAGGCGCGCGGCGGCGTCCCAGACGGCGTCGACCACGTGCGGCGCGGTCTGCTTCGAATAGAGTTCGCGGCAGAAGACGGCGTCGGCGGCTCCCACCATGTCGAGCAGGATGCCATAGCGGGCCTCGTAGCCGGGCGCGTGCGGATGGCGGCCCCAGTATTGCGAGCCGAGGCACCAGGTGTCGGGCTTGTAGCCGACGTCGCGATGGTCGGGCAGGCCGTAGTCCTCGACGTCGAAGAAGATTATGTCGACGCCGAGCTGGGCGGGCACCGTGCCGAGGTGGCGCGCCACTTCGAGCAGCACGCCTACGCCGCTGGCGCCGTCGTTGGCGCCGTCGATGGGAGCGTCGCGACGGGCGTGGTCGGAGTCGTGGTCGGCAAAGGGACGCGAATCCCAGTGCGAGCACAGCATGATGCGGTTGCGCTTTTCGGGCCGGAACGAGCCGATGACGTTGTACATCGGCACCGTCTGTCCGTCAAACACCTCGACGTCAGCCTTCTGCACGGTCACTGCTGCGCCCATGCGGGTGAGCGTGGCCGACAGATAGTCGGCGCAGAGACGGTGCGCTTCGGAGCCGGGCACGCGCGGCCCGAAGGCCACCTGCGCGGCCACGTAGGCGTAGGCCGAGTCGGCGCTGAAGGCCGGCACGTCGACCACGGTGCGCGGCTGCGAGCCCTGCGTGCCGACCGTGCCGCCGGTGCAAGCCGAGGCGGCAACGAACACGAGCATCGCCGGCATCAACCAAAAATTTAATATCGTAATCTTCATTGTGTGAGCTGTTTAGCGTACAAAACTAAAGAGTGTTTCTTCGACCAGGCTGCGGTTGATGTCGCGGCCGATGAGCACCAGCTTGCTGAAGCGCTGCTCGCCGGGCTGCCACTTGCCGCCGCTCTCTATCAGATATTGGCCGCCGACGGCCTGGAAGATGTATTTGACGTCGTTGTCGGCGAACGAGAGGATGCCCTTGCAGCGGAAGATGGTCTTGCTGTTGTAGTAGAGGTAATCCTCGATCCATCCGCAGAAGGCGTCCGAGTCGAAGCTGCCGGG
>CALYZD010000077.1 GCA_945607565.1 uncultured Bacteroidales bacterium | reverse complement strand
GTGCATCCTTCGAACATACTCCTATAGCAATAGCTTGCCAAAGTGGTAGCCGGCAGAGCAGGTGCAGTAGTTAGGCTTGTGCATCCTTCGAACATACTCCTATAGCAATAGCTTGCCAAAGTGGTAGCCGGCAAGGCGGGCGCAGTGGTCAGGCTTGTGCATCCGTTGAACATATATTCATAGCAATAGCTTGCCAAAGTGGTAGCCGGCAGAGCAGGTGCAGTAGTTAGGCTTGTGCATCCTTTGAACATACTCCTATAGCAATCGCTTACCAAAGTTGTAGCCGGCAAGGCGGGCGCAGTGGTCAGGCTTGTGCATCCGTTGAACATACTACTATAGCAATAGCTTGCCAAAGTCGTTGCCGGCAACTCGGGTGCAGTTGTCAAACTTGTGCATCCGTTGAACATTCTGTAGTAGCAACTGCTTGTCATTTTCGGATGCTCCCCTTTGGCTACGGTCTCATAATTGAGCAGGTTTTCGATGTTGCCAGTGCATGCTATATCGCTGCCGCTCAATATCCAACGATACTCTCCACTATAATCACTTCCCGTAATTTTAGTATTGCCCGAGCCGCGCAGGTACAGTTTGCCATTGGCGGAACTAATTTGGCTGCCGTCCCATTCGGTCCATGTTTCGAGGTCGGTGGAGTAGTAGAGTGTGCCGCCCCAGCCTTTTGGGTTGGCTTGCAGCGTGAATGCGGATGCGCTTGAGAAGGTGAGTGCCGTCGTGGCGGCGTCGCCCGATTTGTTTGGGGTGCCGGAAACATGATTTAAATCATAAATGGGGGGGGGTGAAAGCTGTGCCTGCTATCAGCAGTGCTGCGGCACAAGCCGCGTTCCGAAGCAGGCTCAGACATCGCCGGGCCATGCTTGCCGTGGGGTGTAGTTTTAGTTTCATTGTTTATTAGAATAGTTAAGTTTGACGAATGCTCCTCGCTGGGGAGCGGGAGCGATAACTGTGGGCCTAAAATAAAGATTGTTAATGCAAATCCGCGCTTCGGGTGCCGTTTTTTTGCGGTCGTGGTCTTTTTTTCTTCGTGCTGTAAGCCAGAGCGGCCCGAAGTCTGCGCTTCGGGCCGCTCTGCTTGGGGCTGTGGCTATGATGTCGGCGCTGCCGGTCGGGGCGTCAGCCTCTTACATGCCGATATTTGAACAGGGCGGCGAACAGGAGCGCCACCACCAGCGCGTAGGCGGCAAAGATGCCCCACACGGCCGGCCAGTTGCCTACCATGGCGCCGTCGGTGTTGGCGGTGTAGCTGTTGACCACAAACTGTGCGGCAATCATGCCCAGCGACGCGCCAAAGCCGTTGGTCATCATCATGAACAGGCCCTGCGCGCTTGAGCGAATCGACTGGTCGGTCTCCTTGTCGACAAAGAGCGAGCCCGAGATGTTGAAGAAGTCGAAGGCCACGCCGTAGACAATCATCGACAGGATGAGCAGCGTCACGCCGGGCCACTCGGGCGTGCCTATGGCAAAGAAGCCGAAGCGCAGCACCCACGCCAGCATGGCTATGAGCATCACCCGCTTTATCCCGAACCGGCTCATGAAGACGGGTATGAGCAGGATGCAGACGGTCTCGGATATCTGCGACAGCGAGATGAGCAGGTTGGCGTGCTCCACAAAGTAGCAGTCGGCATAGCGGCTGTCGGTGGCAAAGCTGCTGATGAACGTGTTGGCGTAGCCGTTGGTTATCTGCAGGCTGACGCCGAGCAGCATCGAGAAGATGAAGAACAGGGCCATCCGGCGGTCGCGCAGCAGGCGCAGCGCGTCGAGGCCGAGCATCTCAACGACGCTCTGCGACCGCCGTGCCTCGCCTCCGGCCTGGCCTCGCGTGGGGCAGGCCGGCAGCGTCAGCGCATAGAGGCCGAGGGCAATCCCCCACGCCGCACTGACCAGAAACTGCGTGCAGGTGTGCTGGATGCCGAGCAGATCGACCATCCACATAGAAACCAGAAATCCGATGGTGCCGAAGATGCGGATGGGCGGGAAGTTCCTGACCGTGTCGAGGCCGGCCTTGTCGAGCGCATTGTACGACACGGAGTTGGACAGCGCGAGCGTCGGCATGTAGAAGGCCACGCTGAGCGTGTACCATGGGAATATCAGCGCAAAGCTCACGTCGGTGCCGCCCTCCATGCCCAGCCAGAAGACCACGAGCATCGCGGCGGCGGCCGTCAGGTGGCATATCGACAGCAGCCGCTGCGCCTGAATCCAGCGGTCGGCCACTATGCCCATCAGCGCCGGCATGCAGATGGACACGAAGCCCTGAACCGAATAGAACCAGCCGATGTTGGCGCCGATGCCCACTCCGGCCAGGTATCTGCCCATCGATGTCAGATAGGCACCCCACACAGCAAACTGCATGAAGTTCATCATTAGAAGTCTGAATTTGATGTTCATTGTAGGATAGTATTGTTTTGGGTTACATATTTATTAATGTCTCGTCGGCCGGCGCGCCGCTCGGTGACCGAAGGGCTGTCAAACGGCAATTGATTGATGATTGATTGCCGATTGATAGCCTATTTGTCTCCCGTGCGTCCCGACAGCAGGCGCCGCCGCTTGCTGTCGTCACCGCCTGCCGGGCCCGTCAAACGGGTAAAAATAGCCTTTTTAATTATCGCACGTTGTGGTTCCGGCACTATTTTTTGTGTGTCAGCGCCCGCGCGGCGCCGTGTTGTTTGTATCCGTCATGCTTATCATAATGTTGTCATGATGGCGTCATTATGCACCTGCCGTGGCTTTCACGTGCCGTCGCCGCAGGCACGCCGAAGACACGCCGAAGACACGCGCGGCTGTCGCGTGAGGGCGGTTTTGGGGGTTATTGTGCTGATGGCCAAATTGTTGGTTTGTCGGGCTGTCTGCTGAATATAATGTTTTGGCTCCGATATTATATTCGGTGCCGTAGCCTGGTAGGCGGCCGGTTTTTGGGTGGGATGGATTTGTCCGACACTTTATATATAGTGTCATTCTGCGGCGGCCAATTTCTCTATCTCGTTCTCGATGATGGTCGGGAACCACTTGTGCTCGAGCCCGTGTATGCGCTCGGCAAGCGATTCGGGAGTGTCGTCGGGCATCACGGCGCACTCCACGCTGCAGATGATGCGCCCCTCGTCGTAGCGCCGGCTGACCTCGTGGACGGTGATGCCGCTGCGCTTCTCGCCGGCCTCTATCACGGCCCTGTGCACGTGCATTCCATACATTCCGCGGCCGCCGAACTTGGGCAGCAGCGCCGGGTGAATGTTGACAATGCGGCCCTCGAACCTGTCGGTCAGGTATCCGGGCACAAGCCACAGGAATCCGGCCAGCACCACGTAGTCGGCACGATGCAGGTCCAGGAAGCGGCATATCTGCGTGCCGTCGTCGAAGGCCTTGCGGTCAAAGGCAAGGCAGGGCACGCCGGCGCGTCGGGCCTTGCCGGCCACAGGCGCGTCGGCATTGTTGGTCAGGACGCAGCTGACCGTGGCCGAGGCCTTGCCGGCAAAAAAATTAATGATGTTCTCGGCATTGCTGCCGTTGCCTGAGGCGAAAATGGCTATGTGTTTCATAGGTTGCAAGTTACGTGCGGCGCCGATTGCCGCTCGACAACAAATGTAGATAAAATTAAAGGCTCGAAACGCATTTTTTGAGGACAATTATTTGAATAATCATATTCTATTCGCTTACTTTGCACGGTTGTTTTGAAAACAATTTATCAATTTAAAATAATTACTAACTTAAAACAGAAAGCTATGTCAGAAGTTGCATCAAGAGTAAAAGCAATTATTGTAGACAAATTAGGAGTGGCCGAAAGCGAAGTTACCGAAAACGCAAGTTTCACCAACGACCTGGGCGCAGATTCTCTTGACACTGTGGAGTTGATCATGGAATTTGAAAAGGAATTCGAAATCACGATTCCCGACGACCAGGCAGAAAAGATCGGCACTGTAGGCGATGCAATTAACTACATCGAGAACAACAAAAAATAATTAAAGGTAACGTTACAGATTTTATGGAGTTAAAAAGAGTCGTAGTAACAGGTGTGGGAGCCATTACTCCCTTGGGCAAAACTGTTCCTGAGACATGGGAGAACCTTGTCAACGGAGTCAGCGGAGCTGCACCAATAACTCGTTTTGACGCCACCAAGTTTAAAACGACGTTTGCCTGTGAGGTTAAAAACTATGACCCCACAGATTATTTCGACCGCAAAGAAGCACGCAAATTGGACCCTTTCGCCCAATTTGCTGTTATTGCGGCTGATGAAGCTATCAAAGACTCCAAATTAGACCTCGACACGATAGACAAAGACGACGTAGGTGTGGTTTGGGGAGCCGGAATCGGTGGAATATTCACCTTTTTCGAAGAGGTAAAAGGCTTTGTGAGCGGTGATGGGACACCTCGTTACAATCCCTTCTTCATTCCAAAGATGATTGCAGATATAGCCCCCGGCTATATCTCGATAAAATATGGTTTTGGCGGCCCCAACTTCGGGGTTGTGTCGGCCTGCGCGTCATCTACAAACGCCTTGGCGACCGCCCTCGATCTTATTCGTCTTGGAAAAGCAAACGTCATTGTAAGTGGTGGTTCCGAAGCTGCAATTACTGAGCCCGGCGTCGGCGGATTCTCGTCGATGCACGCCTTGTCGTCCCGAAATGACGATCCTAAGACCGCTTCGCGTCCGTTCGACAAGGACCGCGACGGATTCGTCATAGGCGAGGGCGGCGCATGTCTCATTCTCGAAGAATACGAGTATGCAGTCAAGCGTGGAGCGCACATCTATTGCGAACTGGTGGGAGCGGGCGCTTCGGCCGACGCACATCACCTGACGGCACCTCACCCCGAGGGTGCGGGAGCAAGCCGAGTGATGAGAGCGGCACTGAAAGATGCCGGCATTTCGCCATCCGAAGTAGATTACATCAATGTTCACGGCACCTCGACGCCTCCGGGCGACAAGGGCGAAGTCAAGGCAATCCTGGATGTGTTCGGTCCGAGCGCCTATGACCTGAACATCAGTTCCACCAAGTCCATGACGGGACACCTCCTCGGTGCCACCGGTGCGTTGGAATCGATCGTTTGCATCAAAGCCATCGAGACGGGAATCATCCCGCCGACCATCAATCACTTCACCGACGATCCCGAACTGGACAATAAACTCAATTTTACATTCAATAAGGCGCAGAAACGAAAAGTCAATGTCGCATTGTCGAACACTTTCGGCTTTGGCGGACACAACTCTTCTGTCATATTCAAGGCTCTGTGAATGCGTTTGTAAAATTTATCGGACAGATAAAACTTTTTTCCCGCAAGGGAAAGAAGTTTTATTTTTTTATAAGACAGCTGACCGGCTCCGCCCCGCGCAACGAGGAGCTCTACAAGGTGGCTTTCACCCACAAGTCGTCGATGGTCAGCATCGAGCACCGGCGCAAGAACAACGAGCGCCTCGAGTTTCTGGGCGACGCCATATTGGGCTCGGTGGTGGCCGAGTACGTCTTCAGCCAATTTCCCGACCTCGACGAAGGCAGCCTGTCGAAGATGCGCTCGCAGATAGTCTGCCGCGCACAGCTCAACGCGATAGCGCTCAAGATGGGCCTGGCCCGTCACATCCTGACCCGAAGCAACCAGCGGATAGAGCACACGCACATCCCCGGCGACGTCCTCGAGGCGCTTATCGGCGCCTTCTATCTCGACCACGGCTACGAGCGCTGCCGCAAGTTCATCCGAAGCCGCATAATCGAAGCCTATATCAACGTCGGCGAACTGAATTCGAACGACACCAACTACAAGTCGAAGCTCCTCGAATGGGGGCAGCACCACGGCGTCAAGGTCGAATTCGAATGCGTCGAAACAATGAAAAACCAGAAAAAACTGTATTTTTACGTGAAAGCATTGGTCGATGGCGAGGTTGCCGGCACAGGCGAAGGGTTTTCGAAAAAAAACGCTCAGCAAAACGCAGCCAAAATGGCAATCGAACGTATGAATGCAGGTGGCACAGCAGATTAGAGTCATGAAATTAATGCTGCTGTTATTCTTAATTTATATTTTGTAATCCGCCAATAAAGAACTACGATGAGCAAGAAAATCATATTATGGTTGTCAGTGATAATGTCGATAGCATTATTGGGGCTCATATTCATGCAGGGACGCTGGATTACCGAGGCATCCAAGTTGAAGGAAAACCATTTTAACCAGCTGGTGCGCCAGAGCATCGACGACGTGGTGCTGCGGCTCGAGACCGACGAACTATCGATAGTCAAGTCGCATTTCGAACTGCCCGAGCAGAAACTGCCGCCGCACTTCAAGCGCCAGATGAAGGACGAGTTCTCGCGCAGCCAGTCGCAGAACATGAGTTCGGAGCCGGCCAGCATGGACTACAACATCTCGCTCGACGTCGACGTCAACGGCCGATACAGCATCAACACCTACCGGCAGGACACGCTGGTGTCGGCCATGAACGGCCACGCACTGCTCGCGTCCGACCATTGGGATCCGCTGACCAGCGCCATGATTGCCATCAGGGCCGAGCTGCAGAACCGCATCGAGGAGCAGAACAAAGCGCTGATGCGCACGATATTCGAGGACATGCCGATTGAGCAGCGCGTCAACTGGCAGCGCCTCGACGCCTCGCTGATGCAGAACTTCGAGGAGCGCGGAATCAGCCAGGAATTCGAGTTCGCGATAGTCAACTCGCAGGGCAAGATAGTCTATTGCACGCCCGGCTACGACGAGTCGACGTCGGTGGAAATGCAGTATCAGAAACGCCTGTTTCCCAACGACGTCCACGCCAAGACCAACTACCTGACCGTCTACTTCCCCAAGCATCCCAACTACATCTCCGAATCGCTGGGGCTGGTGGTGCCGAGCATCATTTTCACCATACTGGTCAGTGTGCTGTCGATCTACACGCTCGTGATAATTTTCCGTCAGCGCAAGCTGGACATCATCAAAAACGACTTCATCAACAACATGACGCACGAGTTCAAGACGCCCATCTCGACGATCTCGCTCGCCGCGCAGATGCTCAAGGACACGTCTATTTCCATTTCGGCCGCGTCGCTCAAGCGCATTTCGGGCGTGATATTCGACGAAAGCAATCGGCTGAGCTTCCAGGTCGAAAAAATACTGCAGATGGCGGCCTTCGACAAGGGCAAGGCCAATCTGAAGTTGAAGCCGATGAATATCAACCCGATAATCAGCAAGGTGGTCGAGAACTTCAGGCTGAAGGTGGAGAATGCCAACGGCGAGCTGAACGAGCAGGCCGAGGCTCAGAACGACCTGGTGAACATCGATGAGGTGCACTTTACCAACGTGATATTCAATCTGTTGGACAATGCGTTCAAGTATCGTCGCGGCGTCCCGATTCTGTACGTGAAGACATGGAACAAGAACAATGGCATAATAATATCAATAAAAGACAACGGATTAGGTATTTCAAAAGAAAATCTAAATCGTATATTTGAAAAATTTTACAGAGTGCCTACCGGAAATTTGCACGATGTTAAGGGATTCGGCTTGGGCTTGGCCTACGTCAAGAAGATAGTCGACGACCACGGCGGGCTGATTACCGTTGAGAGTGAATTGAATGTGGGAACTAAATTTGACATATTTTTACCTCTAAAAAAACAGTAATGATGGAGAAAAAGTATAAGATTCTTTTGACCGAAGATGACGAGAATCTGGGTATGATTCTGCGCGAATATCTTCAAGAAAAAGGTTACGAAACAGATCTGATGCCCAACGGCGAAGACGGTTACAACGCATTTGTGAACAACAAGTATGACCTGTGCATATTTGATGTGATGATGCCCAAGAAGGACGGCATAACACTGGCCAAGGAAATCAGAATGCTGAACACTGAGGTGCCGATTATCTTCCTGACAGCCAAGTCGATGAAGGATGATGTGCTGCTTGGCTTCAAGGCCGGTGCCGACGATTATATATCAAAGCCGCCGAGCATGCCGGAGCTGCTGCTGCGCATCGAGGCAATCCTGCGTCGCACAAGCGGTTCGACGGTAGCTCAGGAGGTCTATATGCTTGGCAAGTTCAAGTTCGACACGCAGAAGCAGCAGTTGATCAACGGCGAGGACACCATCAAGCTGACTACCAAGGAGTCGGAACTGCTGAAGCTGCTCTGCACAAATGCCGGCAAGGTGCTCGAACGCAACCTTGCGCTCAAAACCATCTGGGTGGACGACAACTATTTCAACGCACGAAGCATGGATGTCTACATCACGAAGCTCCGCAAGCATCTGAAGGACGATCCGAGCGTCGAAATCATCAACGTTCACGGCAAGGGATACAAGCTGGTTATCCCGTAGCGGCCCGGCCGTCACGGGAGGAAATCAGAAAAAGCGATTCGGCATCTGGGCCGGATCGCTTTTTTTATGTCGTGTGTGTGGCAGCGGTTGCGCGTGAGCCGGGTCAGTTCCGGTACTTGTCTTCGCTGCTGTTCATGATGTTGACGTAGCTGTTGTAGCGGCTCAGTGGCAGCGTGCCGTCGGCTATGGCTTGCTTGACGGCGCATCCGGGCTCGTGCATGTGGGTGCAGTTGCTGAACTGGCAGCGTGGCGAGATGGCGAAGATGTCTCTGAAAAAGTGAGATATTTCAGTTTTCTCGATATTGGTGATGCCGAATCCTCTGATGCCCGGCGTGTCGATGATGTATCCGCCAAAGCTGAACGAGTGCATTTCGGCGTGCGTGGTCGTGTGCTTGCCGCTGTTGTTTATCTCGCTTATTTCGTCCGTCTTCAGGTTCAGCCCGGGCTCTATTTTGTTTATCAGCGTCGACTTGCCGGCGCCGGAGTGTCCGGCTATGACGCTGACTTTGTCTTTCAGGACTTCGCGCACGGCTTCGAGTCCGTCTTCGTGGCGGGCCGAGATGGTCAGCGTCCGGTAGCCAAGGTTCTCGTAGATGGCGCGAGTGTTTTCGAGGTCTTCGAGATGCTTCTTGTCGTAGCGATCAATCTTGTTGAAAATAAGAACGACCGGAACGTTGTAGGCTTCGGCCGACGCAAGGAAGCGGTCGATGAAGACGGCTGTGGTGATGGGGTAGTTGATGGTGACGAGCAGCAGCGCCTGGTCGACGTTGGCGGCAAGGATGTGGGTCTGCTTCGAAAGGTTGGAGGCCTTGCGGACCACGTAGTTGCGCCGCTCGAGCACTTCTTCGATGACGCTCTCGTCGTTGTCTTGCGCTTCGAACATGACGTAGTCGCCGACGGCTATCGGGTTGGTGCTTTTGATGTCGTCGAGGCGCATCTTGCCTTTGATTCGGCAGGTGAAGACGCTGTCGTTTTCGTCCCGGACAACATATAGATTACCGTTCGATTTGATTACAAGTCCTTTTCTCAGCATAGAATGACGCCTTTTGCGGCCTCAAAATTAGTGTATTTTGAATTATGAATCATATTGTGGCAAAAAAAGTTTGTTTGAAAGGCGATGCGGAGCATTTGCTTCAATCTATAATCTTATGAGAAATTTGGCTGAATGAAAATTCCGTTCGTGATTTATAAAATGCAGTTGGAGAGTTTTTCCGAAAAGCCGTTGGACGCAAAAGGAGAAATTTGACGCCGTTTCCGGGGCTGTCGTGAGGCGCGTTCGGTGACAAACGGCAGCTTTCTGAAAGACGAATGTGATAATATTAAATGGATTACGATGCAAAACAAACTTCAGGAATTGACCGACAGAGTTTTCAACGAAGGCGTTCAGAAAGCCAAGGCTGAGGCGTCGGTCATTGTGGCGAATGCACGCCGGGAGGCAGACACGATGCTGCAGGAGGCGCAGAGGAAGGCCGAAGCCATTGTGGCCGAGGCGCAACGGAAGGCCAAGGAGACGTCGGCCAATGCCCGGTCGGAAATCAGGATGGCGTCGGTGCAGGCGGTGGGCATGCTCAAGTCGCAGATCGAGAGCCTGATAACGGCCAAGGCTGTGGAACCGGCCGTGGGCGAGCTGTTTGCCGACGCCGATTTCGTGCGCCAGCTTTTGCTGACGACCGTCAGGGCGTATGTGGACAAGGGCGAGACGGACCTGACGGTGATTCTGCCAAAGGGCGAGCTCGAGAGGCTGGAAACGGCTGTGGCCAAGTCGTTTGCCGACATCATGAACAAGGGCCTGACGGTGTGCGAGAGCGACGCGGTCAGGAACGGTTTCCGCATCGAGCCGAAAGACGGCGGATACTACATCTCGTTCGGCGAGTCCGACTTTGCCAATTTCTTCAAGGCCTACGTCCGCTCCAAGACGGCCGAAATGCTGTTCGACTAACCTTACGAAAACGGGATTCTGAAATGGGAAGAAACTATTATTATCTGGTTGCGGGTCTGCCCGACCTGACGCTGGGCGGCAAGTGCACCACCACTCAGGCCGAGCTGCGCGAGCTGGTGGCCGAGGAGCTGACGGCGTCGGACTATGGGCTGGTGTCGCGGCTGTATCTTCCTCACGATCATTCGAATATACTCAACCGGCTGTATGGCGCCGACGCCCCGTTCGACGAGCTTGGCGTCTACGGCCGCGACACTATCGACGAGCTGACCGATAAGGCTGCGGCGTCGCGTGGCGGCGTGGCGGGCGTGGAGGCCTATCTGAACGAGTTCGTGGCCGACTTCTACGCATCCGAAGCCAAGCCGACGCGCGCCGAGGCCGCCAACCGCTTGAGCGACGGGCAGTGGACGCTGATTGAGAACTGCGGCAACCGCTTCATGAGCGGCTACGCGAAGTTCGAGCGGCAGATGCGCAACGTGCTGGCCGCCCTCCAGGCACGCAGGCACGGGCTGAGCGTCGACAGGGCAGTGGTGGGCACCGACGACGTGGCCGAGGCCCTGCGCCACAGCCGCGCTCACGACTTCGGGCTGAAATCGGAGGTCGACTATCTGGAGCAGCTTATGTCGATATTCGAGACGGAGGATTTGCAGGAGCGCGAGATGAAGCTCGACGCGCTGCGCTGGAACTTCTGCGACGATGCCTCGTTCTTCGACTATTTCTCGGTCGAGCGGGTGGCCGTGGCCATAGTGCAGTTCTCGATGGCCGAGCGCTGGGCGCAGATGGACGGCGAGGCCGGCCGGGCAAAGTTCGCGGCCATGATTTCCGATTTGAAAAATACATACCATTCGAAAAAAAACTGCTGAATGATGAACAATAACGACAAGACGACCGGCAAGGTGGCCGGAGTCATATCGAACCTCGTGATAGTGGAAGTGGACGGTCCGGTGTCGCAAAACGAGATATGCTTCATAAAGCACCCCGAAGCCGACCTGATGGCCGAGGTAATCAAGATATTGGGCCGCAACGCCTATGTGCAGGTGTTCGAGAGCACGCGCGGCCTCAAGGTGGGCGTCCCTGTGGTGTTCGACGGGCACATGCTCGAAGTGACCCTGGGCCCCGGCATACTGTCGAAGAACTACGACGGTCTGCAGAACGACCTGAACAAGATGGACGGCGTCTTCCTGAAGCGCGGCGAATATACCGACCCGCTCGACCGCGACGTCCTCTGGGACTTCAGCCCGATAGCTAAGCCGGGCGACAGGGTGACCGCCGGCGACTGGCTGGGCGAGGTGGCCGAAAACTCGATGCCGCACAAGATAATGCTCCCCTTCAAGATGCAGCAGGACTACACGGTGCGTTCGGTGGCGGCCGCCGGACGCTACCGGGTGGACGACACGATAGCCGTGGTGGCCGACGCCGAAGGGCGCGAGCACGCCGTCACGATGGTGCAGAAGTGGCCGGTCAAGATGGCCGTCAGAGCCTACCGCAACAAGCCGCGCCCCTTCAGGCTGCTCGAGACCGGCGTGCGCTGCATGGACACGCTGAACCCGATAACCGAGGGCGGCACCGGCTTCATCCCCGGACCCTTCGGCACCGGCAAGACGGTGCTCCAGCACGCCATATCGCAGCAGGCCGAGGCCGACGTGGTGATAATAGCCGCTTGCGGCGAACGAGCCAACGAGGTGGTGGAGGTCTTCAACGAATTTCCGCACCTCGACGACCCGCGCACCGGCCGCAAGCTGATGGAGCGCACGGTCATCATAGCCAACACGTCGAACATGCCG
The DNA here is from genome assembly GCA_945607565.1 of uncultured Bacteroidales bacterium. Taxonomy (GTDB): domain Bacteria; phylum Bacteroidota; class Bacteroidia; order Bacteroidales; family Marinilabiliaceae; genus CALYZD01. The sequence goes on along the minus strand of CALYZD010000077.1, from coordinate 1,293 downwards.
GTGGCGGCGCGCGAGGCATCGGTCTACACCGCTATGGCCATCGGCGAATACTATCGCGCTATGGGCCTGCGGGTGCTGCTGATGGCCGACTCGACCTCGCGATGGGCGCAGGCCTTGCGCGAGATGTCGAACCGCCTCGAAGAGCTGCCCGGTCAGGACGCGTTCCCGATGGACCTGTCGTCGATCGTGTCCAACTTCTACTCGCGCGCCGGCTACGTCTATCTCAACAACGGCGCCACGGGCTCCATCACCTTCATCGGCACGGTGTCGCCCGCCGGCGGCAACCTCAAGGAGCCCGTGACCGAGTCGACCCGCAAGGCCGCCCGATGCTTCTACGGCCTCTCGCAGACCCGCGCCGACAGCAAGCGCTATCCGGCCGTGGACGCCATCGAATCCTATTCCAAATATCTCGAATATCCCGAGGTGCAGGCCTATCTGGCCGAGAAGGTGGGCCCCGACTGGCTGGGCCAAGTGCTTGAGGCCAAAGATATTCTGCTGCGAAGCAAGGAGGCCAAGGAGCAGATCAACATTCTGGGCGACGACGGCGTGCCCATCGAATTCCACGAGCGCTTCTGGCACGGCGAGCTGATTGACTTCGTGATTCTGCAGCAGGACGCCTTCGACAAGATCGACGCCTCGACGCCGCTCGAACGCCAGAAATACATGCTCGACAAGGTTCTGGCCGTCAACCACGCCAAGCTGAAGTTCGAGGGCTTCGACGACGTGCGCGACCGCTACAAGCAGATAATCAACCTCTTCAAGCAGATGAACTATTCGGAGTTCAAGTCGGAGCAGTTCTGCCGGCTCGAGGCTCAGATCGACGAGTTAATAAAATGAGTCTTTTTCGGGGCGCGCCCCCGAATGATTTTTTTCGAAAAAAACGCAACGCATGGAAACTCAAGCATTTCAGAAAGTCTATACCCGACTCACCAACATCACCAAGGCGACCATTTCGCTCAGCGCCACAGGCGTGGGCAACGACGAGATGGCAATCGTCGACGGGCGTATGGCGCAGGTGGTCAAGATAATGGGCAGCAACGTCATCCTGCAGGTCTTCTCGGGCACCGAGGGCATCCCGACCAATGCCGAGGTCGTCTTCCTGGGGCGCCCGCCGCAGCTGAAGGTGAGCGACGGCCTGGCCGGCCGCTTTTTCGACGCGTTCGGCCGTCCGATAGATGGCGGGCCGGAGGTCGACGGCGAGACGCGCGACATCGGTTCGCCGTCGGTCAACCCCGTCAGGCGCGCGCAGCCTTCGCAGCTCATAGCCACCGGCATGGCTGGCATCGACCTGAA
>CALYZD010000076.1 GCA_945607565.1 uncultured Bacteroidales bacterium | reverse complement strand
AAATCAAGACTTTGGATTTTCATAGCAGCTGCTGCCGCAACGCCTATTGTCGGCCATGCGCAGGAAAACTACAAGGACGTCAGGACGGTCAACGAGTGCAAAGACGCTGAACGTCACACAGTCAGAACCTACACTGCCGGGGAGACAGCTTTTGACGGCAGGCCCCGCAACGTCATTCTGATGATTGGCGACGGAATGGGCGTCAGCCAGGTGTTTTCGGGCATCACGGCCAACGGTGGAATGCTCAACCTGTGCAACATGAAGCACATCGGCTTCAGCAAGACGCAGTCGGCCAGCAACTATGTGACCGACAGTGCGGCAGGCGGCACGGCCATATCGTGCGGCACCAAGACCTACAATGGCGCAATCGGCATGGGGCCCGACACCACGGCCATCCCTACCATCCTTGAAATCAGCGACAAAAACGGCAAGGCGACCGGTCTGGTGGCCACGTCGACCATAGTGCACGCCACGCCCGGTTCGTTCATCGGCCACGTCAAGAACCGGAGCGACTATGAGGGCATAGCGCTTTCGTTTCTCGACACCGACATCGACGTTTTCATAGGCGGCAAGCATTTCTTCACCGACCGCGCCGACAAGCGCAATCTGTTTGACGAGCTGGAGCGGAAAGGCTACAGGATTTACGAGTCGATAGATGCGGCGCGCGGCGATGACAGGCCTCACATGGGCATCATAACCGCATGGGAACACATGGCCAAGGCTTCGGAGCGCGGCAACATTCTGGAGGAAGCCACGCAGAAGGCCATTGACGTGCTCAAGGCCGACAAGAACGGATTCTTCATGATGGTGGAGGGTTCGCAGATTGACTGGGGCGGGCATCAGAACGACACCGAACTGCTTGTGGGCGAGATGCTTGACTTTGACAAGGCCATAGGCAAGGCACTCGAATTTGCCGTGGCCGACCGCAACACTCTGGTGGTAGTGACGGCCGACCACGAGACTGGCGGCTTTGCCAACGTCGGCGGCGACAAGGAGAGCGGCCTTGTGAAGGGCGGATTCTGCACGGGCAATCACACGGCAACCATGGTTCCTGTCTTCGCCTTTGGCCCGGGAGCCGAGCAGTTCCAGGGCATCTATGAAAACACCGAGATTTTCAACAAAATAAAGGAACTTTGCGGCTTGAAATAACGCGCAGACACTCAGGTGGTTCGAAAAACAACGCAAAAAAAATATCATTTTTTGTGCCTCAAGTGTTGGCAGAATAAAAAAATATCTACCTTTGCACCGCCTCGCCGATGTGGCTCAGTTGGTAGAGCAACGCATTCGTAATGCGTGGGTCGGGGGTTCGAGTCCCCCCATCGGCTCAAAAAGTGGTAGTAGAAGGTGAACGTTCGGGAAACCGGGCGTTCACTTTTTTTTGCATAGGTGCCATCCCCACGGCCGGCAATGGGCGCGTCTGCCGTCCGGCCGCAGCCATACCGCGAGCCGTCGCCGCACGGCCACGAATCGCCTTTCATGAAAATCATGATAGAACCCCACAGTGGGTATTTTTATTGCGGCCAAAGATTGGTTGACTTCAATCATTTTATAATTTTGTGACCACTTTTAATTAATGTTTACCAAAAACAATTTAAACATGGGATTCAAAATAATCGTACTTGCCAAGCAGGTTCCCGATACCCGCAATGTGGGGAAAGATGCCATGACAGCCGAGGGCACCATCAATCGTGCCGCTCTGCCGGCAATTTTCAATCCGGAAGACCTCAATGCACTGGAGCAGGCTCTCCAATTGAAAGACCGTTACCCCGGTTCGACAGTCACTCTGCTGACGATGGGCCCGGGCCGTGCGGCGGAAGTGTTGCGCGAGGGTCTTTATCGTGGTGCGGATGCCGGTTATCTGCTGACCGACAGAGCTTTTGCCGGGGCCGACACATTGGCCACCTCCTATGCCTTGGCGACGGCAATCAACAAGATAAAGGACTATGACATAATCATCTGCGGCCGTCAGGCCATCGACGGCGACACGGCTCAGGTGGGCCCGCAGGTTGCCGAGAAGCTGGGTCTGACGCAGGTGACCTATGCCGAAGAAATCATGAGCGTCGAGAACGGCCGCATCACGGTCAAGCGACTGATAGACGGCGGCGTGGAGACGGTCGAAGGGCCGCTCCCGATAGTGGTCACGGTCAACGGCTCGGCGGCTTCCTGCCGTCCGCGCAATGCCAAGTTGGTCCAGAAGTACAAGTATGCCTCCACGGCATCGGAACGCGCGCAGTCGGCGCCGGCCTATCCCGAAATATTCGAAGCCAAGCCCTATCTCGACATCAGGGAGTGGAGCGTGGCCGATGTGGACGGCGACGTCAAGCAGTGCGGCCTGTCGGGTTCGCCCACCAAGGTCAAGGGCATTCAGAACATCGTCTTCCAGGCCAAAGAGAGCAAGACATTCACATCGTCGGATGCCGATGTCGAGAATCTGATTGTAGAACTGTTGGAGAATCACACCATCGGCTGATGCCGCGTGAGGGTTTTCCGAGTCATCAAAACCAAGAAAAGCAAATTCACTATGAATAACCTATTTGTATATTGCGAATTGGAAGAGAGCACCGTGGCCGACGTCAGCCTCGAACTGCTCACCAAGGGTCGCTCGTTGGCCGACCGTCTCGGCTGCAAGCTCGAAGCCATAGTGGCAGGCAGCAACCTGAAGGGAATCGAAAAGCAGGTGTTCCCCTATGGTGTGGACGTGGTTCACGTCTTTGACGCTCCGGGGCTCTATCCCTACACATCGTTGCCTCACACCTCCGTGCTGGTCAACCTCTTCAAGGCCGAGAAGCCTCAGATATGCCTGATGGGCGCCACCATCATAGGCCGCGACCTGGGCCCGCGCGTGTCGTCGGCGCTCTTCAGCGGTCTGACGGCCGACTGCACCGCGCTCGAAATCGGCGAGTTCGAGGACAAGAAGAACAACAAGGTCTACAAGGATATTCTCTATCAGATCCGTCCGGCATTCGGCGGCAACATCGTGGCGACCATCGTCAATCCCGAAAACCGTCCGCAGATGGCCACCGTCCGCGAGGGCGTGATGAAGAAGGCCATCCTCGACCCGGCCTACAAGGGCGAAGTGGTCAACCACGACGTCAGCAAATATGTGGCCGACACCGACTATGTGGTCAAGGTCATCGAGCGTCATGTGGCCAAGTCGAAAAACAACCTTAAGAGCGCTCCCATTGTGGTGGCCGGCGGCTACGGCATGGGTTCGAAAGAGAACTTCGACATGCTCTTCGAGTTTGCCAAGACCATCAACGCCGAGGTGGGCGCCAGCCGTGCGGCCGTGGATGCCGGCTTCTGCGACCACGACCGTCAGATAGGCCAGACCGGCGTGACCGTTCGTCCGAAACTCTACATTGCCTGCGGCATCAGCGGCCAGATTCAGCACATTGCCGGCATGCAGGAGAGCTCTCTGATTATTTCGATCAACAACGACCCTGACGCTCCGATCAACACCATTGCCGACTATGTGATCAACGGCACGGTGGAGGAGGTGATTCCGAAGATGATCAAATATTACAAGAAGAACAGCAAGTAATTAATAAAGCGTTTGTCACCCCCACGCATGGCTGCCTCCGGTCGGGGGGGGGAGCGAGTGCGCCGCAGCGCATCGGCCTGCTCCCGGCGCGGACATAGGTGACAAGCCCAAAATATCAAAACGAAATGGCAAATTATTTTAACGATACCCCGGAACTAAGGCATCATCTGAATCACCCGTTGATGCAACGCATAGTTGAACTCAAGGAGCGCAACTTTGCCGACAAGGACAAATACGACTATGCCCCAATGGACTTTGCCGACGCAATGGACAGCTACGACAAGGTGCTCGAGATTGTGGGTGAAGTGTGTGCCGAAATCATAGCTCCCAACGCCGAAGGTGTGGACCACGACGGTCCGGTGTGCGAGGGCGGCCGCGTGACGTATGCCGCCGGCACGTCGCGCAACCTTGAGGCATGCCGCAAGGCCGGCCTGATGGGTATGGCCATGCCGCGCCGGTTTGGCGGCCTCAACTTCCCGGTAGTGCCCTACATCATGGCTGCCGACATGGTCAGCTCGGCCGATGCAGGCTTCGAGAACCTGTGGGGCTTGCAGGACTGCGCCGAAACGCTCTACGAGTTCGGCGACGAAGACCAGCGCATGCGTTTCATCACGCGCGTATGCTCGGGCGAAACGATGTCGATGGACCTGACCGAGCCCGACGCGGGCTCCGACCTGCAGTCGGTCATGCTCAAGGCCACGTACAGTGAAGAGGACAAGTGCTGGTATCTGAACGGCGTCAAGCGATTCATCACCAACGGCGATGCCGACATCCACCTTGTGCTGGCCCGTTCCGAAGAGGGCACTCACGACGGCCGCGGCCTGTCGATGTTCATCTACGACAAGCGCAACGGCGGCGTCAACGTGCGTCGCATCGAGAACAAGATGGGCATCAAGGGCTCGCCCACGTGCGAGTTGGTCTACAAGAACGCCAAGGCCGAGCTCTGCGGCGACCGCAAGTTGGGCCTCATCAAATATGTGATGGCGCTGATGAACGGCGCCCGCCTCGGCATTGCCGCTCAGGGCGTGGGCATCTCGCAGGCTGCCTACAACGAGGCGCTGGCCTATGCACGCGACCGCCGTCAGTTCGGCAAGGCCATCATCGAGTTCCCCGCCGTGTCCGACATCCTGACCACCATGAAGGCCAAGCTCGATGCCACGCGCGCGCTGCTCTACGAGACCGCACGTTTCGTCGACGTCTACAAGGCTCTCGACGACATTGCCAAGGAGCGCAAGCTGACTCCCGAAGAGCGTCAGGAACAGAAGAAATTCGCAAAGCTGGCCGACGCGCTCACGCCGCTCGCCAAGGCCATGGGCAGCGAATATGCCAACCAGAACACCTACGATTGCATTCAGGTGCATGGCGGTTCGGGCTTCATGAAGGACTACAAGTGCGAACGCATCTACCGCGACGCACGCATCACCAGCATCTACGAGGGAACCACTCAGCTGCAGGTGGTGGCCGCCATACGCTATGTGACCAACGGCTCGTATCTGGCCCAGATTGCCGAGTACGAAAAGCTGCCGGTGGCTCCCGAGTTCGACGGCCTGCGCTCGCGCCTGAAAGACATGACCGACAAGCTGTCGATGGCCGTCAACCAGATCAACGAGGCCAAGAACCAGGAGCTTCTCGACTTGGTGGCACGCCGTCTGGTCGAGATGTCGGCACACATCATCATGTGCTACCTCCTGCTGCAGGACGCCAGCAAGAATGCCGGTCTCTTTGCCCGCTCGGCCGCCGTCTACGTGCGCTTTGCCGAGGCCGAGGTCGAGAAGCACATGACCTTCATCCGCAAGCTGCGCGACGAGGACATAGCCGATTATCGCAACGCCTGAGCCGCACCCCGCAGGGGGCGCGCCGAGGGAGCAGAATAAGAAAAGAGCCTGCCGGGGACCAACCCCGGCAGGCTCTTTTGCCATTGTGTCCGTGTGTTCAGAGCCTGATGCGGCGGCAGAGGCTGCCGACCTTGAGCACATAGATGCCTTGGGGCAGGCCATGCGTCGGCAGGCTGACGGAGGTGTGGCCCTGCGCCTGCCGGCGGCACACGACGCGCCCGCTGATGTCGGTCAGTGTGGCCGTGGTCCCGCCGTCGATGCCAGAGACGGTTATCTGCCCGTTGGCTATGCTGACCTGCGCGCCGGTCTCGCCTGCGGCCGCCATGCCCGTCGGGTTGGCGATGCTGAGGGCGACGCGGTTGTAGCTTTTGGGGTAGAACAGATACTCGGTGTCGTCCTCTTTCCAATAGGCCGTCACCACATAGTTGCCGGCGGTCAGGGCGGGCGTGGTGTAGCGCACGCCGGCATAGTGCTGGGTGCCTATTGAGGCCTCTATCCCGCTGGTTTCTAACAGGCTGGTCTCGACGCCCGTGGCCGTGTTGGTGGCCTTGCACACTATGCTGAACTTGCCCGATTCGAGGCAGACGTTCTTGTAGTCGATATACCAGTTGGCGGTCTGCCCCACGGTCAGTTGCGTGGGGATGTCGAGCTTGCCGGCAAGCACTATGCTGTGGCTGTATTCAAAGTCGACGACAGTGGCCACCGTGCGTTGTGCGGCCGGGGCGAGCAGCGCATAGTCGGAGCCGTTGTGGTAGTAGATGTCGACGTAGTACTGGCCGGCCGCAATGCCGTCGAGGCTGATGGCGATGGAGGTTTCGGCTTGCGCCCTGTCGTTGAGCGCAAGGGCGACGGTGCCCACGTCGTGGCGCGTGGCGTCATCGTCGACGGGCGTGAGTGATGCCCTGAGGCTGCCCTCGTAGCAGGCGTTGCCGTCGTTGGCCACGCCCACTGTGATGTTATAGGACATCCTGCTCATCATTTCGGCGCAGGCCACGTCGGTGGCGGTGCGCAGCGACGCGCCAAAATCGGGCGTCTGCGCTACGATGCTGCCCGATGTGGCCACAATGGTCAGATAGTAGGCCGAAGCCGTGCCCGAGGTCATGTCGTCGTAGGTGCCGGTGGGGTAGTCGTTGGTGCGCGAGCGCAGATAGAGCCTGTAGGTGCCGTCGGCAAGGTCGTCGGGGAGGCTGATTGTGATTGTCCGGCTTGTGTACGTCTGTTTGCCGAGGCTCAGGCCGATCGAGCCGATGGGGGTGGCCGTCAGGGCGTCGCCTTCAAGCACTGCTTCCACAGTTCCGTCAAAGTCGAAGTAGTTCTGGTTGCAGATTGTGGCGCTCACCGAGCTGACGCTTTCCGAAACGCTGAGTGCGCTCCTGAGTTCGAGCCTGACAGGGCGTGTGATGTCGGCCTCGTCGTTGCCGGCGGGGCGGATGTCGGTTATCATGTTCTGGGCAAAAGTGTAGTTGCCCGAGCCTCCGCCGGTGCCCACATTGTCGACGGCCAGAAAGTCCATGTCGAAATATCCGTTGCCAAAGCCCTCCCAGCCCCAGTTGATGTGCAGCTTGCCGTCGGCATCCATGCCGTCGCACACAAAGGCGTGTCCGCCCGCAGAGCCGTCGTTGCCCGAATAGTAGACGGGCAGTCCGGCCGCAAGCTGTCCGGCAATGATGTCGGTCCATTGCTCCGAAGTGTAGTTGCTGCGCCGCCTCGACTGGGCTGCCTTGGAGTAGCCGAAATGCTCGCTGAGGGCCTCGGGCACCTTGACGCTCTGGGCGCCGCTGCCCTGCGAGGTATAGTTCATGTCGACCGAAACGCCGGCGTGGTAGCACAGTGTGGCCACGGCTGCGGTCTGTGTGGCGTCGGCATTGCTGTTGCCGTAGTAGGTCAGCATATTGTCCCAGTCGTAGGTGGCGGCCGAGTAGTCGACGCTCAGTTCGGAACCGTTCCATGTGTAGGTGTGGCTGCCCGTGCCGGTGGCGGGCCAGCGGTGGTAATACATTATCTGCGCCATGGCCGTGGCCACGCACCCGCACGGATACTTTTCGGGGCACAGATCGGCAAAGTCGTAGTCCTGCCCCCAGGCCGTGGTCAGCAGCGGGCCGACGGCAGCGGCCTTGTTGCGCGACGTGGCGGCCGGCTCGATGAGGCCGCGCTCCACGGCCGCCGCATATTGGCTGTAGGCGTCGACATATTCGAGCAGGGCGGGCGGCAGCCGTCTGGCGTCGAGCGATGAGGTGTGCGAGTAGGCCACCACGGCCGGCAGGCTGCCCGAGGCGCCGATGATGGCAAAGCCATTGTCGGAGGCAAAGGCGAAGACGGCCGTGTCGGGGCCCAGGTCGATGCTTTGGATGGCTGGTGCAGCCTTGAGGCCAGTGTCAAAAAATGCCTGTGCTATGGCAAGGGCCTCGCGGCGCGTGCGGGTGCCGGCCTGTGCCGAGGCGGCAGTGGCCGCAATGGCGGCAATCAGTAGTAGGAGTCTGTGTTTCATGCCAATTGACGTTTAGAGTGATTGAATGTGTACGTATTGCGGCGTCAGGGCAGCGGGTACAGCGCGGCGGGGAATGCCGCAGGCATTCCCGCAATAGCCGTCGGCATGGCCGGGGCCGTCAGTGGGTGAAGCGGTTCACCAGCGCGCCGAAAGCGTTGTCGCGATTGTAGGCTACGCGCTCCTTGTTGTATTCGAGCATCGACTGTCGCAGCGAGTCGGACTTGTATTTGAGGATGATGCGCTCGACGCTGTCGGTGTTGTGCGTCCGCATTCTGCGGTGCCAGCTCGACAGGATGCTGTCGTTGTGCGCCTTGTAGAGTTTCCACCGGTGGAGCGAATCGTTGAGCGGAGTGCCGGCCACCGAGCTGCTGCGGTTGAGCACGGTGTGGATGTGTCCCGGCTCGCGCACTATCAGCAGTTCTTCGATAAAGAGGCGCATCATGGGGCGCATTCTCAGAATGAAGACCTCGCTGCTGTCGGTCTGACCCTCGAAACGGAAGAAGCCGTCGTGAACCACGGCCGAATCGATGCGTGCTGCTGAACCGTTGTCGAACGGGACCAGATAGATGCGTTCGCCCTCGAATTTGCCGCCGCCAAAGAGCACTCCCTCTATCACGTATCGATTGTTCTCGGAGGTGCATCCGACAATGGCAAGAGCCAGGGCAAAGGCCATGAATAGCTTTTTCATAGAGTTCAGAATTTTAACGAAACAGTATGGTATGAAAGTTGGTTTACAAATGTAAAAAAAGACTTGTCCAATAGCAAACCGTCAGCCTTTTTGAACCGTAAAAAGAACCCTGCTGCCATTGCGCGCTGCACCGCCTGCCGGCGCAGCCGCCGCGCACGCTAACCGCCACGCAGTCAGCCCCAAGGCACGGCCTGCACTCCACGGGCACCGCCGGTGCGAACGCACGCGGACGAGGCTTCCGGCGCGGTCTTCGCACGGCGGCGGACAACAGCTTCCGCCGGTGGCGGCATGGCGGGCTCCGAGGCCTGCAACAAATTAAATATTTGTGTGTTGGAATGTTGTCTTTTATCGATAAAGATGTAACTTTGCGGCCGTTTACGTAATCTCTGGTCAAGGCACGAGAGCCGACGTATATTGCGTAATTAGGTTTAATACATTTATATAAGTAAAATGGATTTAATTAAAGTAGCAGAAGAAGCCTTCAAGAGCGGTGTGGAAATGCCGAAGTTCAAAGCCGGCGACACCGTATCGGTTTCTTACAAGATCGTTGAAGGTAACAAGGAGCGTATCCAGGTGTTCAAAGGCGTGGTTATGCAGATCAAGGGACAGGGCAACAACAAGCGTTTCACCGTCCGCAAGATGTCGGGTAACGTAGGTGTGGAGCGTATCTTCCCTATGAACTCTCCTTTTATCGACAAAGTGGTACTTGAGCGTCAGGGCAAGGTGCGCCGCGCACGCATCTACTATCTGCGCAATCTCACAGGCAAGAAGGCACGCATCAAAGAGAAGCGCGTATAATTGGCCTGCAAGCTGCAACTCACAGGGCTTCGGACTCATCGTCCGGAGCCTTTTTTCGTTTCCGTGCTCAGAGGCGGATGCCCATGAAGAGCACGTCGTCGGTCTGCGGCATGTCGCCTTTCCACTGCACGAACAGCTCCTGAATGGTCAGGCCCTGGGCGTCGATGTCGTCGTTGTGCATCGAGCGTATCAGCTTTTTGATGCGGCCCTTTTTCAGCTTCTCCGAGTTCATTCCTCCAAACTGGTCGCTGTATCCGTCGGTGTACATGTATATTGAGTCGTCGGCATGCAGCTGATAGGTTTCGTTCTCGAACTGCCGCTGCCTGAACTCGGGTTCGGTTTCGCCTATGCTGCGGCGTGTGCCGGTTATCTCGATCATGGTCTCGTCGCGCATGATGAACACGGGCCTGCGTGCCGATGCCACCATGGTCAGCTTGGTGTCGGTGTCTATCAGTGCCACCGAGGCGTCGAGGCCGTCGTGCATTCCGTTGAGTGCCGAGTTGTGGCCCACGGTCTTGATGATGCGGCGGTCGAGCTCCTCGAGCATCAGTGCGGGCGTGCAGTCGGGGGTCTTGTCGAATATCTCGCCTATCATGGTCGAGGCTATCATCGACATGAACGCTCCCGGCACGCCGTGACCGGTGCAGTCGGCACAGCACACCAGCAGCTTGTTGCCGTTCTGGCGGAACCAGTAGAAGTCGCCGCTGACAATGTCGAGCGGGTTGAAGAAGATGAACGAGCCGTCGATGTGGCACAGGTTGAGGTCTTCGGGCGGGGGCAGCATGGCGTGCTGTATCTTTTCGGCATATCTGATGCTGTCTTCGATGCGGCCGGCGGTCTGGTTCAGTTTTTCGCGCTGTATGTCGATGAGATGTGTCTGGTCGTTCAGGGCTATCTTGATGCGGCTGTCGTAGTCGTGCCGTATCCTTCTGAGTCGCACTCTGGCGACGACTGTGGTCAGCACGGCCGCCACCACAGCCACAATGGCCACCACTATGGCTATGGCCGACGAGCCGCCGCCGTTGCCGTGTGTGCACATGGGCGTGCCGCTGACCCGGTGCAGCGAGTCGAGACTGAACTGGAGGTCGATTATCTGCGACCGGTAGGTGTCGGTCTGCGTCCATCCGAAGCCGAGGCTGCCGGGGTTGACGGTGGTGAAGATGTCGTGATAGTAGTTGTTCTGATGCGCGTTGATGAGTGCCGCGCGCACCAGGTCGCGGCCGCTCTGCGACAGGTGGCTGCGGTTGGCTATGGAGTCTATCAGCTCGGGGCGGCGGCGCGAGCGTATGATGTTCATGGTCAGCGTCTGCTCCTCGCGTATGTTGTCGAGCTGCGAGTCGGTGGTGTCGGCGCTGATGATGTCGATGCTCTTGCCGAGGTAGTGTGTGGCCACGCCTATCTCGCCTTTGATCAGGAAACATTTTGCGGTCAGGTAGTTGGCCATGCCGTGGTAGTAGACCAGCCCGGGGTCTTTGTGCTCGTTGGTCACGTTCTGGGCATAGTCCACTGCTTCATCATACGACTTTTCGAGCACCGAAATCATGGCGCGTGCAAGCCAGTAGATGCTTTTGAAGTATTCGTCGTCTGTGGTGTCGAGCAGAAACGAGGCCTTGCCCAGCGAGCGGTCGGCCTTGTCGAGGTTGCCCATCATGGCGTAGCTGTATGCCATGTTGGTCCACACGAATTCGCGCCACACGTTGTCGGTCATGGCGTGGGCGTAGCCGTGGCAGCGGTCGAGGCCGTGGCGGGTGTAGCGCACGCGTATGCCGTTCCTGTCGCAGTCGGTGCCGGTGTCGGCGAGGCCGGGCGCGATGTCGATGCCCATCTTGCGCTGCTCGAGCTGGTTGAGCTTGAGGTAGTAGAGTGTGGAGTCGGGGTGTGTCTTCAGATAGGAGCATCCCTTTATCATCAGCAGTTCGTGCACGCTCCAGGCCAAGTCGGTGCCTGCCTCGGTGCCTGCGAAGGCCAGTGCGCGGTCGGCTGCGGCTATGGCCTGCGGCTCGTTGCGGCTCAGGAATGCGTGCCAGGCAGTCAGATAGTCGGCCAGGGCCGTCTGTGCGCGGTCGGCGGCTTCGGCGCATGCGCTGTCGATGTGTGCGCGGGCGAAGTCCATCTGCTGCCGGCATAGTGCGGTGTCGGCCGTGATGATGTGGAAGCGGTAATCGTCTGACCATTCGGCCGGCTCGTCGGGGCTGCCCGCCGGCGTGCTGTGGCGGCAGGCCACGACTGCCGATGCCAGCAGGGCTATCAGTAGTTTGACAAGGGTGGGGATGCGGTGCATTTCGATCGGTCGGTTTAATGTTTCATTCGAATTGCAAATATATGTTTAATTGGCGTTTGAGCGCAAGCGAAATCCCCATTTATTGGTATGCGGCGCTGTTAAAAAGGCGGCTGCGGCGGTTCAGATGTCGAAGATGTTGTTCTTGACGGCGAACACCACGAGCGATGCCGTGTTGGGGCAGCCGGTCTTCATCATCAGGTTGGCGCGGTGCTTCTCGACGGTGCGCTTGCTGATGAAGAACTTTTCGGCGATGGCCTGGCTCGACAGTCCGTTGCATATCTCGTGCAGTATCTCCTTCTCGCGTTTCGACAGTTCGTCGGCGCCCATGGTCTGCCTTGCCACGGGGTTCTTGTGGAACATCATCTGCTGCAGCAGTTCCTGCGAGAAGTAGTAGTCGCCCGATGTGATGGCGGCGATGGCCATCTCCACCTCTTTGAAGTCGCTGCTCTTGAGCAGGAAGCCCTTGATGCCCAGATCCACCAGTTCGGTGTAGTACTCCTGCTCGCCGAACATTGAGAGAATGATGATCTTGAGGTCCGGATAGCGGCTCAGGGCGCGCCGCGTGGCCTCTATGCCGTCGATGTTGGGCATCTGTATGTCGAGGAAGACTATTTCGGGCTGCTCGTGTGCGAGGCGTTCGAGGAACTCGCTGCCGTTGGAGGCGTCGAATGTGACTTCGATGTCGGGGATGCGGCCCAGCAGTGTCCTGAATCCGGCACGGAAGAGCTGGTGATCGTCGACGAGCCACACGGTGTGTTTGTTGCTGTTAGTTGACATCGTTCGGTATCTTTACTTCTACGTTGGTTCCCTGCGTGCTTTCGTCGCCGTAGGCTATGGTGCCCTTGAGCGACGTGACGCGCGATATGATATTGTAGTATCCCATTCCGCTGCCGCAGTCGAGCGAGGCCACGTCGGGGTGGAATCCTTTGCCGTTGTCGGAGTAGTTGAGCACGAGCGTGCTGCCGTCGTCGACGAGCGAGAACTTTATCTCGGTGGCTTCGGCGTGCTTCATGGTGTTGTGCATCAGCTCGCACAGCACGCGGTAAATCACTATTTCGATGGTGCTGTCGTAGCGGTTTTCGCCTATGCCTATGCTGTAGTCGATGTGCATTTCGGGCGGCAGTGTCAGCCGGTAGACGAAGTTGCGTATGGCCTTGTCGAGCCCGAAGTTGTTGAGAATGTGCGGGCTCAGATTGTTGGACACCTCGCGCACGGTGGTTATGGCCTCGCTGATGGCGTGTTCGAGGTTCTTCTTGATTTCGGTGTCGGTTATCTCGTCCGATATGGCCGAGAAGCCCATCCTTATCGACGACAGCAGCGGCCCCAGCCCGTCGTGCAGGTCGGTGGCAAAGCGCTTGCGCTCGTTCTCCTCGGCCATGATGATGGCGTTGAGCAGCCGTTTCTCGTAGTTGCGCTTCTGTATGTCGACCACGCGGATATAGACGAATATCTTCTGTATCATGAAGACGCCGATGGCAAAGCACAGCGACACGCCGATGCCCACCCAGGCGTAGGGCGTCTCGAGCCGCTGCGACCAGTTGTGCTCCGGCAGCAGATTGTAGATGAGGTCGACCACGCAGCGGAACGACAGCATCACCAGCCCGGCCGAAATCAGCATCCACGAGAAGTTGTATTTGGTCACGCGCGTCAGGCGGATGGCCACCACGGCCGCAAAGAGCTGCAGCACGCACGTGATGACCAGAAAGACTAAATAGACCATGTGCGGTTTCGTTTTTTTTCGGTCTGCGAATATACAAAACATTTGCGCCGGTGCGCAGG
>CALYZD010000075.1 GCA_945607565.1 uncultured Bacteroidales bacterium | reverse complement strand
GAGTAATCTGGGTGTAGTCGTCGGGGACGGCAAAGGCGTCGTCGTAGACTTCGGTCGAATAGGAGACGGCTTCGAGCGTGCTGTTGCCGGCCGTGCGCTCCACGAACAGGATGCCGTAGGCGCCGCCGTAGCTGCATTCGGCCGCCGCGTCGCCTTCGAGCCATGTCCAGACGGTGCATTCGACGCCGGCCACCGTGCGGGTCCGGGTCTCCATGTTGTAGTAGAGGTCGGTGTCGGGCGTGTGGAATCCGGCCACCGACGACTGGCAGTCGAACATTGTCAGGTAGTTGTCGGCCGTCACCTTGTCGAGCGCGTAGTATGTCTTGGTGTTGGTGTCGAGGTAGACCGACAGTTCGTCGGTGACGATGACGGCGCCGCCCGTGCCCAGTTCGAGCCGGATGCGCGAGCCGAAGTCGGCGAAGGAGAGCGACAGCGTGCTGCCGCTGTTGTCGACGTAGACCACCGATGCTTTCTCGACGGTGTAGCGTCCCTGGGCGCTGGCGTTGGCGGCGACCCAGCAGAGCACGCTCATCAGCAGCATCGTCAATGATTGTTTGTTTGCTGACATTGCTATTGCTTATAAGTTTGAAAGGCAGCCGACGTGGCGGACTGCTGCTATAACATACGGAAATGTCGCGGCATTGGTTTGCCTGACTGCGAGGGCTGCGGCGCTATCGGACCACATTGCCGTCTTTGTATTCGGTCATCTGAATCATGTTGCCGTTCTTGTCGTAGGTGTAGACATGGCCGTCGACGATGCGTCCGTTTTCGAACTCGCCGTTCTTCGAGACGCGGCCTTCGGAGTCGTAGAGCGTGAAGTGCCCTGTGCCGGTGAACTTTTCGAGCTGTGCCGGGCCGTGCGGGCGTGCGGGCGCGGGCGGCGCTGCGGGGGCTTCGACGGTGACGGTGCTGACCACCTTGCCGTCGGCATAGATGCGGTCCATTATCTTGACGCCCTGCTCGTTGTAGATCGAGAGCGCGCCTTCGACCTTGCCGTTGACCCAGTTGCCGCGATAGAGTATCTGGCCGTTTTCCTGAAAGTAGAGCTGCTCGCCCTGGCGCCGGCCGTGGCTGTCGTATTTGAACATGTAGGAGAGCTGTCCGTTGTCGTGATAGAAGCGGTAGGCGCCTTCCCAATGGTCGATGTTCCAGTTTCCTTCTTCGCGCAGCAGTCCGTTCTTGCCATAGAAGCGGGCGCGTCCGCGGGCTTCGCCTTCGCTGTAGGTTATCTGGCTCACGAGGGCGCCGGCGGGCGTGCGCGTCACCCATTCGCCCTCGCGCAGGCCGCTCTCGTAGTTGCCTTCCTCAATCTCGTTGCGCGTGTTGGTTATCTTCCAGCGGCCTTCGCGCCGGCCGTCTATTGTCTGGTTGATTGCCTCGTCGTCGTCCTGTGCCACCACGGGGACCACCGTCGCCAAGGCTGCGGCCATTGCCAGGACCGCGTTGCTTATGTGTAACAAACCATTCATTTCCGTACTCTCTTTTTCGGTTCAGCCCGGCCGGCGCCGCCGTCGGGGGACGGCCGTTTCCGTTCGGCCGTCCTTTTATACGGCGCAAGTCGCATTGAGTTCGCATTAATGCCCAACCTTTTTGGGCCGCCACGGGCTGCGGGGCGCAAGTCTTGGCGCACGAAAAATTTCTTTGTCCACACGTTATTTACTACCTTTGGCATAAATTTGGCCGACATAGAAATGAAGAAGGAAAAGAAGTCCAAACTCAACCGCGAGCTGCGTCTCGCCATACTTCACGAGCACACCTACGAGCAGGTCTTTTCGCTCAAGCTGACACCGCTGACCGTGTTCACCGTGGTCGGCTCGATAGGCATCATACTGGTGGCGGGCGTCACGATGCTGATAGCCTTCACGGGCCTGCGCGAATACATCCCGGGCTATCCGACGGGCGAGGAGCGGCGCATGATAATCCGCAACCAGCAGAGGGCCGACTCGCTGCTGGCGGAGATGGAGGTGCGCGACAAGATGCTGACCTACATCCGCAGCGTCCTCTCCGACGACATTCCCGACTGGGCCTTCAACCGCGACACCATCAGGAGCAAGGCCACCGACGCGCAGGCCATAAGCTTCGAGCGCTCGGAGGCCGACAGCCTCTTCCGCCTTGAGATAGAGCGCAACGAGCAGTTCAACGTGGCCGGCGACTACGGCACCGGCGAGCACCGGCTGCTCGAGATGACCTATTTCTTCCCGCCCTTGCGCGGCATAGTGACCAACACCTTCGGCTACGACAGCCGGCACTACGCCATCGACATAGTGGCCGCCGAGGGAGCGCACGTCTGCACCATCCTCGACGGGACGGTCATCCTTGCCTGCTGGACGGCCGAGACGGGCTATCTGCTTGCCGTGCAGCACGACAACCAGCTCGTGTCCATCTACAAGCACTGCGGACAGCTGCTCAAGAACGTGGGCCAGCACGTGACGGTGGGCGAGGTGGTGGCCACCGTGGGCAACTCGGGCGAGCTGACCACCGGACCGCATCTGCACTTCGAGATGTGGCACAACGGCGCGCCCGTCAATCCCGAAAACTACATCTCGTTCGAATAGCTGCCCGAACGGCGCTCAATCGGCAATCAAACGGCAATCAATCAGCATTCAGATACCAAATCAGAAAAAAACAGACAGGACAGCAGTGAAAAGAATAGCGATATTAGGGTCGACAGGTTCGATAGGGACACAGGCCCTCGACGTGATAGAACATCACCCCGACCTATTCGGGGTGGAAGTGCTGGTGGCCGGCAGCAACGCCGGGCTGCTGGCCGAGCAGGCACGGCACCACCGGCCCAACGCCGTGGTCATCGGCAACGCCGACAAGTACGACGAGCTGTGCCGGATGCTCGACGGCGAAGACATCAAGGTGTATGCCGGCGCCGACGCCGTGGCGCAGATCGTGGGCATGTCGAGCATCGACGTGGTGCTGGTGGCCCTGGTCGGATTCAGCGGCCTGAGGCCCACGCGCAACGCCATAGAGGCCGGCAAGACGGTGGCTCTGGCCAACAAGGAGACCCTTGTGGTGGCCGGCAGCCACATAATGGAACTGGCGGCGGCCAAGGGCGTGCCCATCCTGCCGGTCGACTCGGAGCACTCGGCCATCTTCCAGTGCCTCAACGGCGAGCGGCATCTGCAACCCACCAAGATCATCCTGACGGCCTCGGGCGGACCCTTTCGCGGATACAGCCTTGAGCGCCTGGCCACCGTGAGCGCCGCCGACGCCCTGAAGCATCCCAACTGGGACATGGGCGCCAAGGTGACCATCGACTCGGCTTCGCTGATGAACAAGGGGTTGGAGTCGATAGAGGCCAAGTGGCTCTTCGGGCTCAGGCCGGAGCAGATAGAGATTGTGGTGCACCCACAGTCCATCATCCACTCGATGGTGGAGTTCGAAGACGGCTCGATAAAGGCGCAGCTGGGCATGCCCGACATGCGCCTGCCCATCCAGTATGCGCTCACCTACCCGATGCGCACGTCGTGCCCCGTCAGGCGCGTCGACTTTGCCGACTATCCGCAGCTGACCTTCGAAAAGCCCGACCGCGACGTCTTCCGCAACCTGACGCTGGCCTTCGAGGCCATGAGCCGGGGCGGCAACATGCCCTGCATCATGAACGGCGCCAACGAAGTGGTGGTGGCCTCGTTCCTGCGGGGCGAGACGGCCTTCACCGACATGCCGCGCCTGATTGAGGCCACGATGAGCCGATGCCAGTTCGTGGCCGACCCCTCGTTCGACGACTATTTCGAAACCGACGCCGAAGCCCGCGCAATAGCCGCCGAAGTCATATCGGAGGCACGGCGCGCCGGACGCCCGCTCTGAAACGCCCTTGCCCTCGCATCAGCCCACCGAAATCATGCCCACCCGACCACATCCAAAACCGAGCATCATGAAACGACTCCTGAACACCATAGCTGCACTGACGGCGGCGGCCGCGGCGGCCCTTGCCGCCGACGCGCGGCAGGCCGCGCCCGAGACCTTCTGCAACTACCGGATATTCAACATACACAACGGCCTGCCGAGCAACCACGTCACCACGCTCTATGCCGACTCACGCGGCTACCTGTGGATTGGCACGCGCAACGGCATCTGCAAGTTCGACGGATACCGATTCGCCTCCTACCCCTTCGACATCAACGACACCACCACCATCTGGGGGCACTATGTGTGCGACATCGGCGAATATGCCGACGGCAAAGTGCTGGTGACCACCTTCGAGGGCGGCCTCAACATCTACGACCCCAAGACCGACCGCTTCATCCGCTGGAGCCAGAAGCGCGCCCAGATGTCGGCCGGGCAGACCACCGACGCGCTCGACACCGACAGCCGCCGCGCCAACCGCAACAGCGTCAACGCCAACGACATCCGCCACCTCGACACCCGCACCCTGATACGCACCAACCACGAGGCCATCGGCGCCATCAGCAACCTGAAGATATTCGACACCGACAACGCCCAAGGCACCCTGCCGCAGCTGACCGACACGCCATTCGGCGAGCTGTGCCGCATGGCCCGCAGCAGCGCGTTCGTCACCTCGCCCAACGGCCTCTACGAGGTCGACAAGCAGAGCGGCGAGCGCCGAAAGGTGGACTGGCACAACCTGAAGACGCCGCTCCAGTGCCTGACGCGCTACAACAAGCAGATGATATGCAGCAGCGCGCGCACCATCTGGGAGCACGAGGACATGAAGCAGCCCTCGCTGCTGGTGGGCGACGTGGCCGCCTTCACCCAGTCGCAGGCCCAGATATCGTATATCCTCAGGACCGAGAACGACCTGCTGTGGGTGGGCACCGACGGCGGCGGACTGCTGATGCTGGACCTCAAGACGCCCAACACCCTCCACTGCGGCACTGAGCATCAGACCAACGCGCTCGACATCTACGCCGAAAACTCGGCCTCGTTCTGGATAGCCGCCGGACACTTCGGCCTGCTCCACCTGACCACCGCCGGCACCGACATGCGCATGTCGTCAATCAGGATAGACCGCAGGCGGATAACCACCGTCATGAGGTGCCGCAACGGCCGCATGCTGGTGGGCACCGACTGCGGCATCTACGAGCGCACGGCCACCGACGCCCGCTGCATAGCCACGCTCGGAGGCAGCCGCGTCAACCACATCTTCGAAGACAGCCTCGGCTACATCTGGGTGTCGACCTCGGACGGCCTCTACATGCTCGACAACGACCTCCCGCGCCGCATCCCGCTGCCCACCGACCGGCATCAGGACCGATACTGCAAGAACGTCAACGCCACCTTCGAAGACCACGAAGGCCGGATGTGGATAGGCACCAACTGCGGCATACTGATGCAATCGTCGGAGAGCGACACCATCAGGACCGCCAGCAGCGCCAAGATACAGGCCTTCTGCTTCGCCACCGACGCCCGAGGCAACGTGCTGGCCGGCACCAGCTGCGGACTTATGGCCAGCCACAAAGGGCACCTGATGCAGCCCGTGCAGTGCGACATCAGCACCGCCGGCACCTCCATCACCGACATCGCGCGCGACAACGCCGACTGCATCTGGCTCAACACCGAATACTACATCTTCCAGCTCAACCCCGACCTGAGCATCCGCCGAGTGTTCGACGAGAGCAACGGCATGGCCATCAGCCACAACACCAACCACCGCATGAGGCTCGTCGACAACACGCTCTTCGTGGGCAACGCCTCGCGGTTCAACCTCATCGACATCGACCGCATCAGATACAACTCCACGCCGCACCGCACCATGCTCTGCGGCATCAGATACGAAACGATGACCGACCGCGTCAAGGTCTCGTTCGTCAACGACAGCACGCTGACCTGCAAGTATATGCTGGGAGCCAACATGACGATAGACATGGCGTCGACCGACTTCTCGCAGCCCGAGCGCAACCACTTCCGCATCCGCATCGACGACGGCCCGTGGAGCGCCCCCACCACCGACCACCGACTGACGCTGCCGAGCCTGACGCCGGTGACGCACAAGGTCGAGATACAGTCGAGCAACGAGAGCCTCGTCTGGAGCGCCAACCGCACCATCTACATCGACATGGTGCCGCCGCTGTGGCTCAACAAATACACGATAATAATCTACATCGCCCTGATAGTGATGGGACTGCGCGTGATGCTCAACTATCGCTACAAGAACATCAAGCGCACCCTCAAGATATCCGAACGCGAGGCCATGGCCAAGCAGATAGTGGAGAAGCAGCGCAACCGCCTGGCCAAGATACACAAGGACCAGACCGACAGCATCAACTACGCCAAGCGCCTGCAGGAGGCCATGATGCCGCGCGAGAACTCGGTGCGACACCTCTTCGACAAGCTCTTCGTGCTCTATCTGCCCAAAGACATCGTCAGCGGCGACTTCTACAGCTTCTTCCACCGCAACGGCAAGACCTACATAGTGGCCGCCGACTGCACCGGACACGGCGTGCCCGGAGCCTTCATCTCCATCATCGGCATCGACCACCTGCAAAACATCATAATGCTGCAGCAGGAGCAGGACGCCGGCCAGGTGCTGACCAAGCTGCACCACGAAATACACTCCACCGTCAACAAGCAGGCCGACGAGTCGACATCGCAGTTCAACGACGGCATGGACATGACACTCTGCATCATCGACCACGCGCGCCAGACCATCAACTTTGCCGGCGCCATGAACGACCTCTACATGATCCGCGACAACCTCATCACCATCTACAAGGGCGACCGCTGCTCCATAGGCACCGACAGCTCCATAGGCACCGACAGCGTCAGCAAGGCCGACACCATGCAGTACACCACCCACCGCATCGACTGCATGCCCGGCGACTCGTTCTACATCTTCTCCGACGGATATGCCGACCAGTTTGGCGGACCCGAACACAAGAAACTGAAATACAGACGATTCAAACAGCTGCTGCTCAACATCCACAAGCTGCCCGCGCCCGACCAGAAAAACATCCTGCTGCAGAAGTTCAGCAACTGGAAAGGCGACAACGAGCAGACCGACGACGTGTCGGTAATCGGATTCTCGCCGTGGAAATAGGCCGTCAAAAGAGTGCCTGACCGTTGCCAAAGTCCGGACAATAGCGATAATTTTGCAGCCCGGAAACGCATCACACCAAAGCATCACAACAAAACACAGAACAAAATGATTTTCACAGCGTTATACGCAATCGGAATGAAACTATTCAGAGCCGGCATAGCTCTGGCCTCGCCGTTCGACGAAAAGGCAAGGCTCATGCACCGCGGACTGGCGGGCGTGACGGGCCGGCTGGCCAACTACGACAACAGCCAGCGCTGCGTCTGGATTCACGCCGCGTCGCTCGGCGAATTCGAACAGGGCCGCCCCATCATAGAAGCCGTCAAGGCACAGTATCCCGACAAGCGGGTGGTGCTCACGTTCTTCTCGCCGTCGGGCTACGAAATCCGCAAGAACTACAACCTGGCCGACCTCGTGACCTATCTGCCGCTCGACGGGCCCATGGCCTCCGAACGCTTCGTGAGCACCATCAACCCCGAAGTCGCCATCTTCGTCAAGTACGAGTTCTGGCACTTCTACCTCAGGGCACTGGCCCGGCACCGCATCCCGACCTACAACATCTCGACCATCTTCCGCCCGCAGCAGATGTTCTTCCGCCCCGCAGGCGGGTGGTTCAGGAAGATGCTGGGGCAGTTCACGCACCTCTATGTGCAGGACGAGCAGTCGGCGCGGC
This sequence comes from uncultured Bacteroidales bacterium, assembly GCA_945607565.1. GTDB lineage: Bacteria > Bacteroidota > Bacteroidia > Bacteroidales > Marinilabiliaceae > CALYZD01. The sequence continues at coordinate 6,037 of CALYZD010000075.1, read as the reverse complement.
TGCTCGAGGGCATCGGCCTGAAGAACTACACCGTGGCCGGCGACACCCGCTTCGACCGCGTGGCCAAGATAGCGGCCCAGTCGGCCGAGAACGCCACGGCCAAAGCCTTTGCCGAGGGCGCGCGGGTGATTGTGGCCGGCAGCACCTGGGCGCCCGACGAGGACCTGCTGACGGAATACATCAACACGGCGCCCGACGACATGAAACTGATTCTGGCTCCGCACGAAATAGACGAGGCGCACATCAGGCAGATTGTCAGGAAACTGAAAGTGTCGTACAGCCTCATCACCGAGGCCATGGCCGACGTCGACTCCAAAAAAGTTTTGATTATTAACACTATGGGCATGCTTTCGGGAATCTACAAGTACGGAGAAATTGCGTATATTGGCGGCGGTTTCGGCAAAGGAATCCACAACACGCTCGAAGCCGCCACATACGGCATGCCCGTTGTTTTTGGCACAAACTACAAACGTTTCAAGGAAGCCTGCGACCTGATTGAATGCGGCGCCGGGTTCAATATTAACAACTACACCGAATTAAAGAATGTTTTGGATAATTTGTGGTCTGATATACCGAAGCTGGCGGAAGCGAAAAAATCGGCGGGCAAATACGTAGAAAGCATGTGCGGCGCCACCGACAAGATAATGCACGACCTGTTTGCGGCCGGATAGACAAGACGGCCGCTCCCATCAATCAAGACTAAAAGACAAACATCAGCGGGCAATGCTCACAGCCTTAACCGGCCGGAACATTGCCCGCTGATTGCGTGCAGAGGCCTCCCCTCCCCCCTCGCCTACTCCGAGCCGAGGGTGGCGACCGGATTCTCACGCGCGGCCGAGAGCGTCTGCACCACCACGGCGGCCATGGCCACGGCCGTGAGCAGCAGCAGCGCCAGCAGCGGCACCCACCAGTTGAGCGGCACGCGGTAGGCAAAGCGGCTCAGCCAGCCGTCGACCGCCACCAGCGACAGCGGCAGCGCCACCGCATAGGCCGCGGCAATCAGCCGCAGATAGCTGCCGCTGAAGAGCCTGACAATCTCCCACACGCCGGCACCCATCACGCGGCGCACGGCTATCTCGCGGCGGCGGAAACGGGTGTCGAGAAACGACATGCCGAACACGCCGATGCCGGCAATGATGATGGCCAGAATCGAAAAGAACGTGACCATGTAGGCCAGAGAGCGCTCGGTGCGATAGAGGCCGTTGAGTATCGTGTCGTAGAACTCGACGTCGGCCGGGCTGGAGGGGTCGATGGAGGTGATGGACTTGCGGATGTGGCTGACCACGTCGTCGGCACTGGAGCCGGCGGCGATGCGTATGTTGCAGTAGTTGAGCCGCATCGACCCGCCCGTGATGAAGCAGGTGTTGAACTGCGGGCGGCGGAGCGATGCAAGGTTGACGTCGCGACTGACGCCCACCACGCGGCAGCCGGCAAAATTGCGGCCGAGCGCAAGGCCGGCAAGGTCGCCGTCCTTCATGCTGCGGTTCACAATCATGCTCCACTCGGCCGAGGCGGTGTCGGAGGCGGCAAAGTCGCGCCCCTCGTCGACCGCTATGCCGAAGACGCGGAGCAGATCGGGCGTGCCAAGGATGGTGAAGAATCGCACGTGGCGACCTTCGTAGTCGGCCGAGTTGGTGTTGTAGGTGTCGGAACTGCCGATTTTCTCCTGCGAAAAGGCCACGGCCTCGATGCCGGGATGCGCCATGAGCTTGGACTCGAGCGTGGACCGGCTGCCGCCCGCAAGACTGCCGCTGACGTGGACCACGGCCACCCGGTCGGTGACCAGGGTGCTGCTGCAGCGGCGGAAATAATCGTTCTGCATCCACACGAACGCCGCCACTATGATGAACACGAATGCCGAGGCGAACTGAAGCCACGCCAGAATGCGGCGCAGACGGCGGCCCGAGGCCGAGAGGGCGAAACTGCCCTTGAGCACCATGGCCGGCGCAAGGCGGGTGGCGTAGCAGGCCGGATAGACGCCCGAGGCCACGCCCACCGCCACGGCCAGCGCGCCCACGGCCAGGCACAGCCCCACGTTGTGGAGCGGGTCGACGTCGGCCGAGAGGAACGACAGCAGCGGCAGCCGGCCGGCAAGGCGCAGGATGGGCAGCATCAGCAGCCACGCCGCAAGGCAGACGGCCACCGACTCGGCCACCATCCACAGGCGCAGGCGCGCCGGAGTGCAGCCCAGCACCTTCTGGACGTTGACGCTGCGCATCCTGATGGGCGCCAGGGCGATGTTGAAATTGGTGTGGTTGATGACCGAGAGAATCAGCACCACAAAGGCGATGGCCATGAGCGCAAGCGTCACGCTGCGGTTGCCGGTGCGATAGAGGCGCCCGTCGGAGCTGATGGCCGAGTCGAAATAGATGTCGGTGACGCACGTCAGCGAGATGTCGGGCATGGCGCTCAGGCCGCACTTGCCGAAGTCGAAAGTGCGCTCGAAGTTGTCGGCCACGACGGCGGCGCGGTCGGCCGAGGCGAGGCGCACGTAGACGTTGAAGTTGGAGGCCATGTAGTTGCCCTCGAGCAGCGTGCCGACGCTGACGTAGGCCGCGTTGTCGACCTGCGAGTTGTCGGGGAAGTCGGCATAGACGCCGGCCACCACATAGTCGTGCAGGTCGCTCCCCCACAGCGCTTCGGGCAGGTGGAGGCTGCGGCCCACGGCGTCGGCGGTGCCAAAGAGGCGGCGCGCCATGGTGGCCGGCAGCAGGATGGTGCCCGGGCGGACGAGGCTATGAGCGTCGCCACCGAGCATCTCGAAGCCGAACACGTCGGTGATGCCGGCGGTGGTCGGAATCAGGTCGATGTCGAAGCCGACGGGCGTGCCGTCGTTGTCGACCACGACGGCGGTGTGGCCGAAGTACTTGCACATGATGGCCGACGAGCTGATGTAGGGCGACGAGGCCACGAAGTCGTCGGCCACGCCGCGCGGAAAGATGTAGCGGAAGATGTCGCCGGCGTCGAGGTTTTCGAGGCGGAAGATGCAGTCGCTCTGCGGATAGCAGCGGTCGTGCCGGTGCTCGAAAATCAGCTGCGCCACTATGATCGTGAAGGCCGACAGCGCCGTGGCCACGCCCAGCAGGTTGAGCGCGAAGGGCAGGCGGTAGCGGCGGACGATTCCCAGGAATATTCGTATCATAAAATTCTGTTGTCAGATTAAAGTAAACGTTGTCATTCGCTCTTGAGGCAGAGCACCGGATTCTCGCGCGCGGCCGACACGGTGCGCATCATAATGGTGACGTACGTGATGGCGGCCACCAGGGCGAAAACGGCCACGAAGACCCACCAGGCCAGCGGCGCGCGGTAGGCGAAGAGCTGCAGCCAGCGGTTGACGATGACCAGCGTCAGCGGCACCGACACGGCAAAGCAGACGGCCAGCAGGCGCATGTAAGTGCGGGCGAACATCAGCACTATGCCCGAGAACGTCGAGCCCAGCACGCGCCGCACGCCTATCTCCTTGCGCCGGTATTCGCAGTCGAGCATCATCAGGCCCGACACGCCTATGATGGAGATGACGATGGCCAGGATGGAGAAGAGCAGCACAAGGGTGCCCATGTTGATTTCGTCGGAATAGGTGTCGGCGAGCAGCTGGCTCTGGACCTTGAAGACGAACGGGTAGCCGGGGTCGATGTCGTTGAAGATGGCCTGGATGGCGCGCGTGACGTCGGCCTTGTCGGTGCCGGGGGCCACGCGGAACAGCATGAAGTTGAAGACCCACGGATAGTTGTCGCCGATGGTGGACGGATTGTTGACGAAGAACGTCATGGGCGCTATGGGCTGGCGGAACGACGTCAGGTGGAAGTCGGAGCAGAAGCCGCCGACGGTGCCGGCGCCGCCCCAGAACCTGTCGCCGAGGCGCAGGCGCGGATACTGCAGGACGGCCGTGCGGTTGAAGACGAAGAGGCTGTCGGCGTCGTTGCGGACGATGCCCTCGTAGACGTCGATGCCCATCACCCGCATGAAGTCGGGCGACACGCGGATGCAGTTGTGGATGACGTGCTCGCCGGCATAGTCGGTGGTCCACTGCGAGTAGGAGTCCTGGGTGCCCAGCAGCTGCTCGGCCATGGCCACGCACTCCACCCCGGGCACGGCCTTGACGCGCTCCATGGCCGTGACGGCGTTCTTGCGCGTCAGGTAGCTGAGGTCGGTGGTGATGATGCAGTCGGTGTCGTAGCCGATTTCGTAGGTCTGCATGTAGGTGTTCTGGATGTAGATGAATGCCGACATCGACATCAGCACGAACGAGGCCACGAACTGCACGGCCACCAGCAGGCTGCGCAGCCGGCGTCCGCGCGGCGAGAGCCCGAACGAGCCCTTGAGCACCAGCGCCGGCGTGAACGACGTGACGCGGAATGCCGGATAGAGCCCCGACACCGAGCCGACGACCAGGGCCACCAGCAGCAGCGCGGCCATCAGCCACGGATAGCCGGCCACCGAGATGTCCGACGACAGCAGCTCGTCGACCACCGTGCCGCGCAGGGCGCCAATCACCAGCAGCGACAGCGCCCAGGCCACCGCCGCCACCATCACCGTCTCGAGCACAAGGGCCGCCCGCAGGCTCGCGATGCCTGCGCCCAGCACCTTCTGCGTGTTGATGCTCTTGACGCGCATCGGCACCAGCGAGGCGTTGAAATTGGTGAAGTTGATGCACGCTATCACTATTATTATCACCGCAATGGCCAGCAGCATCAGCACCACGCTGCGATTGGCCTTGGGCGTGAAGTCGTAGAGAGTGTCGTTGACGAAATGGATGCGGCTGAAGGGCGTGAGCTGCACCAGCCGGCCCGTCGACTGCTGGCCCACCTGAATGGGCCCCATCTTTTCCCTGAACTCGTTCATCTTGTCGGATAGCAGACGCTCCACCTCGGGCGCGTTGGCCGGGTCGTCGAGCAGCATGTAGCAGGCTTGGTTCATGCCCGTCCACTCGTTCTCGGTGTTGCCGTAGTCGATGCGACGATAGACGCAGTTGCCAAAGGTCGAATTGTCGGGGAAATCGGCATAGACGCCGCCAACTGTCTGATTGTTATACTTGTGCAGGACGTTGCCCACCACGTCGGTCGTGTTCCAGTAGCGCATGGCCAGGCTCTGCGGAATCAGGCACTTGCCGCGCTCGGCAATCGAGTGGGCCGAGCCGTTGATCATCTCGAAGTGGAAGACGTTGACGAAGTTGGTGTCGACCCTGTAGCCCCGCTCCTTTATTATCTGCTCGCCCAGCGTGGTCTCGAACTCGTATTCGCACGGTTCGATGAGCGAGAGGCTGATGATGTGGGGCGACAGGTCGCGCATGGCGGCGGCCATGGGCTGGTTCGACAGCGGGATGCGCTCGGATCCCTGGCCGCCGCCCACGTAGAACTCGAACCGATAGATGCGGTCGGCGTCGGGCTGGCTGCTGTCGAACGAAAAGTCGTAGTCGACCTGCATCATGATGACGGCGAACGAGACGAACGCCACGCACAGCCCTATGAGGTTGAGCAGCACCGTCAGCCTGAATCGGCCCACGATGCTGAAGAAGTTTCTGAATACGGTTTTCATTGGATTATGTGTTTTGAACGATGATTTCTCTCTCTTCAAGGTGTGTGTCTGTCTGTCGGGGCGGAGCGCCTACTCGGTGCGCAGGCACTCCGACGGGTTGGTGCGCGCCGCCTGCACTATGCGCCAGACTATGGTGGCTCCGGCCACGGCCAGCACGAATGCCACCGCCGCCACGAACATCCAGGCCGACAGGCTGATGCGGTCGGCATAGTTCGAAAGCCAGCTGCGCATCAGCGCATAGACCAGCGGACAGCCGGCGGCCACTCCGCCCAGCATCGGCCAGGCGAACCAGCTCATCAGCCGCCCTATGACGCTGCCCACCGAGGCTCCGCAGACGCGGCGGATGCCAATCTCCTTGCGCCGGCGCTCGACCATGAACGTGGCCAGACCGAAGAGGCCGATGCACAGCACCGCCACGGCCACTGCGGCAAAGAAGGTCACCATGCGGTCCATCTCGCGCTCGCCCTGGCGGTAGAGGTCGAGCATGTCGTCGAGGAAGCGG
>CALYZD010000074.1 GCA_945607565.1 uncultured Bacteroidales bacterium | reverse complement strand
AAAATTAACTGACATGAAGACTAAATTTATTCCGGCAATGGCCTTATGCTTTCTGATGGCAGGCACGGGCTGCGTGTCGCACAAGGTGGAACGCGTAGACGTGGAGGAGGCCATTGACTTGAGCGGACGATGGAACGACACCGACAGCCGCACCGTGGCCAGCGATATGGTGGAGCAGGTGCTGAGCGGAAATTGGATAACCGAGCACATGCGCACCCATGGCGGACAGAAGCCCGTGGTGATTGTAGGCCTGGTCTACAACAAGACGAGCGAACACATCGACGCCAGCACGTTTATCAAGGACGTCGAGAAGGCATTCATCCAATCGAACAAGGTCAGACTGGTGCAGGCCGGCGAAAAACGTGAGGAACTGCGCAAGGAACGCGCTGCACAGCAGGAGTTTGCATCGATGGAGACGGCCAAGAAATGGGGCCGCGAACTTGGTGCAGACTATATGCTCAATGGCGACATCGCTTCGATTGTGGACACCTACAAGCGCGAGCAAGTCACTTATTATCAGACATCTCTCGAACTCACCAACCTCGAGACCAACGAAGTGGTCTGGATTGGCGACAAGAAGATAAAGAAATATATTGTCAAGTAGATATGCCTCATTTCCTGAGCATCAGACACTTAAAGGTGATTACATTGGCTGCATCCGTGAACGTTGTTTGCGGATGCGCCGATTATTATGTCAAGACGCAGGAATTTCAGACCAAATTCGAAAACCGCGACTACCAGAGCGCGCTGAACTATCTGAAAGACAACAGAAAACTCGCGAACAGCCGCGAGCGCGTCCTCTACGACCTGAACATGGGGACGTCTGCCTATCTGACTCAGGACTACAACCTGAGCATCGAGCATTTTGGCGCGGCCGACTATTATATCGAAGATTACCGGAAGACCATCGGCAACGAGATTCTGGCTCTGGTGACCAATCCGCGCTCAAAACCCTACATGCCCGAATATTTCGAGCAGGTTCTGCTGCACTACTATCAGGCACTCAACTACATAGCCCTCAGCGACTACGAAGGCGCGCTGGTCGAATGCCGCCGCATGAACTTACAGCTGCAGAAAATCAACGACGCCACCAAAGGAAAGCAGAACAAATACAGCAACGACGCTTTCGGGCACTACCTGATGGGCATTGTCTACGAGGCCTCGGGCGACGCCAACAACGCCTTCATTGCCTACCGAAATGCAGTGAAGCACTATGAGCAATATTCCGAACTATTTGGCTATCAGGCAATACCGGCGCAGCTGCTCGCCGATGTGGTGCGCTCGGCAAGGCAGAACGGCTTTGTGGAAGAAAGCGATTTCTTTGAAAACAAGTACAATGCGAAGTTCGAGCCGCGCCCGAGCGGATATGGCGAGGTGGTTGTGTTTGTGCACAACGGCTTGGGCCCGGTCAAGCGGCAGAGCAGCTTCAACTTTGTATCGACCCTCAACAATGGTTTCGTGACGTTCACCGATGCCGACAACGCTGTCACCTTCCCGATTTTCATCGGCAGCAACAGCTACGAAGAAAACGCGCTCAAAGACCTGAACGTCGTTCGCGTGGCGTTCCCAAAATATGTGGAGCGGCCGCTCGCAAGCAGCACGGTCGATGTGACGTGCTGCGGCGAAAAGCATGAGGCCGAACTGGTCGAGGACGTCAACGCCATTGCCTTTAAAAGTCTGGAAGACAGATGCATGAAGGAAATCGGCAGCACCATTCTGCGCATTGCTCTGAAGCAGAGCCTGAAAAAAGTCGCATCGGAAAAGAACGACTACATCGGCCTCTTTGTCGGCATTGCCAACGCGATAACCGAAACGGCCGACACGCGCAACTGGCAGACACTGCCCCACTCCATCTATATGTCGCGGCTTGTCTTGCCCGAAGGCAGGCAGAAAATCAGAATCACATCCGGACAGTCGGCGGTCGAAATGGAAGTCGAAGTCAAGGCCGGCAAGGTGGCTATTGTCCAAACCGAGGTTTAGCGGCGCAGGCCAAAGTCTGTACTGAGTTGCAATATGCTGACTATCGAGACGTTGCAATTATTGCGGTCTCTTTTGAGGCACAAAGCCGAAGCCCTCGGGATATTCGATGTCGTGCAGAAACAATGCCTGTGCCGGTGCCGAAGTGCTTGCCTTACAACGGTTTTTAGCTTCGATGATTGTGACAAAATCCCCGACCGTCAGTCTCCCACGCCCCACGTCAATCAGCGTGCCGACAATGGCCCGCACCATGTTGCGCAGAAAGCGGTTGGCCGAAATGGTGAAGACCCATTCGTCGCAGCCGGTTTGCGTCCATTCTGCCCGAGTGACCGTGCATTCGTTGGTAGCCGTGTCGGCATGAAGCCTTGCAAAGCTCGTAAAGTCGTGGTAGCTAAGCAGATGCGACGCCGCCTCGTTCATCAACGCAAAATCCAATTTGAAGTTCGGCCGATAGCAGTAGTTGCGCGTGAAGGGTATTTTCCGCGTCGAGAGGTAGTATTTGTAAGTGCGTTTCTGCGCCGAGAACCGGCTGTGCAAGTCGGGCGCGACGCTCTGAAGCGAATAGACCGCGACATCGGGCGGCAGGATGACATTGAGCCTGTGCAGAACAAACCCGACATCTTCTATCGGCTCATCAGTCTCGAAATGAGCCACATAGTATGAAGCGTGCACTCCGGTGTCGGTGCGGCCGGCTCCGATAATGTAGACCTGCCGGCGCAAGGCTTTGTGGAGTGCGTCGTTGATTGTGGCCTGCACCGAGGCTGCGTTTGGCTGAATCTGCCAGCCGTGGTAGTTGGTGCCATCGTAGGCAAGCTCAAGAAAATATCTGACCATCGAATAATAAAAAAGGTAATGATGCACAGCATTTTGCACATCATTACCTTGGTTTTTAACGTGATTATTTCAGAAGACCTCTGTTGCGCAGAAGCGGTTCGATAGACGGCTTCTGCCCTCTGAACTTGACATATTCATCCATTTCGCTGCATGTGCCGGCCGTTTCGAGGCAGTGCTTTCTGAACTTGGCCGCAAGCTCGGGGTTAAAGATGTCGCCCGATGCCGTGAAGGCTTCAAAGGCGTCAGCGTCAAGCACTTCGGACCACATATAGACGTAGTAGCCGGCCGCATAGCCGCCGTCGAAAATGTGCGCAAAGTAAGTCGAACGGTAGCGCGGGACAATCTCGCTGATAAGCCCGATTCTGCCCATTGCGTTGGTTTCGAACGCGTTGACGTCGGTCACTGTGGAGTCGGCGCCTATTTCATACCAATTCATGTCCAGAATCGATGCAGCCAGGTATTCGGTGGTGGCAAAGCCTTGGTTGAAGGTGCTCGACGCCTTCATCTTTTCGATGAGCGCGTCGGGAATGACCTCGTTGGTCAGGTAGTGGCGTGCGAACTCGCGCAGCACCTGTGGCTCGGTGGCCCAGTGCTCCATTATTTGCGACGGCATCTCCACATAGTCGTTCGGCACGTTGCCGCAGGTGCGGCTGTACTGTCCCTTGGCAAACATGAAGTGCAGGGCATGACCGAACTCATGGAACATTGTCTGCACGTTGTCGAGGCTCAGGAGCGCGGGCTTGTCGCCGGCCGGCTCGGTCAGGTTGCAGACAACTGATACTATGGCACTTGTGCGTTCACCGTTGGCCTTGTCGATGGCCGGGCGGAATGTGGTGCACCATGCGCCTGCGCTCTTGCTTGCGCGCGGGAACCAGTCGAAATAGATGACTGCCAAGTGCGAGCCGTCGGCTTCGCAGACCTCGTAGGCCTCGGCGTTGGGGTTGTAGAGCGGCACATCGGTCAGGCGTCGGAACGTGATGCCGTAGAGCTTGTTGGCCACGCCGAACATGCCGTCGCGCACGTTTTCGAGCTTGAAATATTCCGAAAGCGTCTTTTCGTCGACGTCGTATCTGGCCTTGCGCAGCTTTTCGGCCCAGTACCACCAGTCGGCAGCCTTGATTTTCCTGTAGCTCTTGCACAGCGCGGCATACGACTGCATCGACATCAGTTCCGACTTGGCCTTGGCGATGGCGGCCGGCCATATCTGCGCAAGGAAATCGTTGACGGCCGTCGACGTCCCGGCCATGTTGACGGCAATGACGTAGTCGGCATAGGTGTTGAATCCCAGTAGTTTGGCTTTCTGAGCGCAGAGGTTTGTGGTTTCAATTATGACTTGCTTGTTGTCGAATTCGTTGTCGTTGTTGCCGCGATTGCAATATGCGGCGTAGAGTTTTTCGCGCAGTTCGGGGTTGGCCGAATATTGCAGGAACGGAATCATGCTTGCCTTTTGCAGTGTAAAAATCCACTTGCCGTCCTGGCCCTCGGCCTTGGCACGCTCGGCTGCTGCCGTCACCACGTTTTCGGGGAAGCCTTCGAGTTCGGCTGCCGTGTCGACCACCAGCTTGAAGCTGCTGTTGGTCTCGTTGAGCAGGTTCTCGCCGAACTTGAGGCTCAGCAGCGACAGCCTTTCGTTGATTTTGCGCAGCTCAGCCTGCTTGTCGGCCGCGAGCAGGGCACCGTTGCGCACGAAGTCGCGGTAGTAGAGCTCAACGACACGGATTTGCGCGGAGTCGAGCCCGGCGGTCAGGCGTGAGTCGTAGACGGCCTTGATGCGCTCGAACAAGGCGCTGTTCATCAGCATGTTGTCGCGATGATTGCTTATCATGGGCAGAACCGTGTTGGCAATTATCGACAGCGAATCGGAGTTGTCCGACTCGCGGAGATTGAAGAACACGTTCGAGACCTTGTTGAGCAGCTTGCCGGCGTTGTCGAACGGGACGATTGTGTTTTCGAACGTCGGTTCGGCCGAGTTCGAGACTATGAGATCGACAAGCTGGCGGTCCTGCTCGATACCCTTCTCGAATGCAGGCACGTAGTGCGAGAACTTGATTTTGTCGAAAGGTGGCACTTCGAATGGCGTGCCGTACTCTTGGGTCAGGAACGGATTTTTGTCTGTTTGTTCGTCGCAACCGAACAGTGTGATAGACGACAGCATAAGAACGAGTAATTTTTTCATTTTTATCATCATTGTAAGAATCTTTTGTCAATTTCTGTGTAAGCGTCGATGCGGCGGTCGCGGAAGAACGGCCAAATGCGGCGCACGGCTTCGGAGCGCGACATATCGATTTCGACCACAGCGTTCTGTTCGTCATGGTTGGATGCGCGGAACAGGATTTCGCCCTGAGGGCCGGACACGAAGCTGTTGCCCCAGAAGGTTATGCCGCCCGTAACGCCCGAAGGGTCAGGCTCGTAGCCTACGCGGTTGACCGAGACCACGGGCAGCCCGTTGGCCACCGAATGCCCGCGCTGCACCGTCTCCCACGCGCAGCGCTGGCGTTCCTTCTCGTCATCGCTGTCGGTCGACTCCCAGCCGATGGCCGTCGGATAAATCAGGAGGTCGGCACCGCGCATTGCCATCAGGCGCGCGCCCTCGGGGTACCACTGGTCCCAGCACACCATCACGCCAAGCCGGCCTGCCGATGTGGCGATGGGCTCAAAGCCCATGTCGCCCGGCGTGAAGTAGAACTTCTCGTAGTACGCGGGGTCGTCGGGGATGTGCATCTTGCGATATTTTCCTGCTATTGCACCATCCTTTTCGATGACAACTGCCGTGTTGTGATAGAGACCCGGCGCGCGTTTTTCGAACAGCGAGCACACGATGACAATGCCCAGCTGCCGAGCCAGCTTTCCGAAAAAGTCGGTCGACGGGCCCGGAATGCTTTCGGCAAGGTCGAACATGGCGGTGTCTTCGGTCTGGCAGAAGTATGCGGTGTTGTGCAGTTCTTGCAGCACCACAAGTTGCGCGCCCTGCGATGCGCAGGCCTCAATGTTGCTGCGGAGTTTTTCGAGATTGGCTTCGCGGCAGGCGGGAACCGACTGCTGCACCAAACCTACTTTGAGTTTTGTATTCATGGTTGTCATAGTTTCACCTCTTCGGGATATTGCATTGTGACACAGTGCAATGAGCCGTGCTGCCTAATCAGTGCACGGCAGTTGATGCCGACGATGTCCCTGTCGGGGAAGGTGCGGCGGAAGACGTCGAGCGCGGCCTCGTCTTCGGGCAGGCCGTAGGTGGGAACCAGGACGGCGCCGTTGACATAGAGGAAGTTGGCGTAGGTTGCCGGCAGACGCTCGCCATTGTCGCTGACGGGGCTGCACATGGGCAGCGGCACAAGGCGGTAGGGGCGGCCGTCGGCGTCGGTCAGGGCCTGGAGCTCGCGTTCCATCCGGCTGAGCGCCGCGTAGTGCTCGTCGGCCTCGTCGGTGCAGCGGACATACATTATGGTGCCCGACGGCGCAAAGCGCGCCAGCGTATCTATGTGACTGTCAGTGTCGTCGCCGGCCAGGTAGCCATTGTGGAGCCACAGCACGCGCTCGGCTCCGAAGGCGCTTTTCAGTTCCGCTTCGATGTGCTCGCGGTCCCAGGCGCCGTTGCGGTTGGGCGACAGCAGACATTCGGAAGTAGTCAGGAGCGTGCCGCGGCCGTCGCTCTCGATGCTGCCGCCTTCGAGCACTGTGCTGAGGCGGTTCTCGTAGCGCGAGCCGCCGTTGGCCAGCAGCTTGGCGTAGAGCGAGCGGTTGATCAGATTGTCGCGGTCTGAGGCGAACTTGAGGCCCCAGCCGTTAAACTGGAAATCGAGCAGGACGGGCGCGCCATTGTCGATGACGGTGATGAACGAATGATCGCGCGCCCAAGTGTCGTTGAGCTCAGCTTCGACTATGGTGATGCCGAGGCTTTCGTACTCGGGAAGGGCCCGGGTGACGTAGTCGGCGCAGCGCGTCACGATGACCAGACGCTCGCGCCGGCTGATTTCGCGCGCTATCGAACGGTAGCATTGCAGGGTTTCGTCGAGGTTGTCGGCCCAGTCGGTGAACTCGTCGGGCCAGGTGAGCTGCACGAAACTTTGGCGGTGCCATTCGGGAGGTAGGAAGCGCATGAGTGTTCGGTTTTTGTTGGTTGTGCAAAGGAACAAAAAAGAGGTGACTTTTGGCTCACCTCTCTATGTTTTAGTTTAGAAACCTGCGGCCGGTCAGCCCTTGAGCTGCGACTCTATCATCTGCAGTTTCAGCTTGAATTCGCGGTTGGTTTCCATCAGGTCGGCCACGGCCTTGCACGAGTGCAGCACTGTGGAGTGGTCGCGGTTGCCAATCTTGGCTCCGATGGTGGCCAGGCTGGTCGATGTCAGATTCTTGGACAGGAACATGGCGACCTGCCGTGCCTGCACAAGCTCGCGTTTGCGCGACTTGGACTTGAGCGATTCGACATCCACGCCAAACGACTTGCAGACTTCCTCGCTGATGTAGTCGACCGAGAGTTCGGGCTTCTCGGCCGTCTTGACGAGGCTGCCCACCACCTTGCGGGCCGTGTCCATGGTGACGTCGCACTTCATGAGCGTGGCCTGCGCCAGCAGCGATGCCAGCGAGCCTTCGAGCTCGCGTATGTTGCTGGCCACGTTGCCGGCTATGTAGCACAGGATTTCCTGCGGCAGTTCGAGGCCGTCGGCCTTTATCCTGTTTTCGAGAATCTTAACGCGTGTCTCGTAGTCGGGCAGAACCATCTCGGCAACCACGCCCCATTTGAATCGCGACAGCAGTCGGTCCTCGATGCCCGATATTTCGGCCGGAGCCTTGTCTGCGGTGATGATTATCTGCTTGTTGTTCTGCTGCAAGTGGTTGAATATGTGGAAGAAGATGTTCTCGGTAGCGTTTTTGCCGGCAAGCTCCTGAATGTCGTCGATTATCAGCACGTCTATCATCTGATAGAAGTTCATGAAACTGTTGGTGGCGTTGCGCAGGCTTGCGTCGGTATACTGGCGCATGAAGCGGTTGGCCGACAGATAGACCACGTTCTTCTCGGGCATCCGCATCTTGACGTCGGCGCCGATGGCCTGGGCCAGATGCGTCTTGCCGAGGCCGCTGTTGCCGTAGATGAAGAGCGGGTTGTAGGCGTTCTTGCCCGGATTCTTGGCCACGGCATTGGCAATGCTGAAGGCGAAGCGGTTGCACTCTCCCTCCACAAAGGTGTCGAAAGTGTATTCGGCGTTCAGCTGCGGGTCGATGTTCATGGCCTTGACGCCCACGCCCGAAAAGGGATTGGTCATCTCTTCGGTCGGGGCGTTGTAGCCGCCCGACATGTTGCGCCTCTGCACGCTCGCGCCGGTCTGCTTGACGTACGAGACCAAAGTGGGGGGCGGATCCTTGACGATATTGACCACGTATTTCAGTTTGGCGTTGGGTCCTATCTCGGCTTTGAGCGTTTTCGAAAGCAGGTCAATATAGTTTTCTTCCAAGTACTCCACAAAAAAGTTGGACGGCACGCCAAGAGTTATCGTGTCGTTCTCCAACTGCTGTGGCTTGATGGGTTCAAACCAAGTCTTGTAACCCGTCGAGGTCACGTTCTTGGCTATCGTCTGCAGGCATCTACCCCAAATTGTCTCGCAATCAGGCATCTTTTCACTCCTTACTTTAATATTGACTTATTACTATTTGTTCTAAGGCGTTACAAATTTTGACATTAAATTGTTGAAAAAAAAATCCTTTTTCGCTTGCATTTGACGACATGAGATTTTGAGTTCTTATAATCAACGACTTAATGATTCGGCGTGTAATAACCTGATAATCTGTCGATTGCGAATCATCACATCTTCAAATGAGCCCTTATAAAAGGCTGAAATCTAACCTTTTGACAAGAACTGCCGGCGGGCTGCGTTTTTTTTCGATTAAGTTTTGCGACACCCGCAGGCGGGCTGTCAGCGCTGCGAGGCGGCGCGGGCTTTGGCCAGAGCTATGGGCGTGCCGTTGTCGAAAGCCACAACCTCGGCCTTGGGATACTGTGCCGACACGGCCATTCGGAGCGAGTCGGCCGGGGCAAACTGGCGGAAGGCGCCGAGCAGATAGGTGTAGCGCTTGCCGTCGTAGCGTTCCACCACGGGGCAGCCGCCAACGGTGGCCTCGCCGAAGTCGACGGCCGCCTTGCTCTCGGCTATGCGCACCTGATAGACTATGCCGAGCATGGCATCGCCCACGGGCGAACCGAAGTAGATGTTTTTGCCGAAGTCCATTGCCGATATGTTGACGTAGCGCGAGGGGTTCATCCTGACGTCGACCAGCAGGCGGTTGAGATTGGCCGACGACTCGGCCAGCCTGTCGTATAGGCGCGGGTCATTGACGAGCATTCCGAGCGTGCCTCGGGCGCTGTCGATGCTGGTCAGCAGCGAGTTGACGCCCGTGAGGGCCGCGTTGAGCGACTGCATCACGCTGTCGGGGCTGGTGCGGCTGAGCTTCTGGCCAAAGGTGTTCATCGAGCGCATCACAGAGTCGATGTAGGCGGTGTTGGCGTTCAGGGCGGAGGTGATGGAGTCCATGTTGTGGAGCGAGGCGGCGAGCGGCCCGCGTGCGGCGCTGAGTGCGGCCATCTGGCGGCTGAGCGCCTCGATGCCGGCCATGGAGCGGTCGATGGAGGCTAAGGCGTTGCCTATGTGACGTCCGTTGTCGCCGCCGATGATGTTACCTATATATATAAGTGTGGAGTCGAGGTGCGTAATCATCGACTCGGCCTTGCTCTTGAGCGGCGCTATCTCGCCCATCATTCCGGCGTCGATCTGCATCGGGATGGTGTCGCCCGACTCGAGCAGCTCAGAGCTGGTGCCGGGCACAAATCGTATGCCCTTGCCGCCGAGTATGTCGGTGGAGTAGATCAGGGCCTTGCTGTCTTTGGGCAGATAGAGGTTCATGTTGACGGCAAGCGTTATCTCGAAGCGCCTGCGCTCGTCGGCGGCCTGCGGGTTGACTTTGATCTGCCGCACGGCCCCCACCTTGTAGCCGTTGTAGAAGATGGGGCTCGCGTCAGTCAGGCCGTCGACGTTGGGCACGTAGCAGTAGTATTTGTTGCCACGGAACAAGAGGTCGCGGCCCTTGAGATAGTTGAGGCCGAAGCAAAGGATGACGAAGGCACCGACGGCAAAGAGGCCGATCCTGACGTTTCTGCTTATGCTGATCATTGTTTTTCGGATTATGATTGTTGGTATGGGTGTGTTTAGTCGTTCAGTTTTTTCCGTGCTTCGCGCACCGATATTTTCTTGCCGTTGTCGAATGCCACTATGAAGCAGTCGGACACTGCCTTGCGGGCTTCCTTGAGGCGGGCTGCCACGGCGTCGTAGCTGTCGAAGCTGCCGGTCATGTATTTGAAGCGTCCGCCCTCTTCGATGCAGCTGACGTCGGTGAAGCGCGCGAGCACCTCGCTGTCGTCGGGCAGTGGCGTGGCCGACGATGCGAACTGGATCCTGAAGCGGATGCCCTCTTCGACCGCAGGCACGGTGTCGGCAGCGGCTGCGGGCGCGCTCATCGATATGATGTTGCGGGCGTCGAACTGGCTCTTGTAGGTCCGGAACGAGGCAAAGAGCTGGGCGGCCATCTCGTTCTGGCCCTCGTCCGACTTCATGTAGGCTTCTTCGGCGGCATTGCTCACAAAGCCCAGCTCCACGAGTATGCTGGGCATGGCCGTCTTGCGCAGCACGAGGAAGCCCGCCTGCTTGACGCCACGGTCGGGACGGCCGTCGCCGGAGGTCAGGCCGCTCTGCACGAGCGAGGCCATGTTGATACTCTGGTCAAGATAGATGTTCTGCATCAGCTCAAAGATGATGTAGGATTCGGGCGAGGTGGGGTCGAAGCCTTCGTACTTGTTGTTGTAGTCGTCTTCGAGCACAATGACCGAGTTCTCCTTCTGAGCCACGGCCAGGTTCTCCTTGGAGCGGTGCAGACCGAGCACGAAGGTCTCGGCGCCCTTGATGGCCGGGTTGCGAATCCAGTTGGCGTGGATGGATATGAAGAGGTCGGCATTGCAGCCGTTGGCTATTTCGGCGCGCCTGTCGAGCGGTATGAAGACGTCGGTGTTGCGGGTGAAGACGGTCCGGACTTCGGGCAGACTGTCGGCAATGAGCTGCCCCAACTTGAGGGCCACGCTGAGCACGATGTCCTTCTCGCGACAGCTTTTGCCCACGGCGCCGGGGTCCTTGCCGCCGTGCCCCGGGTCGATGACCACGGTCTGGAGCTTCTTGACGGCCTGAGCCGACGCGGGGGCCGCCGCCGACGCCGCCAGCACAAGGCACAGCAGCGCTGCCATGGGTCTGAGTGAATTGAACTTCATAAGACTTTCGATCTTGTTTACCTAATTGACCCACAAATGTAATCAAAAACTTGTGCCAAACATCAGCATCGGCGCACGGCTGCACGCCAACAGACGCAAATGGGGCGCAATGGCGGCTGCCTCAGGCCTTTAGGCGCGCGCGTGTGCGGGCCCGGGGCGGCGGCGCGGGCGGCGTTTTGTGGCACAGACGGGTGCAAATGTGTCAACCAAACTTGCGCCACGTGTTGACATTGTGAAGCACAAAAAGTATATTTGACCTATAAAATACAAACGTACAAACCAATTAAAGTCATGGATAACAAAGACATTCTGAAAGCGGTTGAGGCCAAGGCGCAGCAGTGGCTCAACGGCAACTACGACGCCGCCACCAAAGCCGAGGTGAAGGCAATGATGGACGACGCGAACAAAGACGCTCTTATAGACGCATTCTACAAGGACCTTGAATTCGGCACGGGCGGTCTGCGCGGCAAGATGGGCGCGGGCTCCAACCGCATGAACATCTACACGGTGGGCGCGGCCACACAGGGTCTGGCCAACTATCTGAACAAGGCCTTCGCCGACCTCGACCAGATAAGCGTGGTGGTGGGTCACGACTGCCGCAACAACAGCCGCCTATTTGCCGAGACGGTTGCCAACATCTTCAGCGCCAACGGCATCAAGGCCTATCTGTTCGACGCCCTCCGACCCACACCCGAAATGTCGTTCGCCATTCGCGAGCTGGGCTGCCAGAGCGGCGTGATAATCACGGCATCGCACAATCCCAAAATCTACAACGGCTACAAGGCCTACTGGAACGACGGCGCACAGATAATAGCCCCGCACGACACCAACATCATCGACGAGGTGGGCAAAATCAGCTCCATCGACGCCATCCGCTTCGAGGGCAACCCCGCCCTCATCGAAGTGCTGGGCGACGACATGGACCGCCGCTACCTGGCCGAGTGCAAGAAGCTGTCGCTCGCGCCCGAGGTGATTGCACGCCAGCACGACCTCAAGATTGTCTACTCGCCCATCCACGGCACAGGCGTCCGCCTCATCCCGATGGCACTGGCCAACCTCGGCTTCACCAACGTGACCCACATACCCGAGCAGGACGTGGTGAGCGGCGACTTCCCCACCGTGGTGTCGCCCAACCCCGAAGAGCCCGCCGCCATGCTGATGGCCACCACCAAAGGCGCCGAGATTGACGCCGACATTGTGATGGCCTCCGACCCCGATGCCGACCGCATTGGCGTGGCCGTCAAGAACGACGAGGGCAAGTTTGTGATACTCAACGGCAACCAGACCGCGCTCATCCTGACATGGTATATGCTGAAGAAGTGGAAGGAGAACGGCAAGCTGACGGGCAAGGAGTTCATGATAAAAACCATCGTGACCACCGAAGTCATCCGCGAGATGGCCACACGCAACGGCGTGCAGTTCTTCGACGTCTACACGGGCTTCAAGTGGATAGCCGCCAAGATACGCGAACTTGAGGGCAAGATGAAGTACATCTGCGGCGGCGAGGAGTCGTTCGGATTCCTGCCCGGCGACTACGTGCGCGACAAGGACGCCGTGGCCTCCATTTCGATGATGGCCGAGATAGCTGCCTGGGCCAAGGACAATAACATAAAGCTCTACGACCTGCTCAAGCAGATCTATGCCGAATACGGCTTCTCCAAAGAAAAGATGATCTACATAGTGCGCGAAGGCAAGAGCGGCGCCGACGAGATAGAACAGCTCATGCGCGACTATCGCAGCAATCCGCCTGCAACCATGGGCGGCTCGCGCGTGGCCGTGGTCAAAGACTATCAGAGCCTCGAGGCCAAGAACCTGCTGACCGGCGCCGTGGAGAAGATAGACATGCCGGCCAAGTCGAACGTGCTGCAGTATTTCACCGAAGACGGCTCCAAGGTTTCGGTGCGCCCGTCGGGCACGGAGCCCAAAATCAAGTTCTACTTCGAGGTC
This sequence comes from uncultured Bacteroidales bacterium, assembly GCA_945607565.1. GTDB lineage: Bacteria > Bacteroidota > Bacteroidia > Bacteroidales > Marinilabiliaceae > CALYZD01. The sequence continues at coordinate 1,015 of CALYZD010000074.1, read as the reverse complement.
AAGGTGCCTATGGCCGACGCGTCGCAGTTTGCGGCGGCTGGCGAGGCTGCCGACCGGAAGATAGAGCAGGCGGCCAAAGACATGCGCATTGCCTGACAAAGGCCGCGCACGCCACACACGGCGGGCCCACTCGCACTCCGGACGTCGCGCCGGGCGGGTGGGCCCGCCTTTTTGCGCCCGCAGGGCACACGCGCCTGCCGCAAAATGGCTACGTAGAAATTCCACCACACTTTACACATTTCCACACTTTGACGACCGGCCGGCGTTGAGTAGCTTTGCGGCGTAAAAACTTATAAACTCAACCGTCATTTATGAAAACATTGGTTCGACAACTTCAGACCGAGGACTGGATAATAGTCCTTGCGGGATTCCTTATCCTGACACTGGCCACCCTCTTCCCGAGGTACATGCCCACCCTGCCCTCCACCATCCTGAGCATGAAGGATGTGGTGATGATAATCTACATGTACGCGTTCATGCTGACGCTCACCGTGGTGACGTCGGTGGTGCTCAAGCGGCCTCTGCGCGGGCTGGTGATGACCTTCACCATCATATTTGCCCTCGTGCTGGCGGCGCAGCTGATAGCCGGCATCCCCGAAATCAGGCGCTACGGCTTCGAGTCGGTCTTCTTTGCCGTGCTGCTGGGCCTGCTCGTGAGTAACGTGGGGCGCCTGCCGCAGTGGATGCTGACGGGCATCCAGAGCGAGTTCTACATCAAGATAGGCATTGTCTGCCTCGGCTCCACAATCCTGTTCGGCGAGGTGCTCAAGTCGGGCTTCTACGGCCTGGCGCAGGCGCTGGTGGTGGTGCTGACGGTGTGGTATGTGGCCCTGCGCATAGCCCGTCGCCTTGGCGTGGACGACGAGATGGCCACCATGCTCTCGAGCGCGGTGTCGATATGCGGCGTGTCGGCCGCCATAGCCACGTGCGGCGTCATCAAGGGCGACAGCCGCAAGCTCTCCTACGTCATATCGCTGGTGCTGGTGTGCGCCGTGCCCATGATGTATCTGATGCC
>CALYZD010000073.1 GCA_945607565.1 uncultured Bacteroidales bacterium | reverse complement strand
CAGCAGCAACAGCAGCAACAACAACAGCAACAGCAGCAGGACAAGGACGATCAGAAAAACGATCAGCAGCAACAGCAGGATCAGCAGCAACAGCAGCAACAACAGCCTCAGAATCAGCAGCAAAAAATGTCGCGCGAGGACGCCGAACGCCTCCTGAACGCCATTCAGCAGGACGAGAACAAGCTGCAAGAGGAGAAGAAAAAAGAAAAGGCCGGTGCGGCTGTGCGCGGCATCGAGAAAAACTGGTAAGTCTTGAAATTGATGTTCCTTTTGATTTATTTTGTCGCTTAAATTATAGTCAACGATGAGAAAACTAATTGCTTTTTTATCAATATTTCTGGTCGCCACGGCATCGGCGGTGCGTGCCGACGAGGTCAAGCTCGTTGCCTCGGCACCGTCGGTGGTGCAGGAGGGAGCGCGCTTTCAGGTGTCGTATACGCTCAACACCAACGCCTCTTCGTCCGACCTGCATCTGCCCGACATCGACGGCCTGAACCTGCTGATGGGCCCCAGCATCAGCACCAGCACCAGCTTTTCGAGCTACAACGGCAAGGCCACCCGCACCAGTTCGACCGTCTTCACCTATGTCTTTCTGGCTCAGAAGGAAGGCACCGTCACCATAGCCCCGGCCACCATCACGGTCGACGGCAACCGAGTGGCCTCCAACCCGCTGACTATCAAAGTGCAGAAGGGTGCGCCCCAAGCCTCCGCCGCTCAGGGGTCCGACAATCAGCCACAGGCTCAGGCCCAGGCCGATGCCGTCGAGGACGTCTTTGTGACTCAGACGCTCAGTAAATCGTCTGTCTATCATGGCGAAGCAGCCGTGCTGACTACCCGCATCTACACGCGCGTCAACATCAAGGGAATATCCGACGTCAAGATGCCAACCCTGTCGGAGTTTGTGACCCACGATCTGGACAAGAACCAGCAGATCTCGTTCAGCAGCATCGAGACCGTCAACGGCAAAGACTATCACGTGGCCGTCCACAGCCGCAAGGTGCTCATCCCGCAAAAGTCGGGCACCATCAAGATCGAGCCCGTCGAGTTCGTCTTTGTGGTCGAGCAGCGCATGCAACGCCGCACCCGCAGCATCTTCGACATCTTCGACGACGTCCGCATGGTCGAGAAGAACGTCCGCAGCAAGGCGCTCACCATCAACGTCAAGCCGTTGCCACTGCCTCAGCCGCAGTCGTTTGCGGGCGCGGTGGGCAACTTCAGGATGAACGCGTCGCTTTCGCAGGATAAAGTCTCGGTCGACGATGGCGTGACCGTCCGTATCGACATTTCGGGCGAGGGCAATTTCCGCATCCTCGACCTGCCCAAACTCACCTTCCACAACGACTTCGACACCTTCGACCCGAGCGTCAAGAACAACTTTGAGGCATCGCCCGCAGGCGCCAAGGGCAGCAAGACGTTCGAATATCTCATCATCCCGCGCCACGCCGGCACGTTCACCATTCCGGCCATCGAGTTCTCGTTCTTCAACCCCGCCACCGGGCGCTACGAGACGCTCAGCAAGGGCCCCTTCACCCTCGAAGTCGAGAAGAACGGCGACGCACAGCCGCAGGGCACCGTGTCGTATGCCGGCTCGGGCTCGCGCGAGAGGGTGCAATATCTGGGCAAAGACATGCGCTACGTCCGCAACACCGACGAGCCGCTCCGCCCGAGCAGCAGTTTCCTCTTCGGGTCGATGCTGTTCGTGATCCTCTCGCTGCTGCCAGTGGTGCTCTTTGTGGTGCTGGTGGTGGTCTATCGCAAGCGCATCAAAGACAATGCCGACATCACCAAGGTGCGCAACCGCAAGGCCAACAAGGTGGCCCGCAAGCGCCTCAAGACCGCCCAGAAACTCCTGCGTCAGAACCAGCACGACGCCTTCTACGACGAGCTGATGCGCGCCATGTGGGGCTATCTGAGCGACAAACTCTCGCTGCCGCTGAGTGACCTGACCAAAGACAACGCCAAGGCCGAAATGATTCGCCACCAGATATCCGACGCCGACGCCGACGAATTCATGCAGATGCTCGACGCCTGCGAATATGCACGCTACGCGCCATCTTCGGCCTCCGACTCTATGGAAAGCCAATATTCGAAGATTGTGGAACTGATTTCAAAAATTGAAGATAATATCCGATGAAAACCATGATAAGCAAACGCCTCAAGTGGCTGGCGCTGGCCGCCTGCCTTGCGCTGCCCGTGGCCGCACGCCCGCAGACCGACCTCGCGCAGGCCAACCGCCTCGCCATCGACGGCAGCTATGCCGAGGCTATCGAAAAATACGAAAGCATCCTTGCCGACGGCAGCGAAAACGCCACGCTCTACTACAATCTTGGCTACGCCTACTACAAGACCGGGCACCTCTCCAAGGCCATTGTCAATCTCGAGCGCGCCAAGATGCTCAACCCCAACGACGAGGACATCCAGTATAACCTCGAGGTGGCCTACTCGCAGACCGTCGACAAAATCGACGAGTTGCGACCCGTGTTCTTTGTCAGGTGGATTTCTGCCGCCGAGCATCTTTTCAGTTCCGACACTTGGGCCGTCGCGTTCCTCGCGGCGCTGTTCCTGTTTTTTGCCTGCTTTTTCGCATTTCTCTTTGCCAAGCGGCTGGTCTATCGCAAGATAGGCTTCTTCGCAGGACTTTTCATGATGCTCGTTTCGTGCCTCTCGTTTGCCTTTTCGGCCACGCTTCGCAGCGAGCGCACCAGCCGCGACACGGCCATCATCTTCGCCCCCTCGGTGACGCTCACCACCTCGCCCGACGACAACGGGACCGAACTCGTAGTGCTCCACGAAGGCACTAAAGTGCGCATTCTCAGCTGGATAGGTGAGTGGTGCGAAGTCCGCCTGGCCGACGGCAACGTGGGCTGGATCAAAGACAGCTACATCGAAATCATTTAAGCCGCTCCCTTCCACCGACTGCTACCGGATTTGACCGGCGAGCCGACGCAGAAAAACAACCTGCGCCGGCTCGCCGCCGTTTTTTATGCCGATATTATGTACAATAGCCCCCCACGGAATGTTTCCGGACAACTGCTCAAAACGCCAATTCGCTCACAATCCGTTAATATTCACTGCCCGGTTTGTTTCCGAATCCACTTTCTTACGCATGGTTCGCCATAAAGTTTTTACACCTTGCTTAATAATATATTGTCTTTTTGCTTATATTCGCCAATTATTAGAGTAAATCTGTACACGCTAAAGAGTTAATAATCTATCAATTAGATGAATATGACTTGTAATATACGAAAACACTTGGTCGCATTCATTGTGACCGTGCTTGCTTTGTTTGGGAATTCGAGTTTGGTTTCGGCCGAAACCAAAACATCTGACGAGGGTACTTTCTGTATAATGTCAGGATCCTCGTCGTTCCAGCTCGATCCTGTAATTACAAAACTCTACTTGGAGTTGTACCGAGTGTTTTATTATGAAAATGGCTCGACTATACCAACTCAGCTCGAAGAGTCGGAGTATAAGGACTTTTTGCCTACGTACGGCAGTAAGGTAACAGTTCAATCTTATAGCATTCTAACCGACAATATTCCGGTCAAGTATAGCGGCACTACATTTATTGTTCAATTTACCTTAAAAAATAATAGTAATTTATACGAATACGTTTTCGATATTGCTTCCGCGCCAATGCCGTTGACCAATTCAGACCCGGCAGAATGGATTCCTGATGGCATTGATTTCTATGGCGCAATTTGTCACGACGAAGATGTCGAGATTTCAGTCGAAAATAGTGGCAAATTGTATGAAAATCCCACTTTCTTAGGCCATGAATATACAATGTCTTTAGATTGGTCTTACTACCATGTCGAAACATCTATCAGCGGCGATATTGCAAAAGGTACAAATAGTATAGTTTCATCCATTCAGGGTTCAAGTGCTAAATCGAGCACGTATTTTTACATACCGACGGCAAACATATTTAATGAAAACGGTCAGGTATGTAAAGACATCGGCACATCTACTTATATTGTTCAATACGATTCGCCCGTCAGCACCGAAATTAAATTAAATGGTTCGACAACGTTGGAACTTTGTGCCGATCAGGAGGCTGTTCTGACGTTCGATTGTTTCAAGGATGGCAAGGCTTATAAGTTAGGAAACACAGAGTTGAAGTTGTACGACGACGCCGATAACTTACTGGCTACCATGAGCGATAGCGAAGGCGAGGCCACGTTCAATCTTGGTGTGCTGCCGATCGTCGGCAACAAGAACACGACCTATAATTATAAGTTGGTTACCACCGACAACATAACTGGCGGCAAAGGTTGTCAGGAAACGACGCCGTTCTCCATCTTAGTCAAGGAGATGGACGCCAAGATCGCCATAGCGCAGTCGCCCGCCGATTTCTGCGAGGGTAACGACATTACGCTCACCGCCACCGTAACCGGCAACAGCACATACAATTACGAATGGACATCGTCGGCCGGCCTCAATACCGCCGACAGCAAGAGCACCACGCTCATCGACAAAAATGTCAAGGTGTCGGGCGGCAACGAATACTCCAACACAAAGACCTACACGTTCACCGTGACCCAAGACGGCCAGTGCCCCGTGACCCAAGACTTCGAGCTGACCATCAACAAGAGCCCGGTGGTCACATCGCTTGGCGATAAGACGGTTTGCAAAGACGGCGAGGTCGAAATCGGCATCACCTGCAACCAGTCGGATGCCACCTTCGAGTGGACGCCCGAGCCCGACGGCCTGAGCGCCGACAAGATGTCGGCCAAGTTCAACGCCGAAGCCACTCAGACCTATAAGGTAGTGGCCAAGAGCAAAACCGGAGCCTGCCCCAGCACCGATGTGCCTATCACGGTCACTGTCAACAAGTTGCCGCAGATCACAATGTTCGGTGCCACTACCTATGCTGTCTGCAAGGGCGGCTCGGTGTCGTTCTCGGCCTTGCTTGTTACGGGCTACGCCAACACCGTCAACTACGAGTGGACTGTCACCGACGTAGATTCGAACATCACTGAGCACGTCACCACCACCAACACGCTGACGCTTAGCAATTTGCAAAAGAGTTTCTCGGTCACTGTCAAGGCCATCGACATGGAGAGCGTGCCCACTTGCGAATATACCTATCCGACGCCTATCAATATCACAGTCAACGACTTACCCGAATTTAACCCGACAGCGTCCACGGCTTGCGACGGCGAGACTTTCACCATCGAAGCCAATCCGGCTTTAGGCGCTTCATATACCTATAATTTCGTCCCGATCGGTTCTGCTCCATCAGGAAGTGCTTCTGGTGAAGTTTATACTGTTAACCTGCCGCTCGCCAATCTGACCTCGACGACCAACTACGAGTATAAGGTCACTGCCACATCGTCCGCCGGTTGCGAGGAAACCAAGACCGTCAAGGTGACAGTTTATCCGTTGCCTAACGTCGCCGCAACTGCTTCAAAGACAAAGATTTGCTTGGGCGAAACATTCGATCTCAAAGCTACCTCGACCACCGCAGGCGTCACCTATCAGTGGTCGGGCGACGGCGTTTCGGCCAGCACTGCCACAGTCACGGGCGTCAAACCTGTTTCGACCGGCACGTTGGTTTACGAGGTGACGGTTGTTTCGCCCGACGGCTGCTCCAACAAAGCTACTGTGACAGTGGTAGTTAATCCGCTGCCCGACAAGCCGGTCATCGATCCGGCGTCAGCCACTATCTGCAACGATGGCAGTTCCGTCACCCTGAAAGTCACGAACGTCGACGCGGCATGCTCCTACGCATGGTCCAGCGGCCAGACTGGCGTTACCAGCATCACGGTCAGTCCGACCGCCACGACCAAATACACCGTCGTGGCAACCAACGGCGTCACCGGTTGCAAGTCCGAAAAGTCTGACGAAGCCACGGTCACTGTCAACGAGTTGCCCAAGCTCAACGAGATAGTCGGCGAAAAAGAGTTGTGCGAAGGCGAGTCGACCAAGCTTGCCGTGTCGTCGTCCTCCGACCCCGACATGACGTATGAGTGGAGCACCGGCGCAACCGGCGCATCCATCACCGTGTCGCCTGCTTCCACCACAACTTACACAGTCACAGGTACCAACACCGTCACGGGTTGCAAGTCGGAACCGAAGTCTTTCACGCTGACAATCAACAAAAAACCGCAGATAGCCAACGTAACGCTTTCTGCTACTGAAATTTGTGAGGGCGAAAGCATAACAGCCACCGTCAATATGGCGGTTGCCGGCATTGGAACGCTGACCTACACTTGGACGCTTCCCGACGGAACGAACAAGACGACGGCCGTCCCGACATGCACGTTCACTCCTGCGGCCAGCGGCACAATTACCGTTTCGGCTGCCGACTCCAAAGGCTGTTCGACAGATATTGACGGTTCGGCATCGTTCACAGTCAACCCCAAACCGGTGGTCGACATTACCGCCTCACCCGAATCTCAGTGCGACGGCGGCACGGTGACGCTGTCCACTTCGCTGTCGTCGGCCAACTATACGCTGACTTGGGAGCCGCTGAGCGGTTCGCCCGCAGGCGTTGCCTCGGGAAGTTCCTACGAAGTGACCTTGCCCGGCAACCTGACTTCGGTCAAGACTTACGAGTATAAGCTGACTGCCACCAACAAAGCCACGGGTTGCACCGAATCGGCCACCAAGACCATCACTGCCAATCCGTTGGCCGACCTGACTTTGACTGCCAGTGCCGACAAACTTTGCGCCACCGAGACGCTGACCTTAACTGCCTCGCTGACCACCTCGGGCTACACGTTGGAATGGCTCGAAGAAGCTGCCGGCACTCCGTCGACCCAGCGCAACCCGCAGTTCACGTTCTCGACTTCGATAACTTCGCCCGAAACTCACACCTATAAAGTGAAGGCGACGAACGCCACAACCGGCTGCTCGGTCGAGAAGAGCGTGACAGTAACGGTCAACCCTGTGCCTGAAAAACCGGTCCTGACGCCCGACGCCGTGACACGGTGCGAGGGAGATCCTGCCAAAACAACGGTTTCGATTGCCAACTATGTGCCGACCTACAACTACACATGGTCGACCGGCGAGACGAATGTGGCTTCGGTTGAGCTGACCGAGGCGCAGTTGAAGGGCGCTTGCTATGTGGTGGTTGACAACGGTTTGGCTTGCAAGGCACAGTCCGACAATCTGAACGTCACCATAAACAAGCTGCCTGCAGTGACTGTCACCGCCAACAAGGAAAACGGCAAAATCTGCCCGTACAGCTATGTCACTCTGACTGCCAACTACTCGGGAACAAACCCCGTAACATATTTGTGGGACGACGATTCGGCTGCAACCACGGCATCGGTCAAAATCACCGCAATGGACACGCGCGACTTCACCGTGAAAGTGACCGACCAAGTCACCGGTTGCGAAACCAGCGTGACTTATCGCGTCGAAGTGATTGAAAAGCCCAAAGTGACGTTCACTTACGACCCGTCGCCGACAATCTGCAACGGTTCGCCGGTGACGATAACCGTCACTACCGACCCTGCTAATTGTACCGTTTATTGGGTCGAAGAAAATTCTGACGAAAAAGCCATTACTGTATCGCCCATAGTTACAACTACATATACGGTCGAAGTGTACAATCAGGACACCCGTTGCCAGATCAACGAGTATCCGGTTGTGACCGTGAACGACCTTGTAGACATAGACATAGCTGGCACTACCGAAATGTGCGAGCGCGAAACTCTTTCGCTGACAAGCACGGTTACGCCTGCAAGTGGTTCATATACATATACTTGGTCGAAGGGTGGGGTTGTGCTTGCCACAACGTCTGACTTCGTGAAAACCAATATGTCGCCAGCAGACGCCGGCGATTACGAGTTTGCCGTGACGGATCCGGTGACGGGCTGCACGAGCAGAAAAATTGTCAGCGTCACTATCACTGAGTTGCCAAAGCCGACTATTCTCAGCGAGGCCGGTTATTGCTTTGGTACTGAGGTAGAGCTCTCGACAGCAGAAACTTACGTAACCTACGAGTGGAAAGAAAACGGCGCGGTCATCTCGACCGAAGCCACTGCCAAATACACGCCCTCGGCCCCGGGAGTTTCGACCGTGACACTGATTGTGACCGACGCCAAAGGCTGCACAAGCGACGAGATGTCGTATGGCGTGAACGTCTGGGCATTGCCCGAGGTTGCCGTGGCTGATCAGTCAATCTGTGCCAATGGAACGCTGACGGTGACGCCGACAATCACGCCGGCCGCCGGTACATATACTTACGATTGGAAGTTTGGCGGTGCAACAATCTCGACCGACGCAACGCTCACCGTTGCCGACATGACAAATGCCAACGAAGGCGTTTATTCTCTGTTGGTTACGGATGTCAATGGTTGCGTGTCGGCCGAGGCTACCTTTGATGTCACGGTCTACGAATCGACGCTGACTGTCGGCGGACTCTACACTCAATTGTGCGAGAATTCGACAATAAAAGTTCCGTTCGAAGCGACCTTCACTTCCGACAGCGGCGAGGCTTTGAGCGAATACACATTCAGAGTCACAGACTCGTCGAACGCTGTGCTGGCAGGAGTCACGAGCGCATCGAACATTTATGAAATCTTGCCAACCGACTTTGCTCGTGGAACTTACACCGTCAAAGTAAGTGGCACCACCGACAAAGGATGCAGTTTGGAATCGTCGATAGATTTCGAAGTCGTCGAAGCGCCTTCGAATGTCATAACATCCAATATTCCTGCATGTTATAACACCGATGTCGTAGTCGAAGCAGTTGCCGGAGCAATCGAATATGAGTTCTTTGTAAACGGTGTTTCGCAAGGACTGACGACAAGCAATGTCAAGAACTTTGCTCCGACCGAAGTCACTGTTGGCGACAAGATCAAAGTGAAAGTTTATGCAGGCGGTTGCAGCAGCGTAACCGACGAAGTGACAGTGGCTTATCGTGAAGAGTTCACGGCCGGTCTTTCGCTGTTCAACTCAACCGAGTGCGAGGACGAAAAGCATTTCAGAATCGAATCAGCCGTTCAGAAGATTGCGGCATACAAGGTTTATGTCGACGGTGTGGAAGTGCTTGACGAAACGGTCGCACCGGCCGATAATCAGTGCATTTTCGACTATTCGTCGGGCGAAACATATAATGTTTATGCCGTAGTGACGTCGGAATTTGGTTGCGAGTACAAGACAGCCGAGTTGACCGCTGAACGCAGTCATTTCAAAATCAGTTCGTTCGAAACCGACGAGCCGACTCATACCTATTGTGAAGGCACCGAAATCAAAGTGTCGACGACTATCGAGAATTCGAAATTCGGCAACGTATCGTACAAATATTATCTGGACGGTGTAGAACAGTCCTCAATGACCTCGGCCGACGCTTCGTATGGTCAGCTGCCAATAGGCATTTACATGGCCAAAGTGGTTGCCTATGACCAGGTTAGCAGCGAGGTGTCTTGCGAAGACTTTGCTGAAGTCCAGTTCGAAGTAGTTGAGTCTCCGAAGCCGTCGATCAAGGTCGAAAGCTATGATGACACTAACACATACGCAGAAGTAGTGAAGGGCGGTGGCGGCAGCTTTATAATTTGCGAGAACGTGCCGTTGCGTTTCACGATTTCGGGTGCAGCCACGTATGCGTCGGGCGCCACTGTCGATGGCAACCCGTTTGCCGATGGCTCCGGTTTCTACACAGGCATAGGCGACTATGTGCTGGAATTCCCTGAAGGTCTGAAATTTGATAAAGCCACTTCGGCTGATGGCGAGCAGAACGAATATGTCTTCGATTTCGATTTCATCGTTGGATCGTGCAGCGAGAACCAAGTAGTGGTTGTGAATCTCTACGATGCTCCCGACAGCCATTTGCAGGTTGATCCGGGAACGTTGGTAGTCGCCGGCACAGAGGTAACGCTCACAGAAAAAGCAGGTTACGACAACTATATTTATACGATAAACGGTATTGAAGCCCAGAACGGTGCAAACAACATCTATTCGCAGATTGCGAATGAAACTTTGAATGTGGCTCTGAACATCAAGAAGATGTATATATCGGCTGGCAAGGCGTGCTATACGAATGTCAATGAGACAATTGCCGTGCTCGAAGAGATCAAGCAATTGCCTGTGATAGCTTCGTCGGAGTATTATTGCGAGGGCGAAGACGGCGTTCGCATCGAAGTTGACGGTCCGACAAACGGCTTGACCTACGAACTTGAAGGCTGCGACGCATGCAGCCCGATTGAGTGCGTGGACGGAACGGTCGTTTGGAACAACGTGAAAATCGGTGCAAACAATCCGACGACTTTCTATGTCAAGGCTTACTATGCTGCATTGCCTGCCAAATGGGTTTACATGGCTAATTCGGTAACTGTCACCGAGATAAGCAATCCGATTGTCTACAATGTACAGCCGGCCGGCACGGTTGTCACTTGCGGTGACAACACATTGTCGCTCGACAATTCGGACATCGACACTTATTATCGCGTAACCGTAACCGATCCTGAAACAATGAGCGAGACTATCTTGCTCAATGAGTTGCCCGGTGTTGGCGGGCCGCTGACATTGCTGACAACCAACGCGGTAGGTCGCTACAAAGTCTATGCGTTCAAGAATTTCGGAGCAGAGGAGACCTGTATGGTCGAAATGAACTGCACGTTCGAGATTGATGCTCCGACAGTTACGGTATTCAACCTCGTGTCAGCACCCGGAAACGGCAACTATTGTGAGACTGAGGCCGGTGTGACGATTGGCCTCGACGGTTCCGAAATCGATGCTACATATTATATAAGCCGCGACGGCGTCGACTGTTTGGATGCTCTTGGAAACAAGATTAGTGTCAGCGGTACCGGCACTCCCATCACGATGGGCGTGTTTGCCGAGGACGGCAACTACTCGATATATTGCATACTGTCTGGTTGCCAGACAAATATGAACGGCTCGGTTGATGTGAAACGCTATCAGCTGCCAACTGATTACGATGTTTACGCTTTGGCCAACAACGGACATTATTGTGAGGGTGGTGCCGGTGTCGAAATCGAAGTTGAATCGCAGCAAGAGGGATACACCTACGAGTTGCTGTGCAATGGCAACCCGACCGGCAACACGGTAGTAGGAAATAATTCGGGCTTGGCGTTCGTTTTTGCGCCGGTGTTCGAAGCCGGAATCTACACCGTGCAAGTGACAATTCCTGATGTGGATTGCTCTTTGATATTGACAAGGTCTGTCACGGTTGTGGTCGATCCGCTGCCTGCCGAGCAGCAGTTCACGTTTGCCGATGCAGCCTTGACGCAAAAAATATGTTTGGGCGATGTGACTTCCATCTACTTGTTGGCATCTGAGCCCAATGTTGTCTACAAATTGTATTGCGACGGAAGTTACCAAGGCAAAGACTTGAATGGAACAGGCTCAATGTTAGAGTTTACCGACATATTTGTGCCGGGCGTATATACCATTTCGGCCATCAAATACAATGTTGAAACGACTTGCGAGACAATGTTCAGCAGTTCGATTGTGCTCGAAGTGGTTGACCGTCCTGACGTTGTGACGACAACTGCTCAGGTTGTAGTCCCGCTCGACAAGGGCGAGTGCTACGGTGCCGACATTATGGTTATCAATGCGCAGGAAACGTTTGAATATAAGTTGTATCGCCTCGACGATTTTGGAAATGCCATAACAACCGGTCGTTCGTTCATCGCCACGGCCGACGCTTCGGCCAACGGTTTCTTTGACATTCGCGACAAAGACGGCCACTATAAAGTATCGGCTAGCAACGGCACTTGCGAGGATATGCTTGACGCAGACCTTCATGTGCAGTTCAGCAAATATCCTGAGGTCGTTCCGGTTGTAGCTGAAACTTCGATGTGCGTCGGCGATGTCGGCAAGACTATCAGTCTGTCGAAAGTCGAGAAGGATGTGGTTTACATTCTGTATAAAGACGAAAACGGTGTGCTGACCGAGTTGGAACGGACACCGAAATTTGCTGACGACGATCTTTCTGGATACACGTTCGGCTACCTCATGACGGCAACAGGCGTGTATGTAGTGAGAGCCGACAAGAACGATTCGGGCTGCGAAATTGACATGCTGCCGAAGGTCAACTATACGGTTCATACGTTGCCTATTTCGTACGAAATGACCGGTTCGGGCATTTATTGCGACGCAGCCGAAGGTGCGACTATCGGCTTGGGTGGCAGTGAGTTCGGTACAGAATACCGACTGATGTACGGCGCGCTCGGATACGAAACGGTAGTAGCTACTGTGATTGGTGGCGGCGTGGCGTTCGATTTCGGCCAGTTCACCACCGAGGGCCGTTATGTGGCTGTTGCGATTTCGCCTTACGGTTGCACATCGAGCATGTTGGGCGAAATATCCGTGACGATGGCCGCAGCCATTTCGGTTCCGACGCTTGACGAGACTCTGTATGAATATTGTGATACTGAGGGCGGTGTGACTGTGACGATCACCGATCCAACGCCCGGCGTGACTTATAGCATCTATAATCTGAGCAGCGGCAACAGCTTGTTGAGCACTGTCACAGCAGCAGACGCCTCGCCGATTGCCATCGACATAGACGACAGCGGTCTGATGGCGCTTGTCGGTTCGTATGAGGAAGGCAGTTGCTTGAGCGACTTGCTGACGTTCCAGATCAATAAGCTGACTACGCCGTCGACGGCCTTCACGCTCACAACCGATGCCGACAGCAAGTGCTCGACGCCAGTCACCATCGCGCTCGATGGCAGCGAAGTCGGCTTTACCTACACGCTCATGCGTGATGGCGTTGATGTCACGTCGACCGTAGGCGATGGCAATCCGTTGTCGTGGGACATCACAAGCGGAACGGGTACCGAGACATTCGCCGTGCGTGCTTCCAACGGCGGCGCCTGCGAAGTATATTTCAACGAAGTGAGCGTTTCGTTCGACAAGACTGCCGAAGTTGACTTCGCGCTGTATCTCAATAACGTACAGACTGATGAGACGACCATTTGCGGTGACGATTACTATTTCGTGGCGCGCGCGTCGGTTGATTCGGATCCGTCAGCTCAGTATGAGTTCTACTTGAACGGTGCGCTTGTCGAAACCAATACGACCGGCTTCTTCCGTCCGGCTCTCGAGAACGGCAGCAGCGATGTCAAAGTGTCGATGACAACCACAAGCGGCTGCGTGGCCGAAAAGACAATAACCGTGACCTACAACAATTCGACATTCACTGTTTATGGCGTCACCAAAGAGGCTGGTTGCGGTCCGGTTGCATCGGTTCTTGTGGCCGGCAGCGATGTCGGTGTCGATTATGTCCTGACAACCGACTATGTACTTGCCGATTATGGCGTTGCTGACACACAGACCGGCAACGGCGGCCGACTGAAGTGGGAACTCGAAGGCGTCACCGGAACGCATGTATATCGTGTTTACGCCAAGTCGGGCATGTGCGAGGAGCTGATGGGAGTCGTTTCTATCAACCACGACGACGCGCTGACCGTAGGCGTCGAATTGGAGATGTTTGTTGGCGGACAGTTGTCGACAGATACAATTATCTGCAGCAATGAATATTACTTCTTTGCAAAGCCGACCGCAGATTCTGAGGCCGCAGCGAAATTCGAATTGGTCATCAACGGTGCCTCCGTCGAGAGCAACACCACCGGTTTGTTCTACAAGCCGGCATTGATCAGTGGCACCAACGAAGTCGTTGTTAACATGACGTCGCTAAGCGGCTGTGTGGCAGCTTCGCAGACATTGAAGTTGGATTACAACGGTTCGTCGTTCACAAATTACGACGTGACATACGACGCCGGCTGTTCGACCGATGTGGCAGTCAAATTGTCAGGCAGCCAATTAGATAAGGTATATATTCTGACGGCAAACGACTACGATTTCGAAGCTACTCTTGGCGGAAGCACGCAGGCCGGTACCGGCGGTTCGCTTGAATGGCGAATCGATGGCATACAGGGCACGCATGTATATAGCGTGTTCGCCAAGGCTCAAGACGTTGAATGCGAACAGCTGATGGGCACAGTGACTATCGACCACGATGCTGCACTGATCGTTGGCGTTGATTTGGAGATGTATGTGAACGGCCAGTTGTCGACAGCCTCAACTCTCTGCAACAATGAATATTACTTCTTCGCGAAGCCGACCGCTGACTCTGAGGCTGCAGCGAAATTTGAGTTGGTCATCAACGGCGCGGTTGTTGAGACCAACACCACCGGTTTGTTCTACAAGCC
>CALYZD010000072.1 GCA_945607565.1 uncultured Bacteroidales bacterium | reverse complement strand
GTTTCAATAATAAACTTTTGGACAAGAATTGTTGAGTGGTTTCAAGACCGGCAGGACCGCACTAAACTTATCATAAGCTTCAATAGGGCAGCACGTGAAGCATTCGTGCAAGGTGTCGCACCAGTTCAGTTGGAGGCTCGTGTATCTAAAGGAGAGAAAAGTTATCGGCACCAGTTTTCAAACCTTTTCAATAGTGGTTTCAGAATCAAGGCATACGCAGGGCAGCAACTATCGAAAAATGATACGATAAACATCGGCGAAGTCATTTTAGCCAATGACGTTCTAGTCCGTCGGTTAGTTGTGTTGGGCTTCGACACGCTTGAAGTTCATAGCGATGTGGGTAAATACGGTTGCCGTTGGAAACTAAATGATTACATCATGATAGGTTGAGGAGAATAGAAAATGGAAGATACGATACAAATGGCAGTGGAGAGTCTCACGAATGGCTACGGTTCTGTCGTGGCCACAGGCGAAGGCGTCTCTGTAAACTGGTGGATGATAATGTCTGTCGTAGAAATGGCAGTCATCGTCTTTTTGCTATTGAGGCATACGGCTCATGATTCGGAAAGAAGCAGACTGAAAAGAAAGGTGATGAGCGAGGGTGATATAGACTTTGGAAACATAGTGAACAGCTCGTTTAACGCTCGGAACATTTATAAAGAGCTGATTGTGAAATGTCATCCCGATAGGTTCATGCCCGATGAAGAAAAGGCAGCCGTGGCAAACGACCTGTCGGCAAGAATAGGCAAGTGCAGGAATGACATTAAGCAGTTGGAAAAACTGAAACAAGAAGCGATTGAAAAACTGAATATTGACATTTGAAAAAGTACAACTATGGAAGTGATAATGGCAATGATTATCGGAGGCATTGTAGGTGCCCTTATCGGCAGGAATCGTAAGATAGGGGCAGGGTGGGCGGCTCTTCTTGGTGCTGTTTTGGGACTAATCGGTTGGATTATTGCCGCATGCAGTAAAAAGGATGGAGTTCATTTTGTCGATATGTCTAAAAAATAAAGTCCGTGAAAATTGCAGGATACATATTGGTCGGCTTTGCAATGCTGAACCTCATTGTTTCATTTGTGGCAATGGTTTCGAATGAAACAGAAATTGCAGCGGAAAAATTTGGTGCAGTCCTGACGCTGGGTGTTTTGGGTGCATACTTGATTCATCGTGCAAAGCAGAAGGAACAAGAGAAAAAGGATGAGGGAAATTGGCAGTAGCACAGGAAATAGTGTTAGATTTGATAGTTTCATACATTTTTCTTAAAAAACTCCGTGTAATCCGTTCGGTCTGAGAATGTTCCTCAGACTCAGCGATAAACAAAAAAGTAGGAGACAAGCAATCGAGTGTTTGTCTCCTACTAATGTTGAATCTGAGTTTGTCGTTTATGAACTCTTACGCTAAAAAGAGGCTGATGTTATAGTTTTGCCAGACCTTTTGTCTGATTGATGTCAGTTGCTTCGATGACACTGATTGCGAATCCGCCGCCCGGAGCGCATTTCTGCGTCAGTTTCGACTTGTTGGTCACCACAACTTTGCGAATGGTGTAGGCCTGCGGATTGGTCTTGTAGTGAGCGTCGGCGGCGTCGGCGTAGATGGTGGCGATGTATTTCTTGCCGGCGTCGAGGAAGTCGAATTTAATGTTCGATGTGTAGCCGTTTTCATCGACCGTAGTGCCTATAAACCAGTTGTTTGTGCCCTTTGCTTTGCGCGCAATCGTGATGTAGTCGCCCGGCTCGGCGGCCAGCACTTTGGTGTCGTCCCAGTCGATGGCCACGTCCTTGATGAACTGGAAGGCGTCCATGAAGCGGCTGTAGTTTTCGGGCAGGTCGGCCGCCATCTGCAGCGGGCTGTACATGGTCACATACAGAGCCAGTTGCCGTGCCAGCGTCGAGTTGACGTGCGAGTCATTGTCGGGGTTGACCTTCGACAGGTCCATTTCGAAAATGCCCGGCGTGTAGTCCATCGGGCCGCCAATGAGGCGCGTGAACGGCAGGATGGTGGTGTGGAACGGCTTGCTTCCGCCAAACGATTCGTACTCGGTTCCGCGTGCCGACTCATTGCCGATCAGGTTGGGATAGGTGCGGCAGAGCCCGGTGGGGCGCACGGCTTCGTGTCCGTTGACCATTATCTTGTACTGCGCCGCTTTTTTGACGGCATACAGGTAGTGGTTGACCATCCACTGGCCGTAGTGAGTCTCGCCGCGCGGAATGATGTCGCCCACGTAACCGCTTTTGACAGAGTTATATCCGTTGTCGACCATGAACTGGTAGGCCTCGTCCATGTGGCGCTCGTAGTTGCGCACCGACGCCGATGTCTCGTGGTGCATCATCAGCCTCACGCCCTTCGAGTTGGCGTAGCTCTGCAGGCCCTTGACGTCAAAATCGGGGTAGGGCGTCACAAAGTCGAACACATAATCTTTCGATTTGCCAAACCAGTCTTCCCAGCCGACATTCCAACCCTCGACAAGCAGTTGCGAAAATCCGTTTTCTGCGGCAAAGTCAATGTATTTCCTGACGTTGTCGTTATTTGCTGCATGAGTTCCGTTCGGTTTGGCGTTGGCGTAGTCAAATTCGTCGAGCTTGACGGCGGGCGCGTCGGTGTAGGACCATGTGCTTTTGTTGGTGATCATTTCCCACCAGACGCCCATATATTTGACGGGTTTTATCCATGACGTATCTTCTATTTTGCAAGGCTCGTTCAGGTTCAGCGTGATGTTCGACATCAGGATGTCCTCGGCTTTGTCGCTGACAATCACCGTGCGCCACGGCGATGTGCTCGGTGCCTGAATGTAGCCTTTTTTGCCCTGAGCGTCAGGGGTCAGGAACGATTGGAACACGAAGTTTCTGTCGTCCAGATTCAGGTGCATGCAGGCGTAGTCGACCAGCGCGGCTTCGTGCAGGTTGATGTAAAGGCCGTCGCTGCTCTTCATCATCAGAGCCGTCTGGACGCCGGTGGGCGAGAAGCTGTGCTGCGATGCGTTGGGTGTGATGGCTTTCTGCATCAACCCTCTGATTTCGCTGAGTTTAGACTCGTTGTAGTCGTATTCCTGAGTGTCGAAGTCGCCTGGAATCCAGAACGCTTTGTGGTCGCCGGCCATCGCAAACTGCGTCAGTTCTTCGCGAATCACAAAGTAGGTCAGATTGGGTTGTTCGGGGAACTCGTAGCGGAATCCCAGGCCGTCGTTGAACAGGCGGAAGCGAATGATAATGTGCCTGTTAGCCTTGGACTGGTCGAGGCGCACGGCCATTTCGTTGTAGTGATTGCGAATCTGTTTCCATTCGCCCCAAACGGGTTCCCATGTCTCGTCGAAGGTGCTCGTCTCAATCGCCCCTTTTTCGAATCCCTTGGCCAGTCCATATTGGTCGTCGAAAATGTCGAGCCCCAAATGGCTGGGTTTGATGACGGCTTTGCCCTTGTAATCAAGGCTATAGACGGGCGAGCCTTCGGCGTCGACCTCGAAGCCGAGCGTCAGATTGCCGTCGGGCGATTTGAGTTGCTGAGCATGCGTCATAGTGCAGACGAGCGCAAGCGCAATTGAAATAATAAGTCTGTTCATGTTTATCGTTTTTTTGATTTGTGTCCGTTTGCCGTTTTTAACTGTCGTTTGCAAATGTATGCTGTTCTACATTACCGGGTCCGATAATGTAGTGGCGATATAGTTAAAAAGTAGTTTAATGTTTAACAGAAGTTGGGCTATATTTCTGCTATTCAAATAATTATGTTTTGTGAACAAATCTAAAAAAGTAGACGTACGTGTAGTCATTTTGACGCCTAAATCCGGGTTGATAGGGGATGATTTGTCGGGTGTTGAGAACAAAAAGGCGGGAAGCGACCGTGTGTGCTCCCCGCCTTGGCTTGAGGCTAAGTTTTTTTAAATCATGGCTTTTATGTCGTCAATGATTTTTTCGGCAAGAGCCGCAGCTTCGTTTTCGGTGTGAGCCTCGGCATAGATTCTGATAATCGGCTCGGTGTTCGATTTGCGGAGGTGAACCCAGCTCTCGGCAAAGTCAATCTTGACGCCGTCGATGTCGTTGATGCGTTCGTCGGCATATTTTTCCTTGACTTGCGCAAGGATGTCGTCGACGTCGATGCCATCCGACAACTGAATCTTGTTTTTCGAGATAAAGTACTGAGGATAAGTTGCTTTCAGTTGCGAGCAGGTCATTTTTTGCTGTGCCAGATGCGTCAGGAACAGCGCAATGCCCACCAGCGCGTCGCGGCCGTAGTGGCTTTCGGGGTAGATGACGCCGCCGTTGCCTTCGCCGCCGATGATTGCGCCCGTTTCGCGCATCTTGGTGGTGACGTTCACTTCGCCCACGGCCGCCGCATTGTAGTATCCGCCATGTTTTTTAGTGACATCGGCCAGTGCTCTGGATGACGAAAGGTTGCTCACCGTGTTGCCCGGAGTGTGCGACAGGACATAGTCCGACACGGCAACTATCGTGTATTCTTCGCCAAACATGCTGCCGTCTTCGTTGATGATGGCCAGTCGGTCGACGTCAGGGTCGACCACAAATCCCACGTCGGCCTTGCATTTTTTCATCGTGTCCGAGATTTCTGTCAGGTTTTCGGGGATTGGTTCCGGATTGTGGCCGAAATTGCCGTCGGGTGTGGTGAATAGCTCGATTATGTTCTTGATGCCCAGCTTTTTGAGCAACTTGGGCAGGACTATTCCGCCCACCGAGTTGACGCAGTCGATGGCCACGCTAAAGTTGGCCTGCTCAATCACTTTGGGGTCTACAAGTTTGAGTGCCAGCACTTTGTCGATGTGCGTGTCGGTGTAGTCTTTTTGTGTCACAGTGCCGATGTGGTCGATGTCGGCAAACACGAAATCGCCTTTGTCGGCAATCTGCAGCACTTGCGCGCCGTCGGCTGCCGTCAGGAATTCGCCCTTGTCGTTGAGCAGTTTCAAGGCGTTCCACTGGCGTGGGTTGTGACTGGCAGTCAGGATGATGCCGCCGTCGGCCTTCTCGCCGGTCACGGCGATTTCGGTGGTGGGTGTGGTGGCCAGGCCGATGTCGACGGTGTCGATGCCCATCCCCACCAGCGTCCCGACCACAAGGTCGCGCACCATGTTGCCCGAAATCCGCGCGTCGCGGCCGACAACTATTCTGACTTTGTCTGCCTTGCTTTGCTGAGCCGTCCATTGTGCAAAGGCGGCGGTGAATTTCACGATGTCGAGCGGCGAAAGTCCGTCGCCACTGTGGCCGCCGATGGTGCCTCGGATGCCGGAAATTGATTTTATGAGTGTCATGGTTTTATGAGTTTACGTTTCTGGAGCGCAAATGTAGTCAAGACTATCGGGCACAGGTCGGTTCGCCGCAATTTTTTGCGTCCGATTTTGCATCGGTCCCGTCTTTCCGATGCGTTGTCGGCGGATTGTTATATCTTTGCGTCCTTATATAAATTCAATTAACTGCAATTTTGAGCAGAACAAATCATGGACTACAGAAAGAAAAGCAGAGGCGAAGGCGATAGAGGCTATCGCCGTGAGCATGAGGGCGGTGGCGACGGCGCTGACCGCCGTTCGTCGTGGAGAAACAACATTGGGCGCAACCGCTCCAACAATTCCGAAGGCTTCGGTCGCGATGCCGAACGTCGACCCGCAAGGCGTTGGGACTCAGGTGAAACGCCGCGCCGCAACAACGGTTTCCGCCGTTCGGACGACGACCGCCGACCGATGAGAGCAGCCAACCCCAACGGCCGGCCCTCGCCACGATTCGACAGGAATCGGAACAATGACAATCGTCGGGACAATGACAATCGTCATCGCGACAGCAGATTTACGAGCCGTGTCGATTACCGCAAAAATCCTTACGAGCGCAAGCGTTTCATGGCCGACAATCTGTTTGACAACGAGCAGGAAGACATCGAAATGCTCCAGCCGGCCGCCGCTCCCGCAACGCCGGCCGCCACTCCGGACACGTCTAAAATGCGTCTGAACAGATACATAGCCAACTCGGGCGTTTGCAGCCGTCGCAACGCCGACACCCTGATCAAAGAAGGCAAAATCATGCTCAACGGCGTGGTTGTCACCGAGATGGGCATCATCGTGCAGCCCGGCGACGAGGTCCGCTACGAGGGCCGCGTGCTGACGGCCGAGAAGAAAATATACGTGCTTCTCAACAAGCCCAAAGACACCGTCACGACCACCGACGACCCCGAGGCGCGCCGCACGGTCATGGACCTTGTGAAAAACGCGTGCGCCGAGCGCATCTATCCGGTCGGCCGACTGGACCGCAACACCACCGGCGTCCTCCTGCTGACCAACGACGGCGAGCTGGCGTCCAAACTGACGCATCCGAAGTTCGAATGCCGCAAGATTTACCATGTTTTTGCCGATAAACCCATTGCAAGCCAGGATATTGCGCAGATGTACGAGGGGCTGACGCTCGATGACGGTCCGATTGCCGTCGACGATGTGCGCTATGTCGACCCGAACGACAAAAAGCAGGTCGGCGTCGAGATTCACTCCGGACGCAACCGCATTGTCCGCCGAATATTCGAATCACTTGGTTATGAGGTGGAACGGCTCGACAGAGTCTATTTTGCCGGCCTGACCAAACTGAATCTGCCGCGCGGCCACTGGCGTTTCCTGACGCAATCGGAAGTCAACAAACTCAAAGCTGGATTTTTCAAATAACTGATAATGAACTATAAAGCTGTAGTGCTTGATCTCGACGGCACGCTGACCAATTCGGAGAAGAAAATATCCGAGCGCAATCGCTTGGCACTGATGGATTTGCAGCGTCGCGGCGTGAGAGTTGTGCTGGCATCGGGCCGGCCGGTCTTCGGGATTGAGCATCTGAGCAAGCAATTGCAGCTCAACGATTTTGGCGGATACATCCTGGCCTACAACGGCGGGATAATTCTGGATTGCAAGAGCGGCCGGCAGGTCTTTGCACAGACATTGCCAGAAGGCGTCGCTGTACAATTGGCTGCGTCGGCAAAAAAACACGGTCTTGGCATCAACACTTACGACGACAGCCGTGGTTGCATTCTGACCGAAACGCCTGAGAATGAGTGGATCAGGCACGAGGGCGCGCTGAACAACAACATGCCCGTGGTCAGGGTCGCGGACTTCGGAGCCGACACGCCCATGCACCTGCCCAAGTGTCTGATGGTTGCCGACGGCGACTATCTGGCTGCAAAAGAACCGCTTGTGCGTCAGGAGTTTGCGCAGCTCGCCGTATACCGCTCGTCGCCGTTCTTTCTCGAGATTGTCCCGCAAGGAATCGACAAGGCCGCGTCGCTAAGCCGTTTGTCGGCCTTGACGGGCATTCGGCCGGCCGAGATGGTGGTCATGGGCGATGGCTATAACGATCTGTCGATGATTGAGTTCGCCGGTTTGGGAATTGCCATGGGCAACGCCTGCGATCAGGTGAAGCAAGCCGCCGACTTTGTGAGCCTCGACAACGACCACGACGGTGTGGCACATGCGATTGAAAAATATTTTAATTAATTTAATAATCAGATAATGAGCATATTAGTGTCGCCATCGTTGTTGGCATCCGATTTTGCCAACTTGCAGTCAGAGTGCGAAATGCTGAACGAAAGCCGCGCCGATTGGTTTCACGTGGACGTGATGGACGGTGTTTTTGTTCCGAACATTTCGATTGGAATGCCGGTCATCAAATCCATAAAAAAGCATGCGCGCAAGCCTCTCGACGTGCATCTGATGATTGTCGACCCGAGCCGGTACATCAGCCAGTTCCGCGACGCCGGCGCCGACATTCTGAATGTCCACTACGAAGCGTGCACGCACTTGCATCGCACTGTCTGTCAGATACGTGAGGCCGGGATGCGACCCGCCGTTACTCTTAATCCGCACACGCCAGTCGCGTTGCTCGATGATATTCTGCCTGAAGTGGATATGGTATTGCTCATGTCGGTCAATCCCGGTTTCGGCGGTCAGAAATTCATCGAAAATACCTATCGAAAAGTGTCGCAATTGAAGGAAATGATTGAGCGTCAAAATCTTAAAACGCTGATTGAAATCGACGGCGGTGTGGATTCCGAGACGGCGCCGAAACTTGCATCGGCCGGTGCCGACGTGCTTGTGGCCGGCAGTTTTGTGTTTCGCGCCGACAAGCCCAAGGAGCGCATTGCTTGGCTCAAAGATTTGAAGTGAGCGAGCGAAGAAGACTTTTGGCGACTTTCAGGATGATGGATTAAGTTATTTTAACGAACTAATCGGAATTAAAAATGTCAGCAGCAGTTGATAACAGTCGTTCTAAAAAAGTGACGACTCACAGTTTTATAGAGATGAAACAGCGTGGCGAAAAAATATCCATGCTGACTTCGTATGATTATTCGATGGCCCAAATCGTTGATAAATCGGGGATTGACGCCATATTGGTGGGCGATTCGGCGTCGAATGTGATGGCCGGTTGGCAGACGACGCTGCCAATCACGCTCGACCAGATGATTTATCACGGCGCGTCGGTGGTGAGGGCTGTCAAGCGTGCGCTGGTGGTGATTGATTTGCCGTTCGGCTCCTATCAGGGCAATTCCAAGGAGGCGCTCAATTCGGCTATTAGAACGATGAAAGAGACTGGCGCAGACGCAATTAAAATTGAGGGCGGCGAGGAGATTCTCGACTCAGTCAACCGCATTCTGAGCGCCGGAATCCCCATTATGGGTCACCTCGGCCTGACGCCGCAGTCGATTCACAAATTCGGAACTTACACGGTGCGTGCCAAGGAAGAGGCTGAGGCTCAGAAGCTTATTCGTGATGCGCATCTTCTCGAAGAAGCCGGATGCTTTTCCATTGTTCTCGAAAAAATTCCGGCAGCGCTGGCGGCAAGGGTTGCAAGCGAGGTGAAAATCCCGATAATCGGTATCGGCGCTGGCCATGATGTTGACGGTCAGGTGCTTGTGCTTCACGATATGCTTGGCATAACTAACGAGTTCACGCCCCGATTCCTGCGCCATTACGCGCATCTATCCGAAGACATTTCGATGGCTGTCGAAAATTATGTCAGAGATGTGAAGAATGTTTCGTTCCCCAATGACAAGGAACAGTATTGAGACGACGTTATAACCTAATTTTTGTAATCAAATTATCGTTATGAATCTTGATATAATATATGAGGATAATCATATAATTGCCGTCAACAAGACCAACAGCGACATAGTGCAGTCGGACAAGACCGGCGACAAGTCGCTGGCCGATATGGTAAAAGCCTATATCAAAGAGAAATACAACAAGCCGGGCGACGTTTTTCTGGGCATAGTGCATCGTCTGGACCGTCCGGTGAGCGGCGTCGTGATTTTTGCGCGCACCAGCAAGGCTCTGACGCGGCTCAACAGAATGTTCGCCGAAAAGGATATTCGCAAGACCTATTGGGCGATTGTCAAGAATCGTCCGCCCGAAATTGAGGAGGAGCTGCACCACTACATCGGCAAAAACGAGGAGAAAAACCGCGCCAGCGTTTCGATCAAGCCTCGTCCAGGGTTCAAGGAGGCTGTTTTGCGCTACAAGGTCATGTCGGCTTCGAACAATTACTATCTGCTTGAAATAGAGCTGATGACGGGCCGTCATCATCAGATTCGCGCGCAACTGGCACGAATCGGCTGCCCGATTCGCGGCGACCTGAAATACGGTTATGCGCGCTCGAACGAGAACGGCGGCATCAGTCTGCACTCGCGCTCAATCGAATTTGAGCACCCCGTGTCGCACGAGCAGATAAGAATCGTGGCCGAAACGCCTAAGAACGAGCCGCTTTGGTCGGCGTTTGCGAACGTGCAGTAAAAAAACGGCTCACGCGGCAAAGCAAAGAGCGGGTCGAAGTGGATTTCCCATTTCGACCCGCTCTGCTTTGTATAATTATTTATTAATCAATGGCTTTGAGGCTCATATCGAGGCTGCCGACGTGGTGCGTCAGGGCCCCGACCGAGATGAAGTCGACGCCGCACTCGGCGTAGCTACGGAGCGTCTCGAGCGTTATGCCGCCCGACGACTCGGTTTCGAAGCGTCCGCCAATTCTGCGCACGGCTTCGCGCGTGGTCTGGATGTCGAAATTGTCGAGCATGATTCGGTCCACGCCGCCCACGCGCAGGACGGTTTCGAGCTCGTCGAGGTTGCGGACTTCAACTTCGATTTTCAGATTCTTGCCCTTTTCTTTGAGGTATTGGTGCACTCGGCTGATTGCGTTTTCGATGCCGCCGGCAAAGTCGTTGTGGTTGTCTTTCAGCATTATCATGTCGAACAGGCCGATGCGGTGGTTGACGCCGCCACCCAGTTTGACCGCCATCTTGTCGAGCAGGCGCATTCCGGGAGTGGTCTTGCGGGTGTCGAGGACGCGCGTGTGGAGACCTTCGAGTTTGCGGACGTAAACGTTTGTGGCAGTGGCAATTCCGCTCATGTGCTGCATGATGTTGAGCACCGTGCGCTCGGCCAGCAGCAGCGACTGCGTCCGGCATTCGACTCTGAAGGCGATATCGCCCTTCTTGACTGGCGTCCCGTCGGCCACAAGCTGCTCGAAGCGCACGTCGGGGTCGAGCGTCAGGAACACCTGGCGCGCCACGTCGATGCCGGCGATGATGCCGTCTTCTTTGCATATCAGCTGCGCCTTGCCGTGCGCGTCGGCCGGGATGCAGGCCAGTGACGAGTGGTCGCCATCGCCGACGTCTTCGCGAATGGCCGCTGCGATAAATTCTTTCAGGTAGGTGTTGAAATCAGTCATCTTGCTTTTCGATTCTTAATTGTTGTATGCTTAATTTGTTGTTCTCGCTGTTGGTGAGGATGTAGACGCGGTATTGCCTATCGCCCGACCGCAAGGTGCCGATGGTCAGCGTGGCCGAGTCGAGGCAGCGCTCGTGGACGATGTCGAACGATGTGGGCGTGATGCTTTCGAAGAAGTCGTGCAGGATGACCATGGCTTGCTTGTGGCTGAAAATACCTGATTTGCTTGTGATTGTCAGTTCGATGTTGCTGCTCACGAACGCGTCGAGGTCGTCGGGTTTGCCGGCGGCGATGGCTGCGCTGATGTGCTGCGGCAGATAGTAGGCCCAAAGGCTGTCGGCCACGGCGTCGGGGCCTGCGGCGCTCTGCTGGGCGGCTGCCGGCAACGAGCTTAGCTTCGCGACTATGATAAATAGAAATATGTGCAGAAAATGTTTCATGTTGCGTGCGGCTTTTTGACTGACCTGCTACAATAGTTACAAATGTATTATTGTTTTTGGTACTTTCAACCCGCATTGTCAGCAAATATCAAGCCAAAGCGGGCCCGAAAGTCAATGCTTGCCAGGCAGGCATCGCACTTTTGCGCCGGCGAAACGATGCGCGAACTTCATCAATCCGGACAAAATGAAAACAGTTCTTCTTGCCATTGGCAAAACCGACGACGAATATCTGACCGAAGGCATTCGGAAATATGTCGAACGCATCCGGCACTATGCGCCGTTCGAGTTCAAGTGCCTGCCCGACATCAAAAACAGCCGTAGTCTGACCCGCGACCAGCAAAAGCAGCAGGAGGGCAGGCTGCTGACGGCGGAAATGATGCCCGGCGACGTGGTGGCGCTGCTCGACGAGGGCGGCCGGCAGTACACGTCGCGGCAGTTCTCGCAGTTCTATTCTAAGATCGCCGCCTCGGGCGCAAAGCGGCTCGTGTTTGTGATAGGCGGTCCCTACGGATTTTCGGACGACGTCTACAAGGCGGCGACGCACAAGATATCGCTGTCGCCGATGACGTTCTCGCACCAGATGGTCAGGCTGATTTTTGTGGAGCAGCTCTACCGCTTGCATACAATAATTAAAGGTGAACCCTATCATCACGACTGAATTGTGATAAATATCAGTCAATCAATATAAAAGAATTGTAACAAAAAATTGCAGAAAAAATTCTCTAATAATGATTGTCTGTAAGAGAAAGTATCATATTTTTGTGAGGCTCGGATACGGGCAGAGGCGATTTGAAACATTTAACTAACAATAATTAAACACAAAACATGGCAAAATTAGATTTAAGCAAGTACGGCATTAAAGGTGTTGTCGAAATTCTGCACAACCCTTCCTACGAAGTTCTGTTTGCAGAAGAGACCAAAGCAGGACACGAAGGCTTTGAAAAAGGTCAGCTGACCGAACTCGGAGCAGTGAATGTGATGACGGGTATCTACACCGGTCGTTCTCCCAAAGATAAATTCATCGTGTGCGACGAAACTTCGGAAAACACCGTTTGGTGGACATCTGACGCCTATAAGAACGACAACAAGAAGGCTTCGAAAGAGGCTTGGGCGGCTCTGAAGGAAATAGCCCAGAACGAGCTGTCGAACAAGAAACTCTATGTGGTCGACGCTTTCTGCGGCGCAAACAAGGATACGAGAATGGCAGTCCGCTTCATCATGGAAGTGGCTTGGCAGGCTCACTTCGTGACCAACATGTTCATCAAGCCCACAGCCGAAGAGCTGGAAAACTTCACTCCCGACTTTGTTGTCTACAACGCATCGAAAGCGAAAGTGGAGAACTACAAGGAGCTGGGTCTGAACTCCGAAACGGCCGTGGTCTTCAACCTCACATCGCGCGAGCAGGTCATCATCAACACATGGTATGGCGGCGAAATGAAGAAAGGCATGTTCTCGATGATGAACTACTATCTGCCGCTCAAGGGCATCGCTTCGATGCACTGCTCGGCCAACTGCGACATGAACGGCGAGAACACCGCCATCTTCTTCGGCCTCTCGGGCACCGGCAAGACCACCCTGTCGACCGACCCGAAGCGCCGTCTGATAGGCGACGACGAGCACGGCTGGGACGACAACGGCGTGTTCAACTTCGAGGGCGGATGCTATGCGAAAGTCATCAACCTCTCCAAAGAGAACGAGCCTGACATCTATGGCGCCATCAAGCGCAACGCACTCCTCGAGAACGTGACCGTGGCCGATGACGGCAAAATCGACTTCGCCGACAAGTCGGTGACGGAGAACACCCGCGTTTCGTACCCGATCGACCACATCAACAACATCCAGCCCGGTTCGTCGGCACCGGCAGCCAAGAACGTCATCTTCCTTTCGGCCGATGCCTTCGGCGTGTTGCCTCCCGTTTCTATTCTGACTCCGGAGCAGACGCAGTACTACTTCCTCTCGGGCTTCACCGCCAAACTCGCCGGCACCGAACGTGGCATCACCGAGCCGACACCTACGTTCTCGGCATGCTTCGGTCAGGCATTCCTCGAACTGCACCCGACCAAATACGGCGAAGAGCTCGTGAAGAAGATGCAGAAATCGGGCGCAAAGGCTTACTTGGTGAACACCGGCTGGAACGGCACCGGCAAGCGCATCTCCATTCCTGACACCCGCGGCATCATCGACGCCATTCTCGACGGCTCGATTCTGAAGGCCGAAACGAAGAAGATCCCGATGTTTGACTTCGAAGTGCCGACGGCTCTGCCCAATGTCAACCCGGCAATCCTCGACCCGCGCGACACCTACGAAAATCCGGCGCAGTGGGAAGAGAAGGCCAAAGACCTCGCAGGACGCTTCATCAAGAACTTCGAGAAGTACACCACGAACGAGACCGGCAAGGCACTGGTTGCCGCAGGTCCGAAGTTGTAAGAATAGAATTGGACATTAATGCGGGCTGCATGGATTTTTCCATGCAGCCTTTTTTTTGTGGCAGCTGCGGCCGGAAGCCCGTGCCGAGTGCCGAAACGGCACGCCGCTGTTGACGAACGGCAATTTTTTTTTACGAACGGCGCAAAAAAAGCGATAAACGCTTTGCAGATTAGAAAAAGTGCTGCATATTTGCAGTGGGGATTTTTCATAAAACTTGGATTTAGTTAGCTAAGTGAAGTTCGGGCTCTCCGCCCGACTTCACTTTTTTGTTTTGGGAATGTTTTGAAATCTGCCCGTTTGCCGATGTTTTGATATCTCCGGCCCGGAAGTGAGCATTGAAAAACAGTCAGGGATTTGCAGCATCATGTATTTTGAATGATAAAACCAAATGTGCCGATTTGGTCGCTTTTGACGAACGTCCAAAAAATGTATGTGAACGGAAAATTTTTGTCGATTTGTTTTGTGTATTAGAAAAAGTGCTGCATATTTGCAGTGGGGATTTTTCATAAAACTTGGATTTAGTTAGCTGAAGTGAAGTTCGGGTTCTCCGCCTGACTTCACTTTTTTTTATGGATTGACGTGACTGGGGTTTGTGTGTAAATGCCTCAAAATCAGAATAAAAAAATAATGTGTATTGGGCTTGTGAAGTGTGCGGTCATGGATTGTGAAGGGTAGGCGAAGCAAGGTTGTGCTTGGGTACAGAGCCGTTTTTGCATCGGGATTCGCAAAAGCCAAATGTTTTTGACAAACGGCAATTTTTTTTGACGAACGGAAAATTTTTGTCGATTTGTTTTGCAGATTAGAAAAAGTGCTGCATATTTGCAGTGGGGATTTTTCATAAAACTTGGATTTA
>CALYZD010000071.1 GCA_945607565.1 uncultured Bacteroidales bacterium | reverse complement strand
CCCGTATGTGCGACTTCATCCAGACGCTGACGCTCGACGGCCTGGAGGTGCAGTTCAACAAGAACAGCGACGGCTCGATAACCGTCCCGGCAGTAGACGCGCGCCATTCGCTCAACCCCAGCTTCGCCTGCGTGTTCACCAACGGCGTCAAGGGCGGATGCTCGGGCGCCACGATGGCCGTGCCCGAATACAACTTCATCACCGCAATCCCGTCCGACCTCGTGGCCGGCAAGCTCATCGAAATCAATGGCGCCAACTTCTCGGCCGAGACCAAGCTCTACTTCGGCAGCACCGAAGTGACCGACATGGCCGTGAAGGATGAGAGCACCGTCTACTGCACGCTGCCTGCCGAGCTCAGCGGCGAATACAGCGTGAAGGTGGTCGACGGCAAAGGCACCTACACATGGCCCGAGCCGGTCGAAGTGGTAGGCTCGCTGCTGGTGGTCTACGACGGCAACGGCGACATATCGTGGAACAAGGACAAGGGCGGCACGGTCGACATCACCACCGTCAGCAAGATCAACATCTACGTCACCTGGACCGGACCCGGCGACGGCTGGATTGGCCTGCTGGCACAGAACATGGCCGGCAAGAACCTCTGGGCCGCACAGAAGGACATCAGCGGATATGCTGACTTCGACATCAACAGCGGCTCCTACAAGCTGGTGGTTCCCGCATCGGAATTCGACATGAGCGCCGAAGGCACCATCGACAACACCGACTGGTATATCTGCGGCGGCGCCAATGCCGAAGGTGTCAAGATTGAAAAGATTACGGCCGAGTTCTAAGAATGATGGCAGCAATTTGAAAACAAGAAAAAGGAAAGACTCCTTGAAACAGAGGAGTCTTTCCATTTTTCCTGAAAGCATGGCGGGCAGCAGCCGGACGTCGTCCGGGTCAGTCTCTCGTTCAGAAAAAAGAAAAAAACAAAGACGCGTTCGCCCGACAGTCGGCCCCGAACCCGACGCACACGCTATACACATGGCAGCCCGCAGGCAGACCCGGCATGCTGGCATCTGCATAGCCTGAGCAAGTCAAAAGAAGAAAGGAAACGACGAATGACGAACGAATCTGAAAACACTTATTTGAAACCTGTATGAAAAAACTATTGTATTGCATACCCGTTCTGTTGATGGCCGTCTCGTGCAGCGACGACGGCGACTCCTCCACCGACCCGTCATCGGCTCCCGTGCCGCTGCAGACGTCGATAGCCGACGGCACCAGCGACGTGCCGGTGAGCACGACGCAGATTGTGCTGACCTACGACCAGAAGACATGGCACGCAATGTCGGCGTCCATCACGCTCAACGACGCGGCCATCGACATAGCCGACCTGACATGGGACGAGACCCACACCGAGCTGACGGTTGGCGGCCTGAAGTTGGACTACGAAACGACTTACACACTGTGCGTGCCCAAGGGCGCCATCCTGTCGTACGACAAGAAGCACGCGGCCGACGAGCTGCGCCTCTCGTTCGCCACCGAGGCCAGGCCGGCCGAGCCCGACAAGCCAACATCGCCCACCACCAAGCTCTGCACGGCCAATCCGTCGGCCGGGGCGCAGAAGCTCTACGCCTACCTGCTGAGCCAGTATGGGCAGAAGGTGCTCTCGTCGACCATAGCCAACGTCAACTGGAACTTCGACGAGGCCGAAATGGTCTACAACGCCACGGGCAAGTACCCGGCCATAGCCACCATGGACTATCTGCACTTCTACACCCTCTATGCCGACAAGAGCCGCAACCCCTATGCCGGCGGCTGGCGCGTCAACTACGACGACATCAGCGAAGTGAAGAAGTGGTGGGACGCGGGCGGCATAGTGTCGGCCTGCTGGCACTGGAACGTGCCCAACCTTGAGGGCCAGACCAACTACACTTGCAAGCCCGGCGAGACCACCTTCCGCCCCCGCAACATCTTTGTGGACGGCTCGTGGGAGAAGCGGATTGCCGACGAAGACCTTGCGCTCATTGCCTCGCTGCTCAAGAAGTTACAGGACGCCGGCATCCCCGTCATCTGGCGGCCGCTGCACGAGGCCTCGGGCAACAGCGTCAACGGCAGCACGGCCTGGTTCTGGTGGGGCATCGACGGCGCCGAGACCTACGTCAGGCTCTGGCGCTACATGTTCGACTACTTCGAGGCTCAGGGCCTCAACAAGCTCATCTGGGTCTGGACCACGCAGACGGGCTACGGCTGGAGCGTGGCCGACGGCATACTGAGCGACGCGGCCTGGTATCCGGGCGACGAGTACGTCGACATAGTGGGCCGCGACGAATACACGCGCACGGCGGCCGAGTCGGGAGCCGAGTTCGAGGCCATCAGTTCGGACTTTGCCGGCAAGATGGTGACGCTGAGCGAGTGCGGCAGCGTGGCCCCCATAGCCGACCAGTGGGCCGCCGGCGCCAAGTGGAGCTGGTTCATGCCGTGGTACGACAACGCCGTGGGCAGTGGCACCAAGGACTTCGACTCGCACGAGCACGCCAACAAGGCATGGTGGCAGGCAGCCATGGAGGCCGAGTGCGTGATAAGCCGCGACGAACTGCCCGACCTGAAATGACCGGGACGCAAAAATGACACGGATACAATAATTTTCAACCTGAAATACGAATGTCACACAACAAGAAAAACATCAGTCTGTTCGCAGAACGGAAAGCAGAGGTGGAAAAAGAGTTTGAGAAACTCATCACCCGCAAGAACAAGATGCTCTTCAGCACCAACGGCATCTACAACAAGTACAAGCACTCGGTGATCACGCGCAAGCACGTGCCGCTCGAATGGCGCTACGACATGAACGAGGAGACCAACCCCTACTTCATGGAGCGCATCAGCTTCAACGCCGCCTTCAACGCCGGCGCCATCAAGTGGCAGGGCAAATACGTGCTGGTGGTGCGCACCGAAAGCGTGGACCGCAAGTCGTTTTTCGCCGTGGCCGAGAGCCCTAACGGCGTGGACAACTTCCGCTACTGGAAGCGCCCCATCACGCTGCCGCAGATCCCCGGCAATCCTGACACAAACGTCTACGACATGCGCCTGACGCAGCACGAAGACGGCTACATCTACGGCGTGTTCTGCACCGAGCGCAAAGACCCCGACGCGCCCAAGGGCGACACCAGCAGCGCCGTGGCCGCCGCCGGTATAGCCCGCACCAAGAATCTGGTGGACTGGGAGCGTCTGCCCGACCTGATATCGCACGCCGGACAGCAGCGCAACGTGGTGCTCTTCCCCGAGTTCGTCGACGGGCAGTACGCCTTCTTCACCCGCCCGCAGGACGGCTTCATCGACACCGGCAGCGGCGGCGGCATAGGCTGGGGCCTGTGTCCCGACATCACCCACGCCGAGGTGAAGGACGAGATGATTATCGACGCCAAGACCTACCACACCATCTACGAGGTCAAGAACGGACAGGGACCGGCACCCATCAAGACCCCGCACGGCTGGCTCAACCTGGCCCACGGCGTGCGCAACACCGCCGCCGGCCTGCGCTACGTGCTCTATCTGTTCATGACCGACCTCGAAAAGCCCTGGGTGGTCACCCACAAGCCGGCCGGCCACTTCATAGCCCCCTATGGCGGCGAGCGCGTGGGCGACGTCTCGAACGTGGTGTTCTCCAACGGATGGATTGCCGACGACGACGGCAAGGTCTTCATCTACTACGCATCGAGCGACACCCGAATGCACGTGGCCACCAGCACCATCGACCAGCTGGTGGACTACTGCCTCAACTCGTTCGAAGACGACCTGACGTCGCAAGGCTCGGTGGCCCGCATCAACCGGCTCATCGACCGCAACGAAGGCCGATAAGGAACTGATAAAGGACTGATAAATGACCAATGCGGAGCAGGGGCGCGACCGACTGTCCGAACGATATTGAAAATCGTTTGTATGGATGTGTGTGTAGGCAGAAAGCCGCTCCTGCTCCCTTTTTTCCGGGGGGACACCGAAACGGCGGCCCGGACCCGACGCCGGCAGTGCACAACCTCCGCGCACACCCTGCGACGCCCTAAGCGCGCAGGCTGCGCACGGAAACGCCGGGCAGGCCTCGGCCGGCCGACCAACAACAGAAAAACGCATAGAGCAGAAAGAAACAGAACATGAAACGACAAGCACTAACACTCATGGCAGCCACGCTGTGCGCAGCGGCCACGGCCAACGTCACGCTGCCGTCAATCTTCAGCGACCACATGGTGCTCGAGCAGCAGACCCGCGTCAGGGTGTGGGGCTGGGCCAAGCCTTTCGAGAAGGTGAGCGTCAGCCCCTCGTGGACCGACAGTGTCTACACCGCCATGCCGGCCAGCAACGCGCGCTGGAGCGTCGAGATAGCCACGCCCGAAGCCGGCGGTCCGCACACGATGACCGTCAGCGGCTACACCAGCATCAGCATTAGCGACATCCTTGTGGGCGAGGTCTGGATGTGCTCGGGCCAGAGCAACATGGAGTGGAGCATGGGCGCGGGCTTCGAAGGCAGCGACGAGGCCATAGCATCGGCTCGCCAACCCGAGATACGCTTCTTCAATGTCGACTATCGCGCAGCCGACACGCCGCAGTTCGACGCCACAGGCCGCTGGTGCGTGGTGTCGCCCGAGACGGTGGGAGCCTCGTCGGCCATAGGCTACTTCATAGCCGAGCGGCTCCATGGCACGCTGGGCGTCCCGGTGGGCATCATCAACTCGAGCTGGGGCGGCACGCCCATCGAGGCCTGGACCGACCCCGCCGCCTATGCCGTGTGCGACTACCTGCGCGAGCAGAACAGGCTGATAGCCGACGCCGAGTGGGGACCCGTGCGCCCCGGCCTGATATACAACGCCATGCTGGCACCGCTGGGCGGCTATCGCGTGGCAGGCGTGGCTTGGTATCAGGGCGAGCACAACGTGAGCAACCCCTCGGCCTACACCGACATGATGTATCCGCTGGTCGACGGCTTCAGGCGGCTCTTTGGCGCGGGTGCCGACATCCCGTTTGTCTTTGCACAGATTGCGCCCTACAACTATGGCCCGGGCACGGCCGGAGCCGAGGTGCGCGAGTGTCAGCGCCTTGCGTTGCAGATTCCGAACACGGCCATGGTGGTGCTGAGCGACCTGGCCGACACGGCCAACATCCACCCGCGCTTCAAGCGGCAGGCTGGGCAGCGATTTGCCGACGCCATCCTGGCCAAGGCCTACGGCCGCGCCGACAGTCCGCTGATGGGCCCCATCTTCCGCAGCCTCGAAGTCAGAGGCGCCAAGGCCTACGTCAGCTTTGACCACGCCGAGGGGCTCTGCTGCCGCGGCAAGGCTCTCGACTGGTTCGAGATCTCGGCAGACGGCCAGACCTTCGTGCTCGCCAAGGCCGTGATAAGCGGCGAGCAGGTGGTGGTCAGCTCGCCCAAGGTGAAGCGGCCCGTGGCGGTGCGCTTCGGGTGGAGCAACGTGGCCATGCCCAACCTCTTCAACGGCGCAGGCCTGCCCGCCTCGTGCTTCAACAGCGTCTACCAATAATCCGGCATCAGTCAGAAAGCATTTCAAAC
Organism: uncultured Bacteroidales bacterium; assembly: GCA_945607565.1. GTDB lineage: Bacteria > Bacteroidota > Bacteroidia > Bacteroidales > Marinilabiliaceae > CALYZD01. The sequence continues at coordinate 9,077 of CALYZD010000071.1, read as the reverse complement.
AAACACAAAAAGATACACAACACATTATGAAACGAATATTCATTGCAGCGGCTGCCATGGTGGCCGCAATAGCCGCAGGGGCTCAGACGCCCGTCAACAGGCAGGCCACGCCCGAGGCGTGCGAACTGCTCAAGTTCATCTACGCCCAGAGCGGCAACGGCACCCTGACCGGCCAGCACTGCTATCCGCTCTACAGCGACATACTGATGGAGCGCGTCGAGAACCTGACGGGCAGCCATCCGGTGGTCTTCGGCCAGGACTTCGGCTACAGCAAGGCCAACTCGCTCGACGGCATCAACTTCCGCCAGCGCGTGGTCGACAACGCCATCAAGTGGCACGCCAAGGGCGCCATCATCACCATCATGTGGCACGCCGTGCCTCCCACCACCGACGCCGAGTTCACCGTGTGGCAGGGCAAGGACGCCGTGCAGAGCAAGCTGACCGACGCCCAGTGGGCCGACCTGACGACCGAGGGCACCGAGCTCAACGACCGCTGGAAATCGCAGGTCGACGTGGTGGCCTACTTCCTCAAGCAGCTGCGCGACGCCGGCATACCCGTCATCTGGCGACCCTATCACGAGATGAACGGCGACTGGTTCTGGTGGGGAGCCCGCCCGGGCGATGACGGCTACCGCAAGCTCTACCGGATGCTCTACGACCGCCTGACCAACTACCACCGCATCAACAATCTGCTCTGGGTCTTCAACGCCAACGAGATAGGCTCACCCAACGTGGGCGACTACGCCGACTTCTTCCCCGGCCACGACTATGTCGACATCCTGGCCACCGACATCTATAACCATGGCTACAACCGCCGCGACTACGACGCACTGCTCAAGCTGGCCGACGGCAAGCCCATAGCATGGGGCGAGGTGGGCAAGCTGCCCACACCCGAGATAGTCCGCGAGCAGCCCCGCTGGGCATGGTTCATGTGCTGGTGCGAATGGCTCGAAACGGTCAACACCTACGAAGCCCGCACCTCCATCTACAACGCCGCCGAGACCATCACCCTCGAAGAGCTCAACGCAAGCCGCAAGCGCTGACGCGCCACGCACCCCTTACACCGACACACACAACACAAAAACGCACAATGAAAGAACAGATAGCACAGATTGCCAGGGAGATGCGGACCGAATATGCCCGCATCCTCGGCTATTGGACCGACAACATGCAGGACCCCGCCGGCGGATTCTACGGCGAGCGCGACAAGCACAACCGGCTGCTGCCCGACGCACCCAAGGGCGCCATCCTCAACGCCCGCATCCTCTGGACATTCGCCGCAGCGGGCCGCGTCACCGGCAACCCCGACTACCGCCGCATGGCCGAGCGCGCCTACAACTACATCGTCGACCACTTCTACGATACGGCCAACGGCGGCTTCTACTGGTCGGTAGACGCCCAGGGGCGTCCGCTCGACACCAAGAAGCAGGCCTACGCCGAAGGATTCTGCATCTACGGACTCTCCGAATACTACCGCATGTGCGGCGACCGACGCAGCCTCGACCTGGCCATCGACACCTTCCGCCTCATCGAAAAGCACTTCCGCGACCCCAAAGACGGCGGATACATCGAAGCCCTCGCGGCCGACTGGACGCCCATGGCCGACGTGCGCCTGAGCGACAAGGACGAGAACACGCCCAAGTCGATGAACACGCACCTGCACATTCTGGAGCCCTACACCAACCTCTTCCGCGCATGGCCGTCGGACGAGCTGCGCAGCGCCGTCGAGCACTGCATCGGCATCTTCTTCGACCGCATAATCGACCCCGCCACCGGCCACTTCAACCTCTTCTTCGACATGGACTGGCGCGTGATGAGCCGCATCGACTCCTACGGACACGACATCGAAGGCGCATGGCTGCTCTACGAGGCCATCGAAGTCATAGGCCGCCGCGACCTGGCCGACAAGTACCGACCCGCCTGCAAGCGCCTGGTCGACGTCACCATAGCCGAAGGCTTCGACGGCCGCTCGTCGGTCTTCTACGAAAAGGTGGACGGACACCTCGACACCGACAAGCACTGGTGGCCACAGGCCGAAGCCATGGTGGGCCTGGCCGACACGTGGCGCCTGACAGGCGACAACCGCTATCTGGAACTGATGGCCGAAGTGTGGCGATACGTCCGCGCACACCTCTGCGACATGCAGGGCGGCGAATGGCTCTGGCGCGTGGACCGCGACGGCCGCGACGCCTACGACGACTGCAAGGCCGGATTCTGGAAATGCCCCTATCACAACTCGCGCGCAATACTCGAAGTGCTGCACCGCATCGAACATCAACACTGAAAAACCGACCCTGACATGACACGACGAATCATAATCAATGCCATGGCCGCCGCGCTGGCCTGCGCCTCGTGCTCCGGCTCAGGCTCCGACGAGCCGCAGCTGCGCACCTACGCCGGCTCCGACGACGCCATAGTCTACTGCGGACGCGTGGACCGCACAGCCGCCAACCCACGCCTGTGGGCCTCGGGAGCGCACTTCGACTTCGGCTTCAGCGGCACACGCTGCGAGATAGTCATAGCCGACGAGCAGCTCTACGGCACCAATTACAACTATCTCGAAGTCATCGTGGACGACAACGCGCCCCGACGCATCCGCACCCTGGGCCGCAACAACCTGCTGGTGCTCGGCACGCTGCCGCCCGGCGAGGCCCGCCCCGACACTGTCCACATCATTGAGCTTGGGCTCGAGCTTGCCGAGGGCGACCACATCGTGAGCGTGGTGCGCGACACCGAGACCGGCATGGGATACACCGAAACGCAATGGGTGCGCGCCGCACAGCTGACCGTACCGCCGCAGCGTCGGCGCGTCATTGAATACATCGGCGACTCGATGACCTGCGGCGCCGAAGCCTACATGGACAGCGTCCAGTGCGGGCAGGGCACATGGTTCGACCGCCACATGGCCTACAACGCCTACGGACCCACCGCCTCGCGACTGCTGGGCTACGACTGGATGCTGACTTCCGTGTCGGGCATCGGCCTCATACACAGCTGCTGCGAGATGACCATCACCATGCCGCAGGTGTTCGGCAAGGTGGCGCTCTCGACCGACCGCATCGACTGGAACTTCGAAGTGCAGCCCGACATCGTCTGCATCTGCCTCGGCCAGAACGACGGCATTCAGGACGAAGACCTGTTCGTGACCGCCTACATCGACTTCGTCAAGCAGCTGCGCGGACACTACCCCGAGGCCCGCATAGTGTGCCTGAGCAGCCCCATGGCCGACGAGCAGCTGACGGCCTTCATGCAGCACGCCATCACCCGCGCGCTGCTCGGCCTGCACGACGAGGGCGAGACCAACGTCAGCAGCTACTTCTTTGCCCGAGCCTATAACCAGGGCTGCGGCGGACATCCCGACATAGCCGACCACGGCGCCATAGGCCGCGAGTTGGCCGACTACCTCTCGGGCCTGACCGACTGACGCCCGACCCGTCATCAGAAAAAATCACACACAAAAAATAAAAACGACAATGAAACAACTGATACTGACAGCCGCCGCCCTCTGCACACTGGCTCAGGGCATCGGCGCGCAAAAGTTCGAAGGCCTGGCGCAGACCCCGCCCATGGGCTGGAACAGCTGGAACACCTTTGCCTGCGACATCAACGAAAAGGTTATCCGCGAGACGGCCGACCTCTTCGTCAGCCTCGGCCTCAAGGACGCCGGATACGAATACGTGGTCATCGACGATGGCTGGATGAAGATGGAGCGCGACCCGGAGACCTATCTGCTGGTGCCCGACCCCGAAAAGTTCCCCAACGGCATCAAGGCCCTGGCCGACTACGTGCACTCCAAGGGACTCAAATTCGGCATCTACAACTGCGCCGGCACGCTGACCTGCGGCGGCTATCCGGGCACGCGCGGCTTCGAATACATCGACGCCCGGCAGTATGCCGAGTGGGGCGTCGACTTCCTCAAATACGACTGGTGCTCGACCGGCGCCGGCAACGGCGATCTGCCCTACCAGCAGAACGCGCCGGCCTCCTACACCCTGATGCGCGACGCCATCTACAAGGCCGGCCGCCCCATGGTGTTCAGCATCTGCGAGTGGGGCGACAACCAGCCCTGGCTCTGGGGCGAGAAAGTGGGCCACATGTGGCGCGTGTCGGGCGACATAGCCAACTGCTGGGACTGCGAGCTGAGCTACGGCGGATGGTCGTCGTGGGGCGTGTGGTCCATCATCCGCATGCGACCCGGCATCCGCAAATACAGCGGCCCCGGACACTGGAACGACTTCGACATGATGGAGGTGGGCAACGGATTCACCCTGGCCGAAGACCGCACCCACTTCGCCATGTGGTGCATGCTGGCCTCGCCGCTGATACTCGGCAACGACATCCGCACCATGAGCAAGGACGTGCTCGGCATAGTCACCAACCGCGAGCTCATCGCCATCAACCAGGACCCGCTCGGCATTCAGGCCTTCCGCTTCATCGACGAAAAAGGCTACGAGATATGGGTCAAGCCGCTCGACAAGGGCGAATGGGCCATAGCCTTCGTCAATATGACCGACGGCCGCCTGCACATCGACTACGACTGGCGCAAGCACACCGTCAAAGACGCCCTCTTCAGCCGCGACATCGACTTCGGCAAGCAGACCTTTGACCTGCGCGACGCCACACACAACAAGGCCGCCGGCACCTCGGCCACCAACTTCGTGCGCGACATGGACGCCCACGACATCGTGGTGCTCCGCCTGACACCCAAAAAATAAAACGACCGTATCATGATAAGTCTGAAAGAAAAAATAGGCTACGGCTTCGGCGACATGGCCTCCAGCATGTTCTGGAAGCTCTTCGCCGCCTACCTCATGGTGTTCTACACCGACATCTTCGGCCTGCCGGCAGCCGCCGTCGGCACCATGTTCCTCATCACACGCGTCTGGGACTCGGTGTTCGACCCCATTGTGGGCATCGCCGCCGACCGCACCGAATCGCGCTGGGGCAAGTTCCGCCCCTACCTGCTGATGCTGGCTTTGCCATTCGGCATCATCGGCTTCTTCACCTTCTTCACGCCCGACATCTCGCCGACGGGCAAGCTCGTCTATGCCTACGCCACCTATTCGCTCATGATGATGGTCTATTCGGCCATCAACGTGCCCTATGCATCGCTGCTGGGCGTCATGAGCCCCGAGCCGCGCGACCGCAACGTGCTGTCGACCTACCGCATGACGTTCGCCTACATAGGCAGCTTCGTGGCCCTGTTCTTCTTCATGCTGATAGTCGAGAAGCTGGGCGGACACAGCTCGCAACCCATAGCCGATCAGCAGTCGGCCTGGGCCACCACGGTGGGCATCTTTGCCGTGGTGTGCGTCCTGCTGTTTGTGGGATGCTTTGCGCTGACGCGCGAGCGGGTGCGCCCCATCAAAGAGAGCCGCTCGTCGCTCAAAGACGACGTGTCGGACCTGCTCCACAACCGCCCGTGGTGGATTCTGCTGGGAGCCGGCGTGGCTGCGCTGGTCTTCAACTCGATCCGCGACGGTGCCACGGTCTACTACTTCAAATACTTCATCGACGAGGACGCCGCCGGCACCGAGGGCATCGACCTGATGGGCACCGCCTTCAAATACTCGGCCCTCTATCTGGGCCTGGGCCAGCTGAGCAACATCATCGGCGTGGTGGCCGCCGCGCCGCTGTCGAACCTGATAGGCAAGAAGCGCACCTACATGAGCGCAATGGCACTGGCCACCGTGCTGAGCATCATCTTCTTCTGGTTCGACCGCGACGACCTGACGCTCATCTTCGTCTTCCAGGTGCTCATCAGCATCTGCGCCGGCGCCATCTTCCCGCTCCTGTGGTCGATGTATGCCGACTGTGCCGACTACAGCGAGCTCAAGACCGGCAACCGCGCCACGGGCCTTATCTTCTCGTCGTCGTCGATGAGCCAGAAGTTCGGCTGGGCCATAGGCACGGCCATCACGGGCTGGCTGCTGGCCGCCTTCGGCTTCGAGGCCAACGCCGTGCAGAGCGCAGAAACCATCGACGGCATCAAGGCGTTCCTCAGCTTCCTGCCCGCCATAGGCACGGCGCTGAGCGTCATCTTCATCTCGTTCTACCCGCTCTCCGAAAAGCGCATGATCGAAATAACGGCACAGCTCGAAGCGCGCCGCGCCGAAAAGTCCGTCGACTGACGCACGCCGCCCCCGACCGCATAATCACCGCAAAGTCCGCCTCCGCCCCCTGAAGGGTGAGGCGGACTTTGGCGTATATGCGCGCAGGACCTGACGTCGCCAGATGACCGTCTGATGATTGTCTGATGGCTATCTGATGACCATTCAATGGCCATCGAAAGGCCGTTGAGCGGCCGCGCCGCCCATGTGTGTCCTGCACGTGTCTTCGGCGACTCTTCGGCGACGCTTGCACGAGGAGGGCGCTGGCTGTAACAATTATGTGCGTCAGTGAACCCAATCGAATCTAAAATCCACCATTATGCGCGGCCGATGGCCTATCTTTGCAGGGTTGCTCCGACGCCATGCCGGGGCGCATCAAACCCTTTTAAAACAGTCACGAAAATGAAAAAACTACTGTCTGCGGCGCTCCTTGCAGCGCTGATGCCGGCCACGCTCGTGGCTCAGCCCAAGCACGCGGAATTCTTCCCGTTGCAGGACGTGCGCGTCACCGGCGGCGAATTTGAGCGCGCCTGTCGTCTCGACATCGCCTACCTCCTCAGTCTCGACGCCGACCGTCTGCTGGCCCCCTATCGCAAGGCGGCCGGCCTGCAACCCAAGGCGCCCAACTATCCCAACTGGGAGAGCACCGGCCTCGACGGCCACATCGGCGGTCACTATCTGTCGGCGCTCTCGCTCATGTACGCCTCCACCGGCAACGACAGCATCGGCGCGCGGCTCCACTATGTGATAGACCAGCTGGCCGAGTGCCAGGCCGCCTCGGGTAACGGCTATCTGGGCGGAGTGTCGGGAGGCGAAGCCCTGTGGAAGGCCGTGGCCGACGGCTCGTTCACCGTGGGCGCGTTCGACCTGCATCACTATTGGGTGCCGCTCTACAACATCCACAAGATGTACGCCGGACTGCGCGACGCCTGCACCGTGGCCCGCATCGACAAGGCCCGCCCCATGCTGATTGCCTTTGCTGACTGGATGATCGACCTGACCCGCAACCTCAGCGACGAGCAGGTGCAGCGCATGCTCATCAGCGAGCACGGCGGCCTCAACGAGGTGTTCGCCGACGTCTATGCCCTGACGGGTGACGACAGATACCTGCGTCTGGCACAGCGATTCTCGCACCGCACGCTGCTCGACCCTCTGCTTGAAGGCCGCGACGCCCTGACCGGCATGCACGCCAATACGCAGATACCCAAAGTGATAGGCTTCAAGCGCATAGCCGACCTCACGGGCAATGCCGAGTGGGACCGCGCCGCGCTCCTGTTCTGGGAGAATGTGACCGGCCGACGCACGATAGCCATCGGCGGCAACAGCGTCCGCGAGCACTTCCATCCCACCGACAACTTTGCGCCCATGATCGACGACATACAGGGCCCCGAAAGCTGCAACACCTACAACATGCTGCGCCTGAGCCGGATGTTCTACGGCACGACGGCCTCGACGCGCTTTGTCGACTACTACGAGTGCGCGCTCTACAATCACATCCTCTCGACCCAGAACCCCACCGACGGCGGTATGGTCTACTTCACGCCGATGCGTCCCGGGCACTATCGCGTCTACTCGCAGCCGCACACAAGTTTCTGGTGCTGTGTGGGTTCGGGGCTCGAAAATCATGCCAAATACGGCGAGATGATTTACGCCCACACGGCCGACACGCTCTTTGTCAACCTCTTCATCCCGTCGCAGCTGCGGTGGGCCGAGGCCGACTTTGAGCTGGAGCAGATAACCGCCTTCCCCGACGAGGCCGCGAGCCGCCTTGTGGTCCGCCGTGCGCCGCGCCGCCCGATGAGCATCAGCGTCCGCGTGCCGCAGTGGTGTGCCGACGCCGCCGTCAGCTGCAACGGCAAGGCCTTTGCCACGGCCGACGGCTATGCCACGCTGACCCGCCGCTGGCGCCCGGGTGACACCATCGACATCAGCCTGCCCATGCAGCTGCAGGCCCGCCAGATGCCCGACGGCAGCGCCTACTACGCCTTTGCCTACGGACCGCTCGTGCTGGCCGCCGCCACCGACACCGCCATGCAGGACGGCCTGCGCGCCGACGACAGCCGCGGAGGCCACATAGCCCACGGCCGCGTCCTGCCGCTCACCGACATGCCCACGCTCATCTCCGAGCCCGCCACTGTGGCCGACAAGGTTCACCGCCGCGCCGGCACCCTCACCTTCGACATCGACAGCCTGGCCGGCGGACGCTATTCGGACCTGACGCTCGTGCCGTTCCACCGCCTGCACGACACGCGCTACATCATCTACTGGCCTCAGGCCACGGCCGCGCAATTCAGGCAGCAGGCCGAGGCGCTTGCCAAGGCCGAGGCGGCCAAAGCCGCCCTTGCCGCCGCCACCGTCGACGTGGTGATATGCGGCGAGCAGCAGCCCGAATCGGACCACGCCATAGCCTACGAGCAGTCGGACGCGCTCACCATAGCCGACCGCCACTGCCGCCGCACCCGCGCGTGGTTCTCCTACCGGATGGACGCCACCGGAGCCTCGGCCATCGTCGTCCGCTCCACGCAGGGGGCGTTCGCGCTCTCGGTCGACGGCCGCACGCTTGAGCCCGCCACCGTCGAGCGCGAAGCCGACGATGTGGTTTCGCGCTTCGAGCTCGGCACGGCCTGCGGGCAATGCACGGTGCGCATAGCCTCGCCCGATGGACAGCCCACGGCGGCCGTCTTCGAGGTGCGCACGCTCCGTTAGGCATCGGCCGCCAATAATATCTTCACACCGCGACCCGGCAGAGCATCAGCCACAGTGTTTTACTTTTTTTCTGTGGCCGATGCCTTGCCGGGTCGCTTGGCTTTTTGGGGGAGGGTGATGTTTTTGCCGGTTAATGGTATATTGGACAAGGTGGAAATGTTATATTAGCAGCGGCAAAACCAACATTTATCAATGAAATCAATATTTAACTTGTTGGTTGAATTAAATTAGCGAATATTTAATCTGCCCAATCGGACGATG
>CALYZD010000070.1 GCA_945607565.1 uncultured Bacteroidales bacterium | reverse complement strand
CGACCTGCTCCGCGACGCCATCGGGCGCGTCCGCCGCATCCGCGACTGCGACTGAAGGCAGTGAAAGTCGCGCAAGACGGCCGGGCCTGACCGCCTCGCCCGCAGGAGAAGAAGAGAAAGAAACACATCAAGAAAACACAAATAAACCATCCAACACACAATGTCAAAGTTTGCAGTGTCCGACAATGGGTTCTACGGTCGCTTCGGCGGCCAGTACGTGCCCGAAATGCTATACCCCAACGTGGAGAATCTGCGCCGGGCGTATCTCGAAATACTGGGTTCCGAATCGTTCAGGAGCCAATACCGCAAATTGCTCAAGGACTATGTGGGGCGCCCCACTCCGCTCTACCTGGCCGGGCGTCTCTCCGAAAAATACGGCACCAACATCTTCCTCAAGCGCGAGGACCTGGCCCACACCGGCGCCCACAAAATCAACAACACCGTGGGGCAGATACTGATAGCCCGGCAGATGGGCAAGACGCGCATCATAGCCGAGACCGGAGCCGGACAGCACGGCGTGGCCACGGCCACCGTCTGCGCCCTGATGGGAATGCAGTGCGTGGTCTACATGGGCGAGGTCGACATAGAACGGCAGGCGCCCAACGTGGCCCGCATGAAGATGCTGGGAGCCGAAGTGCGCGCCGCCACCAGCGGCAACCGCACGCTGAAAGACGCCACCAACGAGGCCCTGCGCGACTGGATATCGAACCCCGAAGACACGTTCTACATCATCGGCTCGGTGGTGGGGCCACACCCCTACCCCGACCTCGTGGCGCGCCTGCAGAGCATCATCAGCGAAGAGACCAAGGCGCAGCTGGCCGAGCACACCGGCCGCGAGCTGCCCGACTGCGTGATAGCCTGCGTGGGCGGAGGCAGCAACGCCGCCGGCTCGTTCTTCCACTTCATCGACCACCCCGAGGTGCGCCTCGTGGCCGTCGAAGCCTCGGGCCACGGCCTCGACTCGGGCGACACGGCCGCATCCATCGCGCGCGGCACCGAGGGCATCATCCACGGCAGCCGCACCTTCCTGATGCAGACCGACGACGGCCAGATTGTGGAGCCATACTCCATCTCGGCCGGCCTCGACTATCCGGGCATCGGGCCGCTGCACGCCCATCTGGCCGAATCGGGCCGCGCCACCGTGCTCTCGGCCACCGACGCCGAGGCGCTCGACGCCGCTCTCGAGCTGACGCGGCTCGAAGGCATCATCCCCGCACTCGAAAGCGCACACGCGCTGGCCGCACTGCCCAAGCTGACCTTCGGCAAGGACCAGAACGTGGTGGTCACCATATCGGGACGCGGCGACAAGGACATGGCCACCTACATGAAATGCTTCGGCCTATAAGTGTCTAACCATCAGAACGAATCAGAAAATGCAGAACAGAATAGACAAGCTATTTGCAGAAAAAGAAGACCTGCTGTCAATCTACTTCACGGCAGGATACCCCGAGATCGACGACACCCGCAAGGTGCTGTCGGCACTCCAGAATGCCGGCGTCGACTTTGTCGAAATCGGAATGCCATTCAGCGACCCCCTGGCCGACGGCCCCGTCATCCAGCAGAGCAGCCTGCGCGCGCTGTCCAACGGCATCAGCGTGGGGCGGCTGCTCGACCAGCTGCGCGACATGCGGCCCGAGATAACGATGCCCGTGGTGCTGATGGGATACATCAACCCGGTGATGCACTTCGGCGTCGAAGCCTTTGCGCGGCGCTGCGCCGAGGCGGGCGTCGACGGCATCATCCTGCCCGACCTCCCGTTCGACCTCTACCTGTCGGACTACAAGGACATCTTCGACCGCGCCGGGCTGCGATTCATCCCGCTCATAGCCCCGCAGACGCCCGACGAGCGAATGCGCCACATCGACAGCCACGCCGAGGGATTCATCTACATGGTGGCGTCGGCCGGCATCACCGGCAACATCCGCACTTCGCAGGACTACCGGACGGCCTATTTCGAGCGCGTCCGCGCACTCGGCCTGCGCAACCGGACCATGATAGGCTTCGGCATCAAGGACCACGACAGCTTTGCGCACGCCTGCCGCCACGCCTCGGGCGCCATCATCGGCACGGCATTCGTGCAGCATCTGGCCAAGCACGGCACCGACGAGGCCGCCATTGCCGGCTTCGTGAAGGCCATCCGCGGCTGACGCACACGCAAGAGAGAGAGAGAGAGACAAGGACGCTCCCGACCGCAATCCCCGACGGCTCTGGCCGGCCGGGGATTGCCATGTCGGGCTTTGGGCGGATTGCACTATCTTTGCGCCACTCACACATCAACCCGAAAACAAAGAAAACCGACATCACACATGGAATGGCAACAACTGCTGACCACACAGCGCACTGGCAAGGCGATAGTCGACACCAAGCACGAACGCACTGAGTTTCAGCGCGATTTTGACCGCATCATCTTCTCCACACCCTTCAGGCGGCTGCAGGACAAGACGCAAGTCTTCCCGCTGCCGGGCAGCACGTTTGTTCACAACCGACTGACGCACAGCATCGAAGTGTCGTGCGTGGGCCGTTCGCTCGGCAACGAGGTGGCCGCCCGCCTGGTGCAGATGGGCGAGCTGCCGGCCGAATACCTGACCGACCTGAGCGCCATCGTCTCGGCCGCCTGTCTGGCCCACGACCTTGGCAACCCACCGTTCGGCCACTCGGGCGAGCGCGCCATCTCGCACTACTTCAGCAGCGCCGACGGCAGCGCCCTGACCGAGCGCATGACCGAGGCCGAGCGCTCGGACCTGGTCAACTTCGACGGCAACGCCAACTCCTTCCGCCTGCTCACCCACAAGTTTGCCGGCCGCCGCAACGGCGGCTTTGCGCTGACATTCCCCACGGTGGCCAGCATCGTCAAGTATCCGAGGCCGTCGGCCGGCGTCAGGAAGTTCGGCTACTTCTGCCAGGACAGGGACGACTTCCGCCGCATCATGGACCACCTCGGCGTGCGCTGCCTCGATGCCGAGCGGTGCGTCTACAGCCGCTTCCCGCTGGTCTACCTTGTGGAGGCGGCCGACGACATCTGCTATCAGGTGATGGACATCGAGGATGCCCACAAGCTCGGCATAGTCAGCTACGAGAAGACCTACGAGCTGTTCACCTCGTTCTTCGACCCCGAGGCCGAAAGTCACGAGTTCGAGATAATGCGGCGCGCCTTCGACGAAGTGACCGACGCCAACGAGCAGATAGCCTACCTGCGGGCGCGCGTCATCGGCAAGCTCGTCAAGCTCTGTGCCGACGCCTTTGTCGACAACCGCCGTGCCATCATGGACGGATGCTTCGAGCGCAGCCTGGCCGAGCACCTGCCGCCCTTCGAGCGCCGGGCGCTCGAAAGCGTCAGCCGGCTGGCCGCCACGCTCATCTACCGTCACCGGAGCGTCAGCGAGATAGAGCTCTCGGGCTTCCGCATCATAGGCACGCTGCTGCACGAATTCATCAGCGCGGCCGAGCACCCCGACCGCTACTATTCGCAGCTCATCAGAGCCTTCGTGCCGCAGCAGTTCGCCACGCCGCAGGGCGCCTCGACCTACGACCGCGCCATGGCCGCCGTCGACCTCGTGGCCGGCATGACAGACGTCTACGCACTCGACCTCTACAAGAAAATCAAAGGCATCGGGCTCTGAAAACGGACGGCCGCGCCGCCGAAATTTATAGCCGTTGTGATAGTGGCATTTAGGGATTATTTTATAAATTTGTGCAACTTAACAACGAAAAAAATCAAATCCCACACAATGAAACACAAAGCGACAATTGCCATCGCCCTGTGCACCATAGCGGCAATGCCGACGCTCTCTCAGACGATACCCTACGCAGAATTTGTGAATGCCGACACCACGGTGTGCGATGTCATTTCGCTCAACATACCGGTGCGATGCAAGGTCAACGGCACCGAGATGTTCTCGCTGCGCTACAACTGCCCGTCGCAGGGCGACAAATTGGACCGCAACCTGACGCTCGAAGAGGGCAACGACATCTACTACATCCCGATCAACATCGACGACAACGGCAGCGCCGTCTGGTCGCAGGACCACACCGAAACCATCCGCCTGATAAGCATCAGCACCGAGAGCGGCGGCGAAGTGGCACTCGACAAGACGTTCGACATCCGACTCTTCACCACGCCCAAGACGCGCCTTGCATCGGAGCGCACCGGCTGCGGACGGCAGATGGAAATGACGATTGACGACGGCCGGCCCAGCTTCGACGCCGCCACATTCCAGTGGAGCGCCGCCGGAGCCGCCATCGAAGCCTCGGCACCCGGACGCGCCGTGCTGACCGCCCCCGGCGCCGGCACCTACGACGTGACCCTGACCGAAACCGTGGGCGGCAAGTGCCGGACCACAATCAGCGAGCAGCTGACGCTGCTGGGCTCGCCCATAGGCCACATCGACGGCTCGGCCATCATCTGCTCCAACATCGAAGACCCCAACTTCGACTTCGAAGCCACCATCCGCATCGAAGGCAACGAGCCGTTCTACTACAGGCTGAGCAACGGATTCGGACAGTCGGGCCTGCCGGCCGGCGAGAGCGTCATAGGCCTCAACGCGCGTCAGCAGTCGGCCATCGTCATCGACACCATAGCCGACACCAACGGATGCGCCGCCACACCCGCCGACCTGACCGGCCAGGTGACCGTGACCGACCGCAAGCCCAACCCCGCCGTGGCGCAGGACACCGTGGCGTTCACAGGCGTGACCACAATCAGCGTCGACATGAGCGACCCGGCCGCCAACGACGTGCTCTGGACCCTCGGCCCCGACACGCCCGACAACGGCATCATAGCCGACCCCACCTCGGCCCGGACCCAATACCGCTCCGTGCTCTACGGCATAGCGCAGCTGATAGTGACCGAGACCAACAGCGACGGCCTCGAATGCGCCGACAGCGACACGCTCTACCTGATGTCGCAGATGCCGCTCCGATACCCCAACGGCATCAGCCCCAACGGCGACGGCATCAACGACTGCCTCGTGATTGAGGGTCTGCCCAACTCCAACACGCTCACCGTGTTCGACACCACGGGCAGCATCGTCTTCCAGACACGCGACTACCGCAACGACTGGGGCGGGACCGACAACGGCGGCCGTCCGCTCGAAGAGGGATACTACTACTACGTGCTCGAAGGCACCGACATCAGCACCATCAAAGAAACACTTGTCATCAAACGCAACTGACCCGCACACACCCCGCTATGAAACGAACAACAATAGCACTCATCTGCCTGACGCTGACGGCATCGGCCGGCTTCGAGGCATCGGCGCAAAACGAAATGATAGCCAGCCAGTTCGTCCACAACCAATACGCCATCAACCCGGCATTCGGAGGCTCGCGCGAAGGCCTGACCGTCTTCGGCTCGTTCAGGCGCCAGTGGGCCGGCATCAGCGGATCGCCCCAGAGCCTGCTGCTGACGGCACACACGCCGCTCAAGAACCAGCAGCTGACCACCGGCCTGAGCGTCTACCGGCAGAGCATCCACGTGTCGGACAACACGGGCGTCCAGGCATCCGTGGGCTACCGCTTCCGCATCGGGAGCGGCACATGGATGGCCCTGGCACTGCAGCCGGGCGTCTCCATCCGCAGCAGCAACTGGACCGACACCGACCTGATGGAGGGCGACGACCCCGTGTTTGCCGAAAACGAGAGCAACGCCACGCCGCTGGCCGGCTTCGGCATATCGGTCTACGAGGCCAACTTCTTCGCCGGATTCTCGGTGCCGACGCTCATGGTGGCCGACGACTTCGACCGGCGCGACGCCGAATTCGCCCCCGACCAGGCCACCTACATCCTGACGGGCGGCTACCTGTGGCAGGCCGACGAGCAGGTGCACCTGCAGCCCTCGGTGATGGCACGCTACGACAAGCGCGACGACCTGGTGGCCAACGTCAACCTCGACGTCATCTACCGCCGGATGTTCTGGCTCGGCGCCTCGTGGCAGACCACCGGCGACATCATAGCCACCGTGGCCTGCCAGGCACTGCCGCAGCTGCGCGTGGCCTACAGCTACGGATACTGCGCGGGCGACCTCAAGGGATTCAACAGCGGGACGCACGAAGTGTCTGTCCAATACGACTTCGTGTACCCCAAGAGAGTGCAATCGCCACGGTTCTACTAAAAAACACTTGCCGACAATGAAACGGACACTCATCATAGCAACGACGGCCGCCGCACTCTGGTGCGCGCACGCGCCGGCCGATGCGCAAAGCATCAACATCCGCCCGATCGAAATAGCCGGCTTCGGCAACGCCATCAACCCCATGGTGTGCGACTCGGTGCTCTACTTCGCCTCCAACCGCAAAAGCAACGTGGCCGTCACCTACACCGACCACGACGGGCAGCTCCTCTACAGGCTCTATCGCATCCCGCTGCACCACAAGCGGCCCCGAGGCAGAGCGCGCCTGCTGCTCGAGCACGGCAACACGCCGGCCAACCAGATAGCCCTCGGCATCAACCCGCAGAGCAAAGAACTGCTTGTGACACAGAACGAACCAGCAGCCGGACGGGGCGAAGAACCGAGCGGATACAGCATCTACAGATACGGCGACACGCGGACCGCACAGGCCAAAAACCTCGCGCTGCAGACCATCGGCAGCAACGCCGCCTACGCCGCCTTCAGCCCCGACGGCCGCACGCTCTACTTCGCCTCCGACATGGCTGGCGGCGCCGGCTCGACCGACCTCTACTACTGCGACCTCAAGAACGGACAGTGGACCAAGCCCAGATCGATGGGCAGCAACATCAACACCGACAAGGCCGAGATAGCGCCGTTCGTCCACCCCTCGGGCAAGATATTCTTCTCGAGCAACGGCCGCTCCGACAGCCGACGCCTCGACATCTACTACACCTACCGCGAAGGCGACACATTCGCCGAGCCGCGACGCTTTGACCCGATAGTCAACAGCGTGGGCGACGACTACGGCATCTTCTTCAGCGACAACGAAGAGTGGGGCTACATCACCTCCAACCGCTACGGCACCGAGCAGCTCTTCTTCTTCAAGCAGGAGTTCCCCCGATTCCCCGAAGCCGAAGAGATGCAGACCGAAAACTACTGCTTCACCTTCTTCGAAGAGACCGCCGCCAACTACGACACCACCCAGTTCCAGTTCCGCTGGCGCTTCAGCGACGGCGCCGAACTCATGGGCCTCGAAGTGGACCACTGCCTGCCCGGCGCCGGGCAATATATAGTGACGCTCGACGTTCTCGACAAGGTGAGCAACGAAGACCTCTACACCATAGCCGACTATCCGATAGCCATCGAAAAGCCGCGACAGGTCAACATCACCACCAACGCCAGAGCCACCGCCGGCACCGACATCATCTTCAGCGCCAACGGCGACAACATAACCGACTTCACGCCAAGCGACTACTACTGGGACTTCGGCGCAGGCAACAAGTTCAAGGGCAAGAGCGTCTCGTTCCGATTCGAAAAAGCCGGCACCTACAAAGTCAAGTGTGGCACGATTGCTGTAGAGGACCCGACCATACGGCTCTGCACGTGGGTCGAAATAGAAGTAACCGAAAACTAACCAAAGAGAAAACGTCCATGAGAAAACTTATCATCCTGATTGCAACCGCCATGATTGCAACCATTGGCATCAAGGCACAGCCGGTGCCCGGTGCCGACGAGAACATACCATTCCTGATGACATTCGGCAGCGACAGCGAGACCGAATGGGGCGACGACAACTTCATCCAGATCATCTTCTTCGCCGTCCCCACCGACTATAACCAGCCGCTCTACATCCGCGTGTTCGACCCCGAAGTGGGCGGCAAGAACGACGAGATGAACGGCAGCTGGAACACCAAGACACGCTTCTCGATCTACGGCGGCAACGGCGCCTGCTCCAACAAGGACGCGCAGAAGATAAACGAGAACGGCAGCTACGACAGCGGCACCCTGATAGCCACCAAGACATTCGGAACCGACGCCGCCTACGACAACGCCTGGTACACCTTCGGGCCCATCAACCCGTCGGAAGGCGAACTGCTGCCCGAGTTCGGAGGCCGCATCTTCAAGCTGATAGTCGAAGGCATGTCGGGCGACGACGGCAACATGTACAGGCTCTTCATGTCGCGCAAGAAAGACGAGAACCTCAAGATCGAAGGCGGAGTGGCCTTCTACTTCAAATACAAATTCCGGCTCTACGACGTCGGCACCGAAATATCGCACATCTACCCCTACATCGACAACAAGGTCATCTCGCTCAAGCAGTCCAACTTCGACTGGGACAACGACGGAATCATCCGCATAATATCGGTGGCCAAGAACGGCGAGCTGATGAAGGTCAGCAACAACAACGAGTGGAAGAGCTCCGAGCACAAGGTGGTCGACGCCGAGAAGAACACCTCGTGGGACATCCAGATGATAAAGAGCAAGGCCCGCCCGCTCAAGAACAACAACGTCGTCATCTACCTCGAAAACCAGTACGGCGAGCTGATGCCGTTCTATAGCGTGCCCATCGGCGGCATCCCGAAATACAAATACAGCATCGGAGTCAAGCCCAAAGCCAAGTAGCCCAAGGCCACGGCCCGCGTGCACACGAATCCTGACCAAACGACTGCCCGACGACCCGACGGCAGCGTTTGGTCTTCATTCGTCTTACCAACCACAACAGAATCAGAGCGTTAACAACCTATTATCGGAACAATGAAAAAACTGCAAAGCCTGCTGTGCCTGATGGCCGTCGTGACCGTCCAAATGGCATGGGGACAAAGACTTAACCTGTCGAAATACAACAATGCGTCGGGGCTGCCGCAAAACTACGTCTACAGCATTGTTCAGGACAACAACGGCTACATCTGGATAGCCACCGCCGAAGGCCTCGCACGCTACGACGGCGTCAACTTTCGCAACTACTTTTCGCGCGACTCGCTGGCCGACGACTTTGTCTACAAGCTGCTCATCGACACCGAAGGGCGGCTCTGGTGCGGCCACGGCAACGGCTCGTTCAGCTACTTCGACGGCGAGCAGTTCAGCAAACTGATTGTCGGCGAGGCATCGTCGCCCATCCGCGACATGTGCATCGACGACACCGGCAACATCTGGGCCATCGAGCAGAACAAAGGCCTCATCCGCATCGCGCCCGACCACAGCGTCACTACCTTCTTCGACCGCAAAAAGTTCGGACGCAAAATCTACTACTCGCTCGGCGCCGTCAACTCGCGGTTCCTGCTCGTGGGCACCTCCGACGGCCTCTTCAGCGTCAAGATCGACTCCTCGGGCGACCCGCAGAAACCTCAGTCGATCAGCAGCATACCGGCCACGGCCGTCAACCGCATCAAGCGCCGCAGCAAGACCAACAGCTTCTTCGTCGTCACCGACGAGGGCGGCATCTTCACCTACTCGCCCAACGGGACCGTCAGGCGCCTGACCTGCTCCGACGGCGACTGCCACCACACGCTCATCGACACATACAGCATCCAGGACATCATAGAAGACTCCGACAAAGGCATCTACATAGCCACCTGGGGGCACGGCGTCCGCAAGCTCCAGTTCGACGAGAAGGCCGGCTCCTACGCCGAAGTCATGTCGCTCGACGAGAACAACGGCATCGACAACAACTACGTGCGCGAGATGATGATAGACCGCGAAGGCATCTTCTGGTTCGCCACCTACGGCACCGGAGCCGTGGCCTGGATCAACAACTACTTCATGACCTACAAGCTCGAAGAGCTCGGCTTCCAGAAGAACAAGGTCAACGCGGCCATAGTGGTGGGCAACGACGTGTGGATGGGCCTCAACAACGGCATCATCAAGATACAGGCCAACTGCATGAGCAACTGCGAGTTCTACGACCAGAACATGGGCATCCCGCGCGACGTGGCCATCACCGCCTTCTGCTACGACGACGACAGCCGCACGCTCTACGTCGGCACCGAGACCGACGGAATATACATGCGCCGCGACAACGAGCGCTACTTCCGCCGCCTCCACTTCGCGGCATCGTCGCTCGGACAGCTGATAAACGACATCAAGGCCGACGCGCACAACATCTACATCGCCACGCAGGGCGGATTCTACATCTACAACCGCACCACGGCGCAGACCGCCATCTACACCACCGCCGAAGGGCTGCCGCACAACAACATCAACTTCATCTACATCGACGACCTCGGCCAGATATGGCTCGGGCCCAAAGACAGCGGCATCTGCCTGTTCCACAACGGCGAATTCGAAATCCACCGGCTCTCGGACACGCCCATCAACGTGGCCGGCATCACCCAGGACCGCGACAAGCGCCTGTGGCTGGCCACCTACAACAAGGGCGCCCTCTGCTACACCAACGACTCCATCGTGACCATCTCGGCCGGCGAAGGGCTCGAAAAGAACTACTGCTACGGAATATGCGCCGACAGCAAGAACCGCATCTGGATAAGCCATCAGCCCGGACTCAGCTGCATCGACCTCAACACCAGCAACATCCGCATCTTCAACGCCAACACCAACATGGGCGCCGAGTTCGGCCGCATCTTCTGCGACAAAAGCGGCGACCTCTGGTTCGCCTCCAACATAGGCGTGGTGCGCTACATGCCCGACTACGACAAGCGCAGCGACATCGCCCCCAAGCTCAACCTCACCGACATACGCATCTCCGGCACCAAAATGCCTATCAACAAAGACATTGCGCTACCCTACCCCTACGACGGCAAACCCGTCAAGTTCCGCTTCGACTTCATCGGCATCAGCTTCAAGGACCCCGAGAACGTCAAATACGAATACTGGCTCCAGAGCCAGGGCGACAGCGAAGAGGAATGGATTCCGCTGGGCACGCAGAAGCACAAGGAGTTCGACTACCTGCCCGACGGCTCCTACAAGCTGCACCTGCGCGCCTTCAACAGCGACGGCGTCAAGAGCGAATCGCCGCTGACCATCGGCATCACCATCAAGGCGCCGTTCTGGAAATCGTTCTGGTTCCCGATAGTGATGATTGTGCTGATTGCGCTGATAATAAAGGCGATAACCAAATGGCGCGAAAAGAAGCTCGTGGAGCAGAAGCTGACGCTCGAAAAGGAAGTGGCCAAGCAGACCGTGATGCTCCGCCGGCAGAACGCCGTGATTGAGCGCAAGAACAGGGACATAACCGACAGCATCAACTACGCCAAACGCATCCAGACGGCCATCCTGCCGTCGCCCGAAAGCCTCAACGACTTCGGATTTGCCGAGACTTACATCTACTTCAACCCGCGCGACATCGTCAGCGGCGACTTCTACTGGTTCAACCGCCACGGCAACACGCTCGTGCTCTGCTGCGGCGACTGCACGGGCCACGGCGTGCCGGGCGCATTCATGTCGATGATAGCCACCATCATCATGAACGACATCATGCGCGGCAACGACCTCGCCAAACCCTCCGAAACGCTCGAAGAGATTGACCGCGAGCTCAAAAAGGTGATGAACAAGAACCAGACCGTCGAGTCGCAGGACGGCATGGACTGCGCCCTGATACAGATCAACCTCGACACGCTCGAAATGGTCTCGGCCGCCGCACGTCGCCCCGTCTACTACGTCTGCAACAATCGCCTGACCGAAATACGCGGCACGCGGCGCAGCATCGGCGACCACCGCAACGGCAACCCGTTTGTCGACACCGTGACGCAGCTCAGCCGCAAAGACTGGATCTACCTGACCTCCGACGGCTACACCGACCAGTTCGGCGGAAAAACGGGCGAAAAATACACGGCCGGAAAGTTCAAGGAATTCCTCGAAAAAATCAGCCAGCTGACCGCCGACGAACAGTGCAAACGGCTCGACAGCAACTTCAAGGAATGGAAGGGCGACCACGAACAGATTGACGACGTGATAGTTATGGGCATAAAGCTATAATCATATTCATTACTAATCTTAAACAATAAACAGCGACAATGATTTTTTTAGAAGCAAAAGAGGTCGTGAAGAAATTCGCGAACCACACGGCGCTCGATGGGCTCAGCCTGCAAGTGCCACAAGGCGTTGTCTACGGACTGCTCGGCCCCAACGGCGCGGGCAAGACGACGCTGATCCGAATCATCAACCAGATTACGCGCCCCGACTCGGGCGAGATAATCTTTGACGGCCACCGCCTTGCGCCGCAGGACATAGCACAGATAGGCTACCTGCCCGAAGAGCGCGGACTATACAAGAAAATGAAAGTGGGCGAAGAGGCCGTCTACCTCGCGCAGCTCAAGGGCCTGAGCCGCCACGACGCCCTCATACGCCTGAAATACTGGTTCGAAAAGTTCGAAATCCAGCCGTGGTGGGACAAGAAGGTCGAAGAACTCTCCAAAGGCATGCAGCAGAAACTGCAATTTGTGGTCACCGTGCTGCACGAGCCCAAACTGCTCATTTTCGACGAACCGTTCAGCGGCTTCGACCCCATCAACGCCAATCTGCTCAAAAACGAGATGATGGAACTTAGGCAAAAAGGTGCCACAATCCTGTTTTCAACCCACAATATGTCATCGGTCGAGGAGGTCTGCGACAACGTCACGCTCATCAACCGCTCCAAGGACGTGCTGTCGGGCACCGTCGACGACATCCGCGAAAAATACAAGGAAGGCCTTTTCGAAATCAAATTCAAGGCCGACGACAGTGCCGTGGCGAAAGTCAGGGAAATGTTTGGCGCCGAAGCCAAGGAACGCAAAGGCAGCATCTGCCGCGCCGAAGTCCGGCTGCCGGCCGATCTGACGCCCAATCAGCTCATTCACAAGCTGAACGACACTGTCGAACTGGTAGGCTTCAACGAGAAGCTGCCGTCGATAAACGAGATTTTCATTAAGGTTGTTGGAAACAAATAAGTAGGAAAAATGAACAAGACACTTCTGATTATACGCCACGAATTTCTGACTCGCGTCAAGAAAAAGAGCTTCATAATATCATCAATTTTAGGTCCGCTGGTGTTTGCGCTGATGCTGAGCGCGCCGACGCTCATCGCCATGATGAACACCGAATCGAAAGTGCGGATGGCCGTCATCGACGAGACCGGCGGCTGCATCGACTACCTCAAAAGCGAGGGCCAGACAACGTTCGAGCCGTGCCAGCTGCCGCTTGACAGCATCAAGGCCCGCTACAAAGACCTTGGTTATGACGCGTTTATCGTCATCGGCAGCGACCCCGAAAGTCCTGACGGCGTCAAAGTCTATTCCGACGCGGCCATCTCGATCGACACCAAGAGCCTGCTGAGCGGCTACATCGAGAACTACGTGCGCGACAGGCACCTGAACACCTATGGCAACCGCGAGGACGCCCAGGCCATCATCGACGACATCAACGGCATCAGCGTCAGCGTGACGACCATTTCGATCAAGGACGACGGGCAGGAATTCGAGAACTCGTCGGAGATGAATATGGTTGTGTCTCTGGTGTTTGCACTGCTCATCTACATGTTTGTAATCATCTACGCCACCCAAGTGATGCGCGGCGTCAACGAAGAGAAATCGAGCCGGATAGTCGAGGTCATCGTGTCGTCGGTCAAGCCGTTCCAGCTGATGATGGGCAAGGTTGTGGGCATAGCGCTCGTGGCTTTTGCGCAGGTGATATTGTGGGGAATACTGACAACGGTCATTGTTTCGGGCATCGGCACAATGATTTCGGGCGGCGCGTCGGCCGAAGCCGTCGGCGACATGACGCAGATGACGCAACAGACCGCCCAGCTGCTCGACGAAGCCCAGAACGCCGCAACGTCCGAAAGCTCAGAAATTTACAACACCATCATGTCGAAGCTCAACGGCCTGAACGCGCTTGCGCTCTGCGGCTATTTCATATTCTTCTTCGTGGGCGGCTACCTGCTCTATGCCAGCCTGTTCGCCGCCCTCGGCGCCGCCATGGACAACGAGACCGACGGCCAGCAGTTCACCACCATCCTGATGGTTCCGCTCATCGTCTCGATCTACATCGCGATGCTCGCCGTGCGCGACCCCAACAGCAGCGCGGCCTTCTGGTTTTCGATTATCCCGTTCACGTCGCCCATAGTGATGATGGCGCGCATCCCGTTCCAGATTCCGGCGTGGGAAATCGCGCTTTCGATGGTGCTGCTCGCTGCCACGTTTGTGCTCTGCATCTGGGTCAGCGCCCGAATCTACCGCACCGGGCTGCTCATGTATGGCAAGAAACTGACATTCAAAGAGTTGATAAAATGGTTCAAACAGGCTGACTAAGTTCTCGGTTTATGAAAATTCCCCAACTTTTCCTCTGTCTTTATCACATATTTTTCCCTAAACTCTGCATCTGCTGCCACAACGACATTTCCGGCTCGCCCGAGCGCGTCTGCGGCAAATGCCTCGACAGCCTGGCTCTGACGCGGTTCGAGAACTGGCGCGGCAACCGTGTGGAGCAGATGTTCTGGGGCCGGACGAAAATCGAATTCGCATTTGCCGGCTACTATTTCCGCAAAAACGAAACCATTCAGAACCTCATTCACCGCTTCAAATACCACGGCGAGACCGACATAGCCGTGATGCTCGGGCGGCAGCTTGGCAAGATGCTGAAAAACAGCAACAACACTTATTTCGACGCAGTCGTTCCGGTGCCTCTGCACCCAATCAAGAAGCGCATCAGGGGCTACAACCAATGCCAGTTTCTGGCGCTGGGAATCAGCCAGATAACAGGCATTCCGGTGGCCACCGACATTCTGATACGCACGTCGTATTCCGAGTCGCAGACGCACAAGTCGCGCGCCGACAGGCAATTGAGCGTCAGCAAGGCATTTGCCGTGACGCGCGAAGCCACCAAGTGGATGGGCGCGCGCCTGCTGCTGGTCGACGACGTGGTAACCACGGGCGCCACCATCGAGGCGTGCTGCGAGGCGCTCAAGGCCATTCCGTGCGCCAGCATTGGCGTGGCGGCGGTGGGCATGGCCGACAGCTAACGGCCCGGCAGCCTCGGCACAAGTTCGTCCGACTTGCGGCGATAGAACTCGGCACGCTCGCGCCTGCCACATTTCGACCAGAATTCGGCG
Source organism: uncultured Bacteroidales bacterium (assembly GCA_945607565.1). GTDB lineage: Bacteria > Bacteroidota > Bacteroidia > Bacteroidales > Marinilabiliaceae > CALYZD01. The sequence goes on along the minus strand of CALYZD010000070.1, from coordinate 262 downwards.
GCGACTTTATAGGTATGGAAATTATTGGGATTCAGCATTATAAGCGAATCTACCAGCAGACTGTCGGACAAGTCGGCCGAACGGCCAATGCCGGCAAGGCGCTCAATCATTGCTCTGTATTTCAGTACGTTCCGGTACTTCTCGTCGTCAAAGGCAGTGTCGGCGGCAATGTCGGCCGAGTGGGTGGCAATCTCGCGGCCCCAGTCGCTTGTGCGCGAAAAGACCGAATCGAGGTCGTAGCAGACAAAAGCGCCTGACTGCC
>CALYZD010000069.1 GCA_945607565.1 uncultured Bacteroidales bacterium | reverse complement strand
CGGCTGCACGGGCATCAAAGTGAGCGAGACCAGGACCGACAGCTACACCCTGCCATGGAAGGCTGCATCGCTCGGGTCGACCGAAGATCTGCCCGAAGGTTGGAACAATATGATGTTCGAGGGCACCGGCGGCACCTTCACCGGCTCACCCGAAGCCAACCAAGACTACTACCTCTACACGGGCAACGAAACCGGCATCGCGGCAGCGGAAAGCGGCAGCATCAGCCTGCGCCTCTACCCCAACCCGGCTCACAACCACGTGTGCATCACCGGCCTGCCCGAGGCTGCCACCACGATCCGCATCTACGACGTGGCCGGACGCCTCGTGCTGACCTCCACCACCGACGGCTCCGAATCGCAGACCATCGACGTCAGCGGCCTCGCCAAGGGCTTGCACTACGTCCGCATCGGCGCTGCCACGACCAAACTGATGATCAAATAGCATCATCGGTAGGGTCAACAACTCAACGGGCTGCGGCTTCCATCACGGAGGCCGCAGCCTTTTCTTTTGTCCCGAAAGAACGGATTTTAACACTTCTATACCATTTTATCCACTTCGGCAAGGTTTAAAATCCACCCCCCCCATCATGGATTTTACTGATATTTGTAATGGTAAAATAAAAACATCCAAAAATTCAATACCATTATGAAAACAACTTTACTTCTTGCAACGGCCTTGGTCGCCACGTCGGCCATGGCACAAACCCCGTTCTATTCCAACGACTTCGAGACGGGCACCATTGGCACCGGCTGCTCGCAGGTGGGCAGTGGCGAGGTGGTTAAGATGGTCGACACAAAGTTCAACTACGTCTACCACAACATGCCGGCCGACGGCTCCATCCGCTCCAATTATCTGCTGCTGCCCAATGGCGTGCTCAACAACGACGACGTCAAAACCAACCTCGCACTGACCATTCAGTTGTGGGTCAACGTGGCCAATGCCGAAAACTACTGGTTTTCACCACTGTTCGCCGCCTATGGCGCAGCTCCGGCCAACGGCGTGAACACATTTCCGATGATGGCTATCCAGAGCCGCCTGCTGACGCAAATCAACTGCTGGGGCTGGTGCGACTTCACAGCGAGCGACAACGTGACCGGCACCAACTTCGAAAGCACCGCTTGGCTCGACGACAAGGAATGGCACTTGGTGACCGCCACCTACACCCCCACCGACACCAAAATCTACATGGACACCGAACTCAAGAACCACTGGACCACCGACGGGTCTGAAGGGCACTATGTGCAGGGCTTGCTCGAGCATCCCGACCTGATTCCTTACGTGTGCGTGTCGGGCAATCAGGCATGGGACTGGGGCGACAACGACCCGACCTACTACATCGACGACATTGCCTTATACGCCGAGGTGCTCACCGAAGACCAAATCAAAACCATCTACGACAAAAAGAAGAGCTCGACCGGCATCGGCACTGCCACCGCCGCGTCGGAAGTGATTCGCACCGAATATTTTGGCATCGACGGCACCAAGTTGGGCGAGAGCTACAACGCACTGCCCGCCGGCGTCTACGTGGTGCGCACCACCCGCGCCGACCAGAGCCGCGAGACCTGCAAGATCGTGAAACGATAGAGGAAAGCCAGCAACCACATTCCCCAACCCACGGTGCACACTCGTGTGCCGTGGGTTTTTAGTGTCGGGAGGTGGAGTTTTTTTGGGGACGAAATTTTCCGCCCGTGCGGTTTACAAAAAAAGCCCGCTCACTCTGCGTGAACGGGCATTTGCGATATTTTGTATGCCTTGTGCGTCGGCGTGGTGCGCGGCGGCTCAGGCTTTCTTTATTTCGACCAGCAATTCGTCTTTGCCAACCGTGGCGCCGGCCTTGGCCGCAACCGTCTTGACTACACCTTTAACACTGGCCGTCAGCGTGTTCTGCATCTTCATGGCTTCGAGCACCAACAGCGGATCACCGGGGTTGACCTCCATGCCTTCCTGCGCAATGATGCTGACAATCTTGCCCGGCATCGGGGCGCACACATCCTCACCGTCGCTCACGGGCTGGTTGGCCGCCAGAATCTCGCGACGCTTGAGCGAGAACGGTGTCTCGACCGTGAAGTTGTAGCTCACGCCGTTGACAAGAACCTCATAATTGTTGAGTTTGCGCGACACGATCTCGACCGGATAGCGCACGCCCTCGCACGAGAAGAGCATGAAGCCGTCGGCCTCCTCGATCATCTCGATCGTCAGTTTGCAACCTTTGGAGCTGTACTGATAGCTGTTCTGAACCTTGAATTCGTATTCCTCGCCGTTTTTGCCAACAGCAATGAGGGTTTTGTTCTGTATGTTATTCTGCATTGTTCCCGATTTTTAAAGATGACGAATACGCTTCTGCAATACCCACGGATCCATTGGCTGCTCGGCCATGTCGGCATCCACGTCGCCGCTGAAATCGTTGTCGTGGTTATAGGTCGAGACGGCAAGCAGAGCGGCAATCAGTTCCTCGTGCTCCTCCTTGTAGATGAGCGACTTGAGGTCGTGCTCGATGAAGCCCGTGTTGAAGTTGCCCGAGCGGAACACCTCGTTGTGTAGCACCGCCTTGCAGAACGGGATGGTGGTCTTGACGCCCATCACGTGGAAATGCTCCACCGAGTGGAGAGCCAGCTCGATGGCGTCGGCGCGGTCCTTGCCATGCACTATCAGCTTGGCAATCATCGAATCGAAGAACGGAGTGATTTCGGTGCCGATGCGCACGCCGCTGTCGATGCGGATACGGTTGTCCGACGGAAGGCGCAGATTGCGAATCATGCCGATGCTCGGCACAAAGCCCGACTGCACGTCCTCGGCATTGATGCGGCACTCGATGGCCCATCCCTCCAGCCTGACGTCCTTCTGCTCCACCGGCAGCTTCTCGCCCGATGCTATCAGCAGCTGCAGCTCCACCAGATTGAGACCCGTAATCATTTCGGTCACAGGATGTTCGACCTGAATGCGGGTATTCATCTCCATGAAGTAGAAGTTGCGGTTGTCGTCGAGCAGGAACTCCACCGTGCCGAGGCTCTCGTAGTTGGCAGCCTTGGCCAGGTTGACGGCCGCCGTGGCCATGCGCTCGCGCAGTTCGTCGTCGAGGGCCGGCGACGGAGCCTCCTCCATCAGTTTCTGGTGCTTGCGCTGAATCGAACATTCGCGCTCGCCAAGGTGGACGACATTGCCGTATTTGTCGGCAACCACCTGAAACTCTATATGTTTCGGATTCTCAAGATATTTTTCGATGAAGACAGTCGGGTCGTTGAAAGCCGTGCGGGCTTCGGACGTGGCCAGCTCATACATCTGCTTCACTTCCGACTCCTTGCGGCAGATGCGCATTCCGCGTCCGCCACCGCCCGAAGCGGCCTTGATGATGACCGGATAGCCCAGCCGATTGGCCTCAGCCACAGCCGATTCGGCATCCGGAATACCACCCAGCGTGCCGCCCAGCATCGGGACGCCGCACTTGTGGGCGATGTCCTTGGCCACAATCTTGTCGCCCATGGCGCGAATCACCTCGGGCGACGGACCTATGAAAACGACACCGGCATCGCGGCAGGCGGCCGCAAACTCGGCATTTTCGGAAAGATAACCGTATCCCGGGTGCATCGACTGCACGTGGTTGTCGACCGCCAACTTGACGAGGTTCGGGATGTCCAGGAACTCGGGCACCGAACCGTCCGTTTCGGGAAAGTCCAGAATCTCGTCGACCGACGACAAATAGACAGCATTCGGCTCCTTCTTTGTCCGGATGGCATAGGTCTTGACTCCCATCCGGCGCGCCGTGCGGGCTATGCGGATGGCTATTTCGCCACGATTGGCTATGAGTATTGACTTTATCATTTTCGTGTTTCTTGTTTACTAAAGAGGTGTGTTGCCGTGCTTGCGGCGTGGCAAACTTACTGATTTTTTGTCAAGACTTTTCAGGACTCTGAAAATCTTGGCTCGGGTGACGGCCGGGTCTATCACTTCGTCGATGAATCCCTTCTCGTCGGCGATGTAGGGGTTGGCCACCTCGTTGCGATATTTGGCCACGAGCTCCTTCTTCAGCGCCACGGGGTCGGCAGCCTCGGCCAGCTCCTTGCGGAAGAGGATGGCGATTGCGCCGTCGGGACCCATCACGGCAATCTCGGCCGTCGGCCATGCAAAGTTGTAGTCGCCGCCGATGCCCTTGCTGTTCATCACGATGTAGGCGCCGCCATACGACTTGCGCAGCACCACCGTGATCTTCGGCACCGTGGCGCGGGTGTAGGCATAGAGCAGTTTGGCGCCGTTGCGGATGATGCCCTGATGCTCCTGGTCGGTGCCGGGCAGGAATCCGGGCACGTCCTCGAAGGTGACTATCGGAATGTTGAACGAGTCGCAGAAGTTGATGAAGCGGGCGGCCTTGACCGACGAGTCGATGTCGAGCGAGCCGGCCATCACCTTGGGCTGGTTGGCTATGATGCCGATGACGTATCCGCCCAGGCGCGCAAAGCCAACGATGATGTTGGGCGCATAGTTCTCCGACACCTCGAAGAAGCGGCCCTTGTCGGTGATGAGCGTGATGACGTCGCGCACGTCGTAGGGCTTGTCGGGATCCTCCGGCACTATGTCGCGCAGAGCCTCCTCGACGCGGTCGGTCGGGTCGTCGTTGGCCACATAGGGCGGATTCTCGATGTTGTTCGACGGCAGATAGGTCAGCAGCTTCTTGATGCCCAGAATCGTGTTGGCGTCGTCGCTATAGACGAACTGCGCCACGCCCGACTTGCTGGTGTGGACCTTGGCGCCGCCGAGCTGGTCGGGCGTCACGTTCTCGTTGAGCACCTGGCGCACCACGTCGGGGCCGGTCACGAACATATAGCTGGTGCCTTCGGTCATGAACACGAAGTCGGTCAGGGCAGGCGAATAGACGGCGCCGCCGGCTGCCGGGCCCATGATGGCCGATATCTGCGGCACCACGCCCGAGGCCAGCACGTTGCGACGAAAGATGTTGGCATAGCCGTTGAGGCTCGCCACGCCTTCCTGAATGCGCGCGCCGCCCGAGTCGATGAGGCCTATCACGGGCAGACCGGTCTTGAGCGCCATGTCCTGCACCTTGACTATCTTGGCCGCGTGGGTGGTTCCGAGCGAGCCGCCCAGCACATTGAAGTCCTGCGAATAGGCATAGACCTGACGTCCGCCGATGGTTCCGAAACCGGCTATCACACCGTCGCCGAAGGCCTTGGTGGTCTTGCCGAAGGTCACGCCCACGGGCGGCACAAAGGCGTCAATCTCTTCGAACGAACCTTGGTCAAACAGCAGCAGGATGCGCTCGCGTGCCGTGAGCTTGCCTCTGTTGTGCTGTTTTTCATAATATTCTGCGCTGTACTGTTGTTCCAGCTGTTTCTGTCTTTCAAGAAACTTTTCGTAAGCAACTCCCATGTTTCTACAGTGTTATAAGGATTAATGTCTGTCCCAGCAATATTCGCAAAAACATTGTGAGAGGATAGACTGACGCGTAGGCCATCGACTGTGCGTGCGTCGGCGACAAAGCGTTGGAATATTCGAGTGCGGGGGGGTCGGTCATTGCTCCCGACATCATTCCGCATAGTTTCAGATAGTTGAGGCCGCGCAGACGTGCCACCACGCCCACAATCAGCAGCGGGATGATGGTGATGGCGGCACCGTAGAGCACCCACATGGTGCCGCCGCGGTTGACCAGCGTGTTGACGAACTCGCCGCCGGCCCCGAGGCCTACGCTGCTCAGAAACAGGATGATGCCCAGCTCGCGTATCAGCATGTTGGCGCCGGGATTCATATAGAAGCTGAACTTCTTGATTCGGCCCTTCCAGCCCATCAGGATGGCCACAATCAGCGGGCCGCCTGCAAGGCCGAGCTTGGCCGGCGCGGGCATTCCGGGCAGCGCAATCGGAATGCTGCCTATCAGGATGCCCAAGGCTATGCCAATGAAGATGGGCAGCACGTTGGGGTGCGACAGTTCTTTGATTGAGTCGCCGAGTTCTTTCTGAATGTCGTTGAGAAGTTCGCGCTTGCCGACTATGCGGACCATGTCGCCAAGCTCGACGGTGGTGTTTTTGGTGGGGAGGATTTCCATGCCCGAACGGTAGATGCGCGTGATGTTGGCCTCGTAGCGGCGATAGATGCCAATCTGCTCTATCGTCTTGCCGGCCAGCTTGCTGTTGGTCACCAGCACTCGGAACATGGCCATGGCGCCGGTTATCTCGCGCTTCTGCCCTATCTCCACTTCGCCCATCTTGATGCGCAGATTGTCAAGGTTCTGAGTGTCCGAAACGCCGTGAACAATGTCGCCGCTCTCCATCACGGTATTCTCGACCGGAATCAGAAATTCGCCCCTGCGCTCGATGCGCGAGATGACCAGTTCCTTGTCTATCACGTTCTTGATGTACCCGATTGTCTTGCCGAACAGATTGGGATTGGTGACCGTGATGACGACGCTTTCGAGATGATTGGAGTTGACGCCGATGGAGTTGTTATAGTCCTCCACCTCGCGCTCTATCCTGACGCGGAAGATGGCCCTGATGACAAGCATGGTCAGGATGATGCCGAGCACGCCGAGCGGATAGGCCACGGCATAGCTCATTCCCGGCACGGCCGCGTCCAGATTGCCGCCCACCTTGTTGACTTCGGCAATGGCCTGCTGGGCGGCGCCAAGACCGGGCGTGTTGGTGACGGCGCCGCACATGATGCCGGTGACCACTTCGGGAGCCAGATTGCACGTGTAGCGGATGATGAGCGCCACGGCAAATCCCAGAAAGACTATCGACATGGCGAATATGTTCAGTTGAAGACCGTCGCTGCGGAATGTGCTGAAGAAACGCGGGCCCACGTCGATGCCTATGCCGTAGACGAACAGAATGAGGCCGAATTCCTTGGCGAAATGCAGCATATCGGAGTTGACTTTGGCGCCGAAGTGTGCCAGAATGATGCCGGTGAACAGGACGCCGGCAATTCCCAGTTTGACCTTTCCAATGCCCAGCTTGCCGACCAGCAGGCCGATGAAGGCCGTCAGACAGATGTAGATAAGTGCTGTCGCCAAGCCGGTGCCATTAAACAGGTTTACTACAAATTCCATAATTTTCAATTAAAAACCGGCATCTGCCACTGCCGATTGGGCAAGCGCATTGGCCGGGACGGGTAATAAAGTGTGGTTATTTTGTTGTGAATGATTGATTGCTGCGACTCTGCAACACAGGCTGCAACCTCTGCGCCCTACGGCGGACGCGTGTCGGACAATGTCCGCATGGTCTGATTCTCTGATATATACTTTTCGTATCAGCATACTTTTGTCAACTATTTTCGAGCACCTGTCGCGCCGCTTCCGACGCGTTGTGCCGCATGACAGTATTTTTATTCGCGGCAAAAATATGAAAAAACATTATCCGCACAGCGCTTTAGCACTTTTTAATAGTATCCAGCCACGCATGCCACTGACAACCAACGCATTACAACGTCTGCAAATAAAGAAAAAATTACGTAATCGACGCCAGCAGCCGTCAGAAAAGGTAGTTCATCAGAACGTAGAAACCCGACGTGCCGTCGCGCTCGTCGAAGGCGTGGCCGTAGTCGACCGAGACCACGAAATTGCTGTTGAGCGCCACCTTGAGCCCCAGGCCGCCGCTCCAGTGCGGCGCGTCGGCCGACGTGCGGAAATAGAGCGGGCGCTCGTCGTCGGGCACGGCCGAGGTGTCGATGTCGTACTCCTGCGTGGTCAGGCCCATGTCGGCAAAAAGGTTGGTGCCCAGCGCCACCTGCTGCCCGGCCACCCCGAAGCGCGCGAAAATGTAGCGCAACTCCACGTTGGCCATCACGCTGCCGTCGGCCACCACACGGTGACGCTTGATGCCGCGCAGCGTCTTGCTGCCGCCCAGGCCCTGCGAGGTGGCCGCCGTCAGCACCGACGTGTTCCAGTGCGGCAGCAGATAGAACGGCGTGCGGCCCCACAGGCGGTGCTGCCACCCGAGCCGGTAGGCCAGCACAAGGTCGCCCCGGTGCAGGTCGAAATACTGACGGTGATAGACGGTGAGCTTGCCGTATTCGTTGGCGTCGGAACTGAAGAACGACGGCGCCACGGCCAGCAGAGCCTCGGTCCAGACGCCGGCCGTCGGGAAGCTCTCGCTGTCGCGGGTGTCGTAGCCGATGCCGGCGCGGACGTAGGCGTCGAAGCCGCCGTCGGCCTCGCTCGGCCGCAGGATGCCCCAGCCGACGTATTTGTCGTAGAGCGTGGGCACGTCGGGCGCCGACTTGGCCAGACGCCCGAAGTGCACGCGCGATATCTGCATGTTGAACGCCACGATGCCGGCCTGCCAGTTGACGTGCGGGCTGCGGCGGAATGTGGTGCCGTAGTTGACCATGGCGCGGAACATCTTGCGCTGATGGTTGTAGAAGACGCGCGTGCGGTAGTCGGCCGCGTCCTCGTCGGCATAGTCGGCGTTGTAGACGGCCTTGTAGCCGTTGAAGCCGAAAAAGTCGAGGCTGACGTCGTCGTACCACGTGACGTCGGCCCGCAGACGGGCGTGCGGCAGAAGCGTGCGCGTGTCGTAGTTGGCGCGCAGAAGCGTGGCGCCGCTCAGGCATCGGCTGGCCTCAAGATAGAGCGAATGATTGTAGCGCGGATAATTGCTGCCGTCGCCATACCAATACAGATTGGTGAGCGCGCCGTACTGGAAGCCGGCGTCCTGGTCGAAGGCTATGGACGGCAGGACGCCGAACGAAAAGCCGGTCTTGCGGAACGTGCCGTCGGGCGTGGCGCCGTGAGCCAAGGCTGACAGGCCCAGCGCGGCCATTAAGAGGATGTTCGATTTCATGGCGCAAAGTAAACCGAATCCGCGCAGAAAAACAAAGCGACGCCGCCACGCCATCCTCCCCCCAAAAAGCCTTCCCCCGCCGCACCCTGAACGCGACAGTGCGTGAGTGAAACCCTTAAAATCTTACGTGTTTCACGTAAAGAACGGACATTTTTTGGCATCAGCCTCAAAACCGGCATATATTCGCACCCGTCAGAAACGACAAATAGAATATTTACCTAAAAAACAGAATAGCTATGGCAAACTTAGACGTTCAGCTGAACGAGTTTATGACCAAAATCATCGCCAAGAACCCCGGCGAACCGGAATTCCACCAGGCCGTGCGCGAAGTGGCCGAATCGTTGATGCCCTTCATCGAGGAGAACCCGAAATACAAGCGCGCCAAAATCCTTGAGCGCATGGCAGAGCCCGAGCGCGTCATCATCTTCCGCGTGCCTTGGCTCGACGACAAAGGCGAAATCCAGATCAACCGCGGCTACCGCATCGAAATGAACAGCGCCATCGGCCCCTACAAAGGCGGTCTGCGTCTGCACCCGACGGTCAACCTCGGCATTCTGCGCTTCCTCGCGTTCGAGCAGGTGCTCAAGAACAGCCTCACCACCCTGCCCATGGGCGGCGGCAAAGGCGGCTCCGACTTCGACCCCAAAGGCAAATCGGACAACGAAGTGATGCGCTTCTGCCAGAGCTTCATGACCGAACTGAGCCGTCACATCGGTCCCGACACCGACGTCCCGGCTGGCGACATCGGCGTGGGCGGCCGCGAAATAGGCTACCTCTTCGGCCAGTACAAGCGCATCCGCAACGAGTTCACCGGCGTGCTGACCGGCAAGGCTCTGGGCTGGGGCGGCAGCCTCATCCGTCCCGAAGCCACCGGCTATGGCGTGGTCTACTTCGCAGCCGAGATGCTCGCAACGCAGGGCAAGGACTTCAAAGGCAAGACCGTCGTCATCTCCGGCTCGGGTAACGTGGCACAGTACGCCGTCGAAAAGGCAACGCAGCTCGGCGCCAAAGTCGTGACCATGTCCGACTCCAACGGCTACATCTACGACGCCGACGGCATCGACGCCGAAAAACTGGCATACGTCATGGAACTGAAGAACATCAAGCGCGGCCGCATCAAGGAATATGCCGACAAGTATCCCTCGGCACAATATTTCGAAGGCCAGAAGCCATGGAAGAACACCAAGTGCGACATCGCCCTGCCCTGCGCCACCCAGAACGAAATAAACGAAGAAGACGCTAAGGCACTGATAGCCAACGGCTGCTTCGCCATAGCCGAGGGCGCCAACATGCCTTCGACCAACGAGGCCATCGAAGTCTATCAGAACGCACGCATCCTCTACGCACCGGGCAAGGCCTCGAACGCCGGCGGCGTTGCCACATCGGGCCTCGAAATGACCCAGAACTCGATGCGTCTGCCATGGAGCCGCGAGGAAGTCGACGCCAAACTGCATCAGATCATGATCAACATCCACGCCACCTGCGTGAAATACGGCACCGAAAAAGACGGCCACATCAACTACGTGAAGGGCGCCAACATCGGCGGCTTCATCAAGGTGGCCGACGCCATGATTGAGCAGGGTCTGGTTTAACCGCCAAACCAAAGCCAAATTTTCATATCAAAATCGTGCAAGGCCGTTGCCCTCGGGCAGCGGCCTTGTTGCGTTCCCATAGCCCGACACGCCAAGCCCGTTCGCGCCAAGCGTTTTCAGGATATGCCGAACATCATGTCGAGAAGGCGGGTGCCGCTGGCGGTCCGGAAAATGTTGCGGCGGACGGCACGCACCGCATCGGCGGACTCGCCGTCTTCGTAGAGGTTGACCAGGAAGTCGGCTTCGACAAGTATCTGATAGTCAGGGTCGGTGCACACGTGGTAGGTGTGATGGTGGGCTACGAGCCAGCAGATGCGCTCGATATGCCGGTCGGCGTAGCCAAGGCGTGCGAGCAGGTCGCGGGCGACGGCGGGTCCCTCCTGCTCCTGAAGTCTGCCGTTCTGACGCCCGTACTTCATTTCGCTGGCGCGGATGCCGATGTCGTGGACGTGGGCGGCACTTTCGAGGATGAAGAGGGTTTCCGCGTCGAGCCCTTCGCTCTCGCCTATCAGCCGGGCGTAGGCATGAACTTTGGTGGTGTGCTGAATGCGCTTGGGGTCTCCGTGGTTGTAGTCGATCATGGCGAGAGCCAGTTCCTGAATCTTTGTCATTGTCAGTCTGTTTTTACATGTTTGGCAAAAAGTTTGGGGGTTTATTGCCCTTTTCGCTCTATATCGGTTGTCATTCTCTTTTCAGTCAGTCTCATAAGTCGTTGCATTGAGTTTAAAAGTCATGCGATTCCAAGCCGCTCAATCATCATTCTCGCCGACCCGTTTTGTGGTTATTCTTAAACTTACTACGTTATGGCTTTAAACACTCTCTCAGCCTTGCGATACCTTCTTCAAATTTCTTTGGATTGCTCTTTTTAAGGTTCAGTATGTTAAGCTGTTTCCATTGGACAGAAGGGTATGCTGACAGATCTCCCGCAAAACATTTGTCCCAGTCTGGCACACCGGCTTCAAAGGACAGAAGGAACTCTTTATCTGTATTGTTCAAATTGCCGTTTACTAATTCCAGCAGATTCTCTCTTGCCTCCTTGTAGTCGGTATAAGTGAATGGAATGTCGGTCATGCCCTCAAATTGGTTTTCCAATGCCTCAGACTGGTCGACAGCATTTAGTTGAAGTGATTCAATTATAGGCTTATCGCTACCAAGCAGGCACAAAAGAAATCCGTCCTTCACCTGTTCGAATGAGTCTATCTCCATGAATTTGCAATCGAACAAGTCACGAGGATGCTGGCGACTGAGTGCCGCTGTGATTTTGCCGCCATACAATTGGCCGAACGACACTGTACGAGCCTTGCATCCCATGCTGAACTCGTTTCGCGCTTTCTCGCAAATCGGCAAATCCACAGGGCTGCCAATTATTCCACGTTTGGTGCCATTAACCTCTATTTTGACTGTTGCATCACCAAGCATACAGAGCAATTTCAAAACTTCCGGTTTATGCTTGACGATAATGCCCGGAATACTTTTTTCGATGCTACTTTTCACATCTTGCAATTTTTGATTGATAGACATCAAAATTGAATCCCTGTCTGCGATAGGGATTCAAGCCAGGTCTATATCAACGCTGTAGCGAGGCACATTCTTGTGGAACAGGTTAATAGCCGTACCTCCGTGCACTGCAAAATCCTTTATCTTATAAACCGACGGCATGATGCGTATGAGCAGTGCCACTTGTTTCCTGTATCTATCCTTCATAACTGTTCAATGCTTTGGGTATGGTTATCATATACTTAGAGCTGTAGGCGCCATCGGCAACCAGTTGTATCTTTGACGTGCCGAGATTTATCTTTTCAAGGTCAAGTTCTTCGAACCAATAGTGACCTGCCTTCTCTGCCATATACAGGAACATTCTCTTGATGCTGAAGTTTTTTGAACTTTCGAGCAGCCGCTGGACCACGTCGCTTCTCAATGTGGTGAGTTGCTCCATGATGTAGTAAAGGTCCATATAATCATAGTATTTTGGAGCCAGCAGCAGACATTCCAAGAAAGCCTGTTCGGGAGAGGAAACATACAATATGCCATGTGCTTGCTCTTTGGCTATCACTTCCGTGTTCGGGAATGCTTCCGTATGAAAAGGGCGAAATGTCACGTCAAACATCTCGTCCTTCATCCACATAGGCCGCTTTCTTGTGGGATGGAGAGCTACGGTCAGGGTCGGCTTTCCCATCGGCACATAGTGATTGAATCCCGTATATTCCAGTGCGGAGTGAGCCGCTATGCAGTATCTGGCGCCGGTTTGCAGGTTGCAGTTTGCCAGTGCGGAATAGGCCGATAGTTTGCTGCCAGTTCTATACATCACACCCTGGGATAGCGATGTGAACCATCCTGAGGCGCGATACTGTTTCTGCAACTGGTCAGAGTACCCTTGCGTCTTGAGCCAGGAAGAGAATAACAGTCCATTCGGGTCAGTATTCATCAACAGACGGTTTATTTTTGAACCTGCAACTATATTCATGGTTTATAATTCGGAACAAATATCAACCACGAAGATAAAGTAATACTTAGTGAATCAACCGGGTTTCGGTTGAAATTTCTGCCAAGATATTCTCGCCGAATGCTATTCCGTCAGAGTCCAGCCGTTGTCGCCGTGGTAAATCATCTGGCGGGTCATGCCGCCGTCGATGCAGATGTTCTCGCCCGTGATGAATCCGGCCCGGTTGGAACAGAGGTAGAGCACCATGTGGGCGATGTCCATGGGGTTGCCCACGCGGCCGGCGGGCTGCTGCGCGGCGTCGGGGCCGGCGTGTTCGCTGAAGTCGGTGTCGATCCAGCCCGGCGATATGGAGTTGACCCGCGCCCTGCCGCGGAGCGTGACGGCCAGGGCGTGGGTGAGTGCGGCGATGCCTCCCTTGGCGGCCGTGTAGCTCTCGGTCTGCGGCTGGCTCATGCGGTCGCGCGACGACGAGATGTTCACTATCGACGCGCCTGCGGCCAGATGGGGAGCAAGCAGCTTGACCAGATAGAACGGCGCGGTCACGCCTACGGCCATGGCGTACTGAAAATCCTCCCACGAGCATTCGTCGAGGCCCTTCATCAGCGGCAGGGCATTGTTGACGATGTAGTCCACCCTGCCGTGCCGGGCAACGACCTCCTGGGCAAAGGCTTCGAGCACTTCCTTCCGCGAAATGTCGCCGACGAAATGGTCGCCCTTGCGCACGTCAATCACGGCCACCGAGGCGCCGCGCCTGCCGAATTCCTGAGCCACGCATCGGCCGATGCCGTGCGCGCCGCCGGTCACCACCGCTACTTTACCGCTGTATTCCATAGTGAGATTGTCGTTCTGGTTTTCATGATTCGCCATCGGAGAGCGCGCGTCGCGCGCGGCTTCGTCCGGCCGACGAATATAGCATTAAAAGTCGTTGGGCCGACGATGGGGGCCGACGGGCTGAATGCGGCGCCCCTCACACGGATTTCCGGAAGAAGACGTCGATTTCCGACACGTAGTCGCGCTCGAGGCGGACGCACTTGAGGTTCTGGCGCATGTAGCTGACCTTGAACATCTTTTCGAGGTCGAGCCACGATATTTTCTTCACACGTTTCTCTTTGGTGCGCAGAGCGGTCATGTCGTCGTAGAGGCGGCGGACTTCGGTCTTGCGCTTGCTGCCGATGACCAGCAGGCCGTTGCCCGAGAACTCCATCAGGAAGCGGTCGGACTTGAGCAGCCGGCGGACCACGGCGAGCATTTTCTGCTCGGTCTCGGCGTCGTCGGGGGTCTTTTCGCAGAAGGCGTCGCGCAGCTTGCTGGCGAAGTAGATGGTGGCCATCTGGCTTTCGGCGCGGAAGCACTGGGCGTCGACTATGGCCACTTCGGGCTCGAAGCGGATGAGGCCGCGGGCGATGGCCTTGGCCAGGACGCCGGGCAGGTCGAAGCCCTGAGGGCTGAGCAGGTCGTCGTATCGGATGTGCATGAAGTCGAGGATGCGCATCACCCGGCGCTTGATCTGCGGCGTCTTGTATTCCTCGGGCACCAGGGCGAGGAACTCGTCGACGGTGCGGCGCCAGAGCGGGACTTCGAAGTGGACGTTGGAGGGGTCATTGACGAATGTGGAGTGGACGATGTGGTCGGCCTCGGGGACGCTGCCGATGACCTGATGCAGGTCGAGCATCCAGGTCTCGTGGCCTTCGATGCGCTGGGCCTCGCAGCCCTTGCAGCACAGCACGTTGTTGTAGAGCCTCTGGCCCAGAATGACCACCTTGTGCGGCCGCAGGGCGTCGAGCACTTCGAGGTAGGCGGGCTCGGAGGCGAGTATCTGCTCGTAGGTGGGGAAGCTGTCGGTGCCGGGCAGGACGGTCTGGGTGTAGTTGTAGAAGCTGACGCGCTGCCAGACGTCGGCCGCCGTCTCGCCGCACCGGATGAAAAGGCCGACCACACGGTCGAAGAAGTCGTGGTAGGTCTCGACGCCGGCGCTTTCGATGTGCGACCTGACGACTTCGGTGCAGACGTCGGCGGGGACGGCCAGCGGGTCTTCGGAATAGCATTTGACGCCGAGAATGAGGATACGGACGGGCTGGTCGTGATAGTGCTCGCCGACCCACGGCAGGTATTTGACTGTCTTGAACTTCAGTTTCATAATCATCGTCATCCTTTCTTGGCAAGCAGGGCGCGCAGGCGGGCGTTTTCGGCTCGCAGAAGCGCCAGTTCGTCGGTGTCGCCGTCAGCGTCGGGTTCGGGGGCGGAGGCGGCGGAGAGCATCCGCCTGTTGCGCACGGGGCCGCCCTTGTACCAGAGCTTGCATATCAGAATCATGGCCACGCCCCAGAACACGTTGCTGAACGAGATGAGCTGCGGCGTAACTTCGGGGCAGCTCCACGTCCACTTGTCGGTGACGG
>CALYZD010000068.1 GCA_945607565.1 uncultured Bacteroidales bacterium | reverse complement strand
TCAGCAGCATCAGGCAGAGGGTTCGTCTCATATACATATATTAAGTATTGTCGTCTTTTTCGGGTTGCGGGCGGACGGCCTGCGGAGGCGCCGCAGCGTTTGCCGCCGCTATCTTAAACACTTTTTGGTGATTGTCAAAACATGAACAGCCGAATGTGCCGATGCGTGAATGTTTTTGCACAGATTATCAATAGTTAAGCCTCCGGAGCAGGAGGTTTTTATGTGTTTATAAAAGTTAATGAAGGAGCTAATTATGATGCACATTATTAGGAAGCGGGCCGATGCGACGTGTATGTTTGCAAGCGTTAATCAATCACAAAAACAGTTTTTTAACCATGAGACATGTATTATTGTTATTCGCAGCAATTGTGCTGACGCTTCCGAGCTTGGCACAGCAACTTTCCGTGAGCGGAAGGGTAATAATGGCGAGCGACGGTGCACCGGTGCCGGGGACGAGTGTCGTAGTCAAAGGCACTCAGACCGGCACCATCACCGACGTCGACGGCAACTTTGCGCTCCGGTGCGACGAGGGGTCCACGCTGGTCTTCTCGTTCATTGGCATGGAGACGCAGGAACTGGCAGCCACGGCCAACATGACCGTGCAGATGGAAGACGAGGTGAGTCAGCTCGACGAGATTGTGGCCGTGGGCTACGGCGTGCAGAAGAAGAGCGTGGTGACGGCCTCGATAGCCAAGGTGTCGGCCGACGACCTTGAGGGCAAGACGCGGCTGAGGGCCGAGGACGCGCTCAAGGGCCTGGCCTCGGGCATCACGGTGACGTCGGCGTCGGGACAGCCGGGCGCCAAGTCGCAGATACGCATCCGCGGCAACGGCACCATCAACAACAGCAATCCGCTCTACATCATCGACGGAATGCCGACCGACCAGAACGGCATGGAGCTGGTCAACCCCAGCGACATCGAGAGCATCGAGGTGCTCAAGGACGCGGCCTCGGGCGCCATCTACGGTGCGCGCGCGGCCAACGGCGTCATCCTCGTGACCACCAAGAAGGGCAAGCAGGGCAAGGCGCAGATCAACTACAACTTCTCGTATGGCCTGCAGTCGGCCTGGCACAAGAGGGACGTGACCAGCGCCACCGACTATGCCATCCTCCAAAACGAAAAATACATCAACAGCGGTCAGGCGCCCGTCTTTGCCGACCCGTATAACCTGGTGGACATCAACGGCGACCGCATCGAGGGCTTCGGCACCGACTGGCAGGATCTGGTCTTCAACGACAATGCGCCCATCATGCAGCACGACGTGTCGATAAGCGGCGCCACCGAGCGCACCAACTACTACGTGTCGGCCGGATACTTTGACCAGGAAGGCATCGTGGGCGGCAACTACGGGCACTCCAACTACAACCGCCTGACGCTTCGCTCGAACAACATCTACACAGTCATCGACGAGGCCGAGGAGCGCAGCTTTCTCAACAGCCTTGAGGCGGGCGTCAACCTGTCGTATATGCGCGTCAACAACACCGGCATCGATGCCAACTCTACGTGGGGCTCGGTGCTGGGCTCGGCGCTCTACCTGTCGCCCATGCTTCCCGTGACGGCCAAGGGCACCACGGCCGAAGGCATGATCGAGCACTTCGCCAACTACGACCTCTACTACGACGGCGCCGGCAATCCCTACACCATCCCGGGCTACTTCGGGTCGTATGGCGAGCAGAACAACCCCGTGGCCATGCTCCAGGGCACGCCCACCAAGAACTGGGCCCACAAGTTCATGCCCAAGTTCTCGCTCGACCTGCAGCTGTGGGACCAGCTGAAATACCGCATCACCTACAGCGGCGAATTCTCGTTCTGGGGCAACGAGGGCGCCACCAAGCAGAAGTTCTACCTCTCGGGCAACAACAATTCGGACCACACGCAGGCCTCGGCCTACAAGGGCAACAACTCGAGCACGCAGCTCGAGAACGTGCTGACCTATGCCAAGACCATCGACCGGCATCAGTTCGACGTGGTGCTGGGCCAGTCGGTGATGCAGTTCAAGGGCGACGAGCTGGGCGGCAGCCGCTGGGACCTCGTGAACACCGACAAGCCTTCGATCAACTACGCCACGGGCGACGTCGAATACGCCACCGACGCCGACGGCAACATCACCGGCGCATCGGCACACTTCGGCGTCTATGGCGGACCCTACACGCGCCACAAGGTGGCATCGTTCTTCGGCCGACTGAGCTACAACTACGCCGAGCGCTACATGGTGCAGGCCACCGTGCGCCGCGACGGTTCGAGCCGATTCGGCGACAACAACCGCTACGGCAACTTCCCGTCGTTCTCGCTGGGCTGGAACGTGCTCAACGAGTCGTTCATGGAGTCGGCGCGCGACATCTTCAGCAACATCAAGCTGCGCTACAGCTGGGGCAAGAACGGCAGCGACAACATAGTGGACTTTGCCTACACCACGCTGACCTCCATGGGCAACGACTATCTGTTCGGCACCAATCAGGTGCTGACCAACGGCTCCAAGGCCAACCGCCTTGCCAACCCCGACCTGAAGTGGGAGGAGAGCGAGCAGTCGGACTTCGGCATCGACGTCGGCATGCTGGGCAACGCGCTGACAATGAGCGTCGACTACTACATCAAGAAGACCAACGGCATGATTATCGAAATGCCCATCCCGAGCTATGTGGGTGAGTCGAAACCCTACGGCAACGTGGGCGACATGAAGAACTCGGGCGTCGAGATGGAGATAGGCTACAAGTGGAAGGTGGCCGATGCCAAGTTCGACATCAAAGGCAACGCCTCGTATCTGAAGAACGAGCTGACCAACCTCGGCAACGACACCGGCTTCCTCGACTTCGGCATCAGCCAGTTCTCCGACGGCGGCACACGCGCCGAAAACGGACAGCCGTTCCCCTACTTCTACGGCTACCGGACCAAGGGCATCTTCCAGAACGAGAGCGAAGTGGCCGCCTACACCAACGCTGCGGGCGAGCTCATCCAGCCCGACGCGCGCCCCGGCGACCTTCGCTTTGCCGACGTCAACGGCGACGGCCGGATAACCTCCGACGACCGCACCAACATCGGCAACGGCACGCCCAAGTGGACCTTCGGCTTCAACCTGAACGCCGAATGGAAGGGCATCGACTTCGGCGCATTCTTCCAGGGCGTCAGCGGGGTCGACGTGTTCGACGCCACCTATCGTCAGGACATCACCGCAGGCAACTACCCCACCTGGATGCTCGACCGCTGGACGGGCGAGGGCACGTCCAACAGGGTGCCGCGCCTCGGATTCGGCTCGGCCGACAGCAAGAACTGGGCCATCTCCGACCTCTACGTGCACGACGCCTCCTATCTGCGCCTCAAGAACATACAGCTGGGATACACCCTGCCACGCCAGCTGACGCAGCGCATCCGCATCGACCGCCTGCGCATCTACGCCATGGCCGAGAACCTGGCCACGTGGACCAAATATTGGGGCTTCGACCCTGAGATTGGCCACGCCGACGACGACGGCAAGGGCACCGCAGTGGGCGTCGACTACGGCATCTACCCGCAGGCCCGCACATTCACCGTCGGCCTCAACCTGTCGCTGTAATCAGACACCTGTTAATATGTTTTTAATAACCGATTGATAAACGATTCTGTCATGAACAACAAGCATATCACTTCAGCCCTCATCGCGGCAGCAGCACTGCTGACGGCCTGCGACGACAGCTTCTTCGAAGTCAAGGACCCCAACGGCGAGCCCCTCGAAGAATACTACACCACCGACGCCCACCTGCAGGAGGCACTCACCGCCGCCTACGACCCGCTGCACTGGCCCGACTGGGACGGCACGGCCTACAACGCCCTCAACGTCGACGCCGAGATTCTGGGCGACGACTTCTGGGTGGGAGGCAACAGCGTGGGCGACAACCAGCACTGGCACCGCCTATTCAACTTCGAGGGCGACGGCAACAACACGCTCGCCACGCTCTGGACCGACTTCTACTCGGGCATCAAGCGCTGCAACGACGTCATCAAATATGTGACCTATGGCGGCTCGACGGCCGAGAAGCTCCTCTCCTACGAGATGCAGGCACGCCTGCTGCGCGTCTACTACTACAACATACTGTGGCACTACTACGGCAACGTGCCCTTCTACCTCGAAAACCTGAGCACGCCCTACACCGCGCCCCAGATGACGGCCGACGAGATATACGCCGCCCTGATGCCCGAACTCGAAGCCATCATCGCCTCCGACGCACTGCCCATGCGCTGGCCCGCATCCGACGCCGGACGCGTGTCGCAGGCCATGGCCTACATGCTCTACGCCGAAATGGCGCTCTACCAGAACGACACGCAGCGCTACGCCAAGGCCCTTGAGATGATGAAGGAAATAATAGGCTCGGGCCAGTACGACCTGATGGCCGACTTCGCCGACATCTGGACCGAAAGCGGCGAATGGGGCGTCGAGTCGATATTCGAAGTCAACTACAACGACGACAACGCACGCCGCGACTGGGGCACGCCCAAAGCCGTGGGAGGCACCGTGCTGCCCACGCTCTGCTCGCCCAACACATGGCCCGGCGGCGACGGCTGGGACGCCGGCAGCGACGGCTGGGGATTCCTGCCCATGCGCGTCGAGACGTTCGACATGTACGACGAGGCCGACACCCGGCGCGACGCCACCTGCTGGGACGTGCGCGGAGTGGAATACAACGTGCGCTATCAGGATACGCACATCTGGCTCGGCAAGTACCGCCCCTACACCGACAACTGCAAGGACTGCCCGACCTCCAAGAACCTGAACTACAACAACAATCTGCGCATCTACCGCTACGCCGAGACACTGCTCAACGCCGCCGAACTCAGCCTGCTCACCGGCAGCGGCAGCGCCGACGCGCTGAAGTGGACCAACCTCGTGCGCCAGAGAGCCGGACTCCCCGCACTGGCCTCGGTCAGCACCGACGACGTGATTGACGAACGCCACCTCGAGTTCGTGGGCGAAGGCAAACGCTACTTCGACCTCGTGCGCTCAGGCAAGGCTGCCTCCACGCTGGTGCCCGACGCCTACGGATACCGCACCAACGCCTGGACACCGTCCAAAAAACACATCCCGCTGGCACAGTCGGAACTCGACGCCGACCCCTCGCTGGTTCAGAACAATTATTAACCACCAAAAGCAAACACAGCTATGAACAAGATATTCAGACTATTGTCGGGACTGATGCTGGGAGCGATGGCAGCCACATCGTGCCAGCCCGACGAATTTGACGGAGCATCGCAGGCCGGCCTCCCCACCATGAGCGGCGTCGACTTTGAGATGACCGTGGACCAGGAAACCAACCAGATGACCGCACGACTGGCGGCGACGCAGGGCCTCTACCCCGTGTGGCTCATCAACGGCACCACCTACTCGACCCTCTACGAGGTCGGATACAGCAACCCCGAAGCCGGCACCTACAGCATCGAGCTGAGGCTGGGCAACCGCAACGGCATCAGCCAGGGCAGCATCGTCAAGACCTTCACCTTCGACGAGACCAAGGTCGACTGGACGGCCGACTTCAAGCGCATCACCGGCAAGGAATGGCGCATTGCAAGCAAAGAGAAGGCGCACCTCGGCTGCGGCCCGCTGGGCACCGACGGAGCCGGCTGGTGGGCCGCCGGAGCCGACGAGAAGAAGGACTTCGGCCTCTACGACGACCGCTTCACCTTCACGGCCGACACGCGCACCGGCGGTGCCTACACCTACAGCCCCGGCGACGACGGCCTGACCTACATCAACAAGGGCGTGACCCTGTGGGGCGGAGCGCACGACGAGGACGCCGACGTCGAGATAGGCTCGCAGACCTCGACGTGGAACTTCGAGACGGGCAGCTGGACCGACGCCGACGGCAACGTCAGCCAGGCCAACTATCTGGTGCTGGCGCCCAACACGGCGTTCGCCTACGTGTCGTCCGACAACCAGTATGCCGACCCGCGCTTCCGCATCGAATCGCTCGCAGCCAAGAAGATGGTGCTGGTCTACGACGATGCGGCTAACTCCATCGCATGGCGCTTCATCCTGACCAACGGCGAGGACGAAGAGCCCTCGGGCGACAAGCCGGCCATGGACTGGAACGCCGCATCGGCCGCCAACCTGTGGGCGCCCGTCGAGGACGGCTCGGCGCTGACCGAAGTGACGCAGTGGTTCGCCAACAACGACTGGTCGCAGATTGCCGACGCCGCCTACACCCACGAGGCCGGCGCATGGACACTGACCATCCCCGAAGGCATCGGCACCCAGCAGTGGCAGGGCCAGTTCGCCATAGCCACCACGGTGGGCGCATCGGCCGCCAGGAAGTATAACTTCTACTGCCTGCTCAAGGCCGACAGCGACTGCCCGGGCGTCACCGTCAAGCTCACCGACGCCGCCGACGACAACAACTACCTCTGCGCCGACCGCCACGACCTGAAGGCCGACGAAGCATACGTCTACAAACTCGAGGCCGCCGCACTGCCCGTGGCCGACGCCGCCGCGCTGAAGCTGGTGCTCGACTTCGGCGGATCGCCAGCAGGCGCCAACGTCTGCATCAGCGACATCTACCTCGAAGAGGCCACCGTGATGTCGTATGACGACGAGGGCAACCTCTGGCGCCAGGCCGACGCCAGGCCCGACATCAGCCAGTGGTTCGCCAACAACGACTGGTCGCAGATTGCCGACGCCGCCTACACCCACGAGGCCGGCACCTGGACGCTGACCATCCCCGAGGGCATCGGCACCCAGCAGTGGCAGGGCCAGTTCGCCATGAACACCACCATAGCCGCCACCATGGCCGGCAGCTACAACTTCAGCTGCACGCTGACGGCCGACAGCGACTGCCAGGGCGTCACCATCAAGCTCACCGACGCGGCCGACGACAACAACTTCTTCTTTGCCGACCGCCACGACCTGAAGGCCGACGAAGCCTACGTCTACACGGTCAAAGGCGCCACACTGCCCGTGGCCGACGCCGCAGCGCTGAAGCTGGTACTCGACTTTGGCGGGACGCCTGCCGGAACTCAGGTAACCATCAGCGACATCATTCTCGAAAAAGCTGAATAACAATTAGCTATATTCAAAAACCAGCCATTCTCCTGCCACACGCGCGGGGGAATGGCCACTTTAACAAGACATGAGGACACACAAAATGAATCGGAACAAAATGGAACATCGCAACACGACAGTGGCCGCACTGCTGGCGCTGAGCCTGATTTCGGGCGGATGCGGCAGCGACGACGACGCCACGCCCGCAGCCGCGCCCGTCATCACCCTTTCGGAGCGGACGCTGAGCATCCCGGCCGAGGGCGGCACGGCCACCATCGACGTGGAGACCACATGGGCCGAGTGGACCGCCTACACCGGCTCGGGCAGCTTTGTGAGCGTCAGCGCCAAGGGCACCACATCGGCGCAGGGCACCATCGACATCAGCGTGGCGCCCAACCCCACCACCGAGGAGCGCACCGACAGCGTCTGCATAGCCTCGGGCTCGGCACGCACGGCCGTCTGGGTCAGCCAGGCAGCGGCCGAAAAGGCGTCGTACTACGCGCCCGAGGGCTACCGCCTTGTGTGGCACGACGAGTTCGACTCGGGCACCGAGCTCAACCCCGCCGACTGGACGCACGAGGTGCAGGGCTCGGGCTGGGTCAACAATGAGCTGCAGAACTACGTCGACCACTTGTCGCCCGCAGGCCGCCGCGTCACCGAACTCAGGAACGGACGGCTGCGCATCAACTGCTTCGAGGAGGACGGCAAGGTCTATTCGGGCCGCGTCTACGCGCACGTCAAGACGGGCTGGACCTACGGCTACATCGAGGCGTCCATCAAACTGCCGTCGGGGCGCGGCACATGGCCCGCATTCTGGATGATGCCGGTCAACTTCACCCGCTGGCCCGACGACGGCGAGATTGACATCATGGAAGAGGTGGGCGTCAACCCCAACTACGTGTCGTCGAGCCTGCACGCCACCGGCCACGTCCACACCAACAACACCCAGGTGACCCACGAGATGCTGTGCCCGGGCGCCGAGGGCGAGTTCCACACCTACGCCATCGAATGGACGGCCACAAACATCACCACCTACGTCGACGGACAGGTGCAGCTGAGCTACGACAACCGCGGCCTCGGGCGCACCGACTGGCCCTACGACGACCCGTTCTACGTCATCCTGAACCTCGCATGGGGCGGATCGTGGGGCGGCATGAAGGGCGTGGACCCCACCGCCCTACCCGTGACCATGGAGGTCGACTACGTGCGCGTCTTCCAGAAATAGACCGGACCCAATCATAATATCACACAGACAATCACAAACCGCGAATCACCCATCACAAGCCATGAACATCAGACTGAACCACACACTGCTACCCATAGCCGCGGCCTGCGCGCTGGCAGCCTGCACCGCCGCCGGACACGCCGACACGCCGTGCCCGCAGCGCCCGGCCGCTGACTTCGTGAGAGTCAGCGGCCACGACCTCATCCGCCCCGACGGCTCCAAGCTCTTCATCATGGGCACCAACCTTGGCAACTGGCTCAACCCCGAAGGCTACATGTTCGGATTCGAAAAGACCAACTCGGCGCACCAGATTGACCTGATGCTGCGCCAGATGGTGGGTCCCGACGCCGCCGACAGCTTCTGGAGCCGGTTCAAGGACAGCTACGTCACCCGCGACGACATCCGCTTCATAGCCCGGCAGGGAGCCAACACCGTGCGCCTGCCGTTCAACTACCGCCTCTTTGCCGACGACGACTACATGGGCCTGCGCTCGGCCCAAGACGGCTTTGCGCGCATCGACAGCCTTGTGGAATGGTGCCGCGAAAGCAATCTCTACCTGATTCTCGACATGCACGACGCCCCCGGCGGCCAGACCGGCGACAACATCGACGACAGCTACGGCTACCCATGGCTGATGGAAAGCGAACCATCGCAGAGGCTCTTCTGCAGCATCTGGCGCAGCATTGCACTGCGCTACCGCAACGAGCCCGTCATCCTGGGCTACGAACTGATGAACGAACCCATCGCCCCCTACTTCGACAACATGGAGCAGCTCAACGCGCGCCTGCCCGACATCTGCCGCATGGCCGTCGGCGCCATACGCGAGGTGGACACGTGCCACATAGTGCTGGTGGGCGGAGCGCAGTGGAACAGCAACTTCAGGCCGTTCACACAGCCGCGCTTCGACAGCCGAATGGTCTACACCTGCCACCGCTACGGAGGCGAACCAACGGCCGAAGCCATCGAACACTTCATCAGCTTCCGCGACAGCGTGGGCCTGCCCATGTACATGGGCGAGATAGGCCACAACACCGAGCTCTGGCAGGCCGACTTCTGCCGGGTGCTCAAAGACAACAACATAGGCTACACCTTCTGGCCCTACAAAAAGGTCGACAACCAGTGCTTCGCCGCAATCGAACGGCCCGCCGGCTGGCAGATGGTGGTCGACTTTGCCGAGGCCGACCGCCAGACCTACGCGCAGATCCGCGCCGCACGGCCCTGCCAGGCCGCCGCCCGCCGGGCTCTGGACGACTTCGTCGAAGCCTGCCGACTGGCCAACTGCCGCCCGCAGACCGGCTACATCAGCTCGCTGGCCATGACGCCCGCAGCCGACACCACGACTCAAACCACAACCCAAAACAGCACACAGCCATGACAAGCAAAGCCACGCTGTGCCTGGCCGCCCTGCTCGGCGTGCAGGCCGCAGCACAGACACCGCTCTACCTCGACCCCACAGCGCCCGTGGAGCAGCGCATCGACGACGCCCTGAGCCGCATGACGCTCGACGAGAAGATTCGCGTCATCCACGCACAAAGCAAATTCTCGGCCGCCGGAGTGCCGCGCCTCGGCCTGCCCGACTTCTGGACCGACGACGGCCCACACGGCGTGCGCCCCGACGTGCTCTGGGACGAATGGGAGCAGGCCGGACAGACCAACGACTCGTGCACCGCCTTCCCCGCACTGACCTGCCTCGCCGCCACATGGAACCCCGACCTCGCACGGCTCTACGGCCGCAGCCTGGCCGAAGAGGCCCTCTACCGCGGCAAGGACATGATTCTGGGACCCGGCGTCAACATCTACCGCACGCCGCTGTGCGGACGCAACTTCGAATACATGGGCGAAGACCCGTGGCTGGCCTCGCGCATGGTGGTGCCCTACGTCGAAGGCCTGCAGTCGCAGGGAGTGGCCGCCTGCGTCAAGCACTATGCGCTCAACAACGACGAGGAACACCGCCATCAGGTCAACGTCATCGTCAGCGACCGCGCACTGCACGAGATCTATCTGCCAGCATTCCGCGCCGCCGTGTGCGAGGGACACGCCTGGGCCATCATGGGAGCCTACAACCTGTATCAGAATCAGCACAACTGCCACAACGCCACGCTGCTCAACCGGATTCTCAAGACCGACTGGGCGTTCGACGGAGTGGTGGTCAGCGACTGGGGCGGCACCCACAGCACCGCCGAGGCCATAGCCAACGGACTCGACATGGAGTTCGGCACCTGGACCGACGGCCTGACCATGGGCGCCACCAACGCCTACGACAACTACTACCTGGCCAATCCCTACAAGCAGGCCATCAAAGAAGGCCGCTTCAGCACCGCCGAGCTCGACGACAAGGTGCGACGCATCCTGCGACTCTACATGCGCACCACCCTCGACCGCACCCGCCCCCTCGGCTCGCTCTGCTCCGAAAGCCACTACGACGCCGCCATGCGCGTGGCCTGCGAAGGTATCGTCCTGCTGCAAAACCGCGACGGCATGCTGCCAATCAGCCCCGCGCGCACGCGGCGCATCCTTGTGGTGGGCGAAAACGCCGTCAAGATGATGACCGTGGGCGGAGGCTCGTCGTCGCTCAAGGCACAGCGCGAGACGTCGCCACTCGACGGGCTCCGCCGCCGTCTGCACGGACTGGTGCAGGTCGACTACGCACGCGGATATGTGGGCGACACCGGCGGCAGCTACAACGGCGTCAGCACCGGGCAGGACCTGACCGACCACCGCACGCCCGAGCAGCTGATTGACGAGGCCGTCAGTATGGCACGCGGCGCCGACTGCGTGATTGTGTTCGGAGGCCTCAACAAGAGCGACTATCAGGACTGCGAGGGACACGACCGACAGAGCTACGGCCTGCCCTACGGCCAGGACCGCCTCGTCGAAGCGCTGGCCGAGGCCAACCCGCGCACGGTGTTCGTCAGCATATCGGGCAACGCCGTGGCCATGCCCTGGGCGCACAAGGTGGCTGCCATTGTGCAGGGCTGGTTCCTCGGCTCCATGACGGGCCAGGCGCTGGCCGCCGTGCTGGTGGGCGACGTCAGCCCGAGCGGACGCCTGCCCTTCTCGTGGATGAAGAGCCTCGACCACTACGGAGCCCACGCCCTCGGCGCCTATCCCGGCACATGGCGCGAGGCCCGCGACGTGATTGACGAGGAATACAGCGAAGACATCTTTGTGGGATACCGCTGGACCGACAGCCGGCAGACCGAACCGCTCTTCGCCTTCGGCCACGGCCTGACCTACACCACGTTCACCTACGGCAAGCCGCGCATCACCACGCTCGACGACGCCCAAGGCCGCTACCGCCTGACGCTGACGATCACCAACACCGGGCAGCGCCGGGGAGCCGAGGTGGTGCAGCTCTACATCAGCGACCTGCAGTCGTCGGTGCCCAGGCCCGTCAAGGAGCTCAAGGGATTCCGCAAGGTGGAGCTGGAGCCGGGACAGACGGCCGAGGTGGTCTTCGACATCGACCGCCGGATGCTCAGCTTCTACGACGACACGCTGGGCCGATGGAGGGCCGAGCCCGGACGCTTCGAGGCCATCGTGGCGGCATCGGCCACCGACATCAGAGGCCGCGCGGCGTTCGAACTGAAATAGCGGCCGACAGTGTCGGAGGTTTTGCCTATCTTTAAGACCGCATCGGCACAAGGCCCGCACCTAAGCCGGCCGGCACCGACAATCATCAACAAAAGAAAACCTACAGACTGATATGAAACGATTAGCAAACATCGCCTTAGGCCTGCTCGCAAGCGCGTGGGCCGCAGGGCAACAGAAGCCCATGGACCAGTTCGTGACCGAGCTCATGGGGCGGATGACTCTCGAAGAGAAAATCGGGCAGCTCAACCTGCTGCCGGGCGGCGACATCACCACCGGCAACGCCGTCAGCAGCCCGCTGGCCCGTCTGGCGGCCGAAGGACGGCTGGGCGCGGTGCTCAACGTCAGGGGGCAGGACAAGGTGCGCGCCTTGCAGCAGGCCGCCGCCGGCAGCCGACTGGGCATCCCG
Organism: uncultured Bacteroidales bacterium; assembly: GCA_945607565.1. Classification (GTDB taxonomy): domain Bacteria; phylum Bacteroidota; class Bacteroidia; order Bacteroidales; family Marinilabiliaceae; genus CALYZD01. The sequence goes on along the minus strand of CALYZD010000068.1, from coordinate 3,359 downwards.
CTGCTTGTGGGCCAGGACGTCATTCACGGCAACCGCACGGTCTTCCCCATCCCGCTGGCGCAGTCGTGCACGTGGGACCTTGAGGCCATCGAGCAGGCGGCGCGCATCGCCGCCAAGGAGGCCACGGCCCAGGGCATCAACTGGATATACAGCCCCATGGTCGACATCGGCATCGACCCCCGATGGGGACGAGTGGCCGAGGGCGCGGGCGAAGACCCGTGGCTGGGCAGCCGCATCGCCCAGGCCGTGGTGCGCGGCTATCAGGGCAGCTACGGACCGCACAACGCCATGGCCTGCGTCAAGCACTTCGCGCTCTACGGAGCCGCCGAGGCCGGCCGCGACTACAACACGGTCGACATGAGCCGCACGCGCATGTTCAACCAGTACATGCAGCCCTACAAGGCGGCCGTCGACGCCGGAGCCGGCTCGGTGATGTCATCGTTCAACGTGGTCGACGGCGTGCCCGCCACCTGCAACAAGTGGCTGCTCGACGACCTGCTGCGGCACAAGTGGCGCTTCGGCGGATTTGTGGTGACCGACTACGAGTCGATAAACGAAGCCACCGTCCACGGCCTGGGCGACCAGGCAGTCTGCGCCGAGCGCGCCCTGAAGGCCGGCACCGACATGGACATGTGCTCCAAGGCCTTCGCCGACCGCCTGGCGGCGCTGCTCGAGGCCGGCCGCATCAGCATGGCCGACATCGACCGCGCCTGCCGCCGCGTGCTCGAAGCCAAATACAAGCTGGGCCTCTTCGACGACCCCTACCGCTTCTGCCGGCCCGAGCGCCTCGACACCGACATCTACACGCCCGAGCATCGCCAGGCCGCACGCCGCATGGCCGCCGAAAGCATGGTGCTGCTCAAGAACGACGCCCACACTCTGCCGCTGGCCCCGCAGGGACGCATAGCCCTGATAGGCCCGCTGGCCGACAACCGCAGCAACATGGTCGGCTGCTGGTCGACCGACGACAGGCCCGAACAGCACTCCACACTGCGCGAGGCCATGGAACGCGCCGTGGCCGGCAAGGCCGAGGTGCTCTACGCCCAGGGCTGCAACATCTACGCCGACGAGGCCACGCAGCAGGCCGCCACCTTCGGCCGCCCCATCGACCGCGTCGACGACCGGCAGGCACGCGCACAGGCCCTGAGCGCAGCCGCCAAGGCCGACGTGATTGTGTGCGCCATGGGCGAGATGGCCGAGATGAGCGGCGAAAGCTCGTCGCGCGCCGACCTCGACCTGCCCGACGTCCAGATGGCGCTGCTCAGGGAGCTCGTGGCCACCGGCAAGCCCGTGGTGCTGCTCAACTTCTCGGGCCGGTCCACCACCATGCAGTGGGAGGCCGAGCACGTGACGGCCATCGTCAACGTGTGGTTCGGAGGCTCGGAGGCCGCCGACGCCATCTGCGACGTCATCTTCGGCAAGGTCAACCCATCGGGCCGGCTGACCATGACCATGCCACGGACGCTCGGACAGATTCCGGTCTACTACAACCACCTCAGCACCGGACGGCCCGTGCCGCATGGCGCCTCGGGCTTCCTCAAGTATCGGAGCAACTACATCGACCACCGCAACGACCCGCTCTTCCCATTCGGCTTCGGGCTGAGCTACACCACGTTCGAATACAGCGACCTGACCGTCTGCGGCAGCCGCGCACAGGTAACGGTGACCAACACCGGCAGCCGCAGCGGCGTCGAGGTGGTGCAGCTCTACATCCGCGACGTGGCGGCCTCCATAGCGCGGCCCGTCATGGAGCTCAAGGGCTTTGAGCGCATCCGCCTCAGCGCCGGACAGAGCCGCACCGTCAGCTTCGACATCAGCCCCGACATGCTGGCCTTCTTCGACACACAGGGCAACGCCGTGGTGGAGCCCGGCGTGTTCGAGATAATGGTGGGGCCCAACAGCCGCGACGTGCTGCGCGCCACCTACGAACTCAAATGAGAGAGCATCGACCCCAATAACCGACACAAACCGCACAAAAACCATACGACCATGAAAACGAAAGCTACGGCCGCGCTCGCAGCCATCGCCGCACTCGCGGCCTGCACCGGGCCGGCCGCCACCACCGCCGACCGGCGCACCGAAGAGCGCGTGGACAGCCTGCTGAGCCTGATGACGCTCGAAGAGAAAGTGGGACAGATGGCGCAGATGGCCATCGACGCCGTCACCACGGGCGACTCGCCCTACAGCAGCGACCTGCCGCTGGCCATCGACACGGCCAAGGCACGGCAGGCCATAGTCGCACGCCACGTGGGCTCGTTCCTCAACACGGCCAACGGCGTGGCCATGACCCTCGACGAGTGGAACAACACCATCATCGGCCCTCTGCAGCAGATGGCCACCACGCAGACGCGCCTCGGCATCCCCATCATCTATGGCGTCGACGCCGTCCACGGAGCCAACTACACGCAGGGCGCCACCCTCTTCCCGCAGCAGATAGCCATGGCCGCCACCTGGAACCCCGACCTGATGGAAGAAGGCTCGGCCATAGCGGCCTACGAGACGCGCGCCTCGGGCATCCCGTGGGTGTTCGCCCCCGTGCTCGACCTCGGCATCAACCCCTGCTGGCCGCGCCACTGGGAGACCTTCGGCGAAGACGTCTGCCTGACCACGCAGATGGGGCTGGCCTCGGTGCGCGGATTCGAAGGCACCGACGTGTCGGCACCCGACCGCGTGGCCGTCAGCCTCAAGCACTTCCTCGGCTACTCGGCATCGCTCTCGGGACAGGACCGCACGCCGGCCTACATCCCCGAAAACATACTGCGACAGGTGCATCTGCCCGCATTCGAAGCCGCCATCCGCGCCGGCGCCAAGACGGTGATGATAAACTCGGGAGTGATCAACGGCGAATCGGTGCACGCCAGTCACTTCGTGCTCACGCGCCTGCTCAAAGACGAGCTGGGCTTCGACGGCGTGGCCGTGACCGACTGGGCCGACATCAACAACCTGTGCACGCGCGACCACATAGCCCCCGACATCAAGTCGGCCATAGCCATGGCCATCAACGCCGGCATCGACATGAGCATGATTCCCTACGACTCCGAATTCTGCCCCATGCTGGCCGACCTCGTGCGCGAAGGCCGCGTGCCCATGAGCCGCATCGACGACGCCGCCCGACGCGTCATCAGACTCAAGATGCGGCTCGGACTCTTCGAACGCCCCACCACCGCAGCCGCCGACTATCCGCTCTTCGGCTCGGACGCCCACCGGCGCAGCGCCTACCGCGCCGCCTGCCAGGCCATGACGCTGCTGCGCAACGAAGACTCGACCCTGCCGCTCGACACCGCTTGCCGGGTGCTGGTGTGCGGCCCCAACGCCAACTCGATGCGCGCCCTCAACGGCGGCTGGAGCTACACCTGGCA
>CALYZD010000067.1 GCA_945607565.1 uncultured Bacteroidales bacterium | reverse complement strand
ACTTTACATAGTAATAATTATTAATCAGAGTCAACCAAAATCAGGAAAGGACAGACTTATGCAAAAGAAAGGCTGCCCCCGCCTGATGGGGAGCAGCCTTGTGAGGTGTGTTGGCATTGCCTTGTGTCCTCGGTGAGAGGAATCAGCCGCCGAAGTTGTCGTACATGATGCTTTCGGGAGCCACGCCGAGGCTGTCGAGCATTCCGACGACTGCCTTCGACATCGGGCCGGGGCCGCACATATAGTATTCGATGTCTTCGGGCGCCTCGTGGTTCTTGAGGTAGGTCTCGTAGATGACGTTGTGCACGAATCCGGGCGTGTATCTGACTCCGGCCGCGTCGGCTGCGGGGTCGGGACGGTCGAGCGCCAGGTGGAACGAGAAGTTCGGGAAGTCCTTTTCGAGCTGCAGGAAGTCTTCGAGATAGAACACTTCGTTGAGCGCGCGTGCGCCGTAGAAATACGACATCTTGCGGTCGGTCGTCTTGAGCGTCTTGGTCATGTGCATGATCTGGGCGCGCAGAGGGGCCATGCCGGCGCCGCCGCCTACCCACATCATCTCCTTCTTCGAGTCGAAGATGGGGTGGAAGTCGCCGTAGGGGCCGCTCATGGTCACCTTGTCACCCGGCTTGAGGGTGAAGATGTATGACGAGGCGATGCCCGGCATCACGTCCTGGAAGCCCACCTGGGGTTTCGGCTTGAAGGGCGGCGTGGCGATGCGGACGGTCAGCATGATGCGGTCGCCCTCGGCCGGGTAGTTGGCCATGGAGTAGGCGCGGATGGTCGGCTCTTCGTTCTTGCACTTGAGGCCGAAGAGGCCGAACTTCTGCCATGCCGGCAGATAGTCGTCGCCGATGAGGCTCTTGTCGATGTCCTTGTCGTAGTCCATCGAGTAGGCCGGGATTTTGATCTGCGCATACGAGCCGGGCAGGAAGTCCATGTGCTCGCCCTTGGGAAGTGCCACGATGAACTCCTTGATGAATGTGGCCACGTTCTTGTTGCTTATCACTTCGCATTCCCATTCCTTGACGCCCATCACCGATTCGGGCACCTTGATGGCCATGTCGCCCTTGACCTTGGCCTGGCAGCCGAGGCGCCAGTGGTCTTTCTGTTCCTTGCGGCTGAAGTGTCCCTTTTCGGAGGGGAGGATTTCGCCGCCGCCCTCGACTATCTGGCACTTGCACTGTCCGCACGAGCCTTTGCCGCCGCATGCCGACGGCAGGAAGACGCCGTTGACCGCCAGCGTGTTGAGCAGGCTGCTGCCCGACTCTACCTCCAGCACGCGGTCGCCGTTGATGGTCACTTTCACATTTCCGGATGGTGCCAGGAAGTTTTTGGCAACCAGAAGGATTATGACGAGAGCAAGGATGATGGCAAGGAACACTCCTATACTCGCGAGTATCAAATTTATATCCATTGTTTTATTCCTTCTTTTTTAGTTTAGATTTTCAAACCAGAGAAACACATGAACGCCATCGCCATCAGGCCTACCGTGATGAAGGTGATGCCCAGTCCGCGCAGTGCGGGCGGCACGTTGGAGTAGGCCATCTTCTCGCGCACGGCAGCCAGGCCCACGATGGCCAGCAGCCAGCCGATGCCCGAGCCCAGGGCGTAGGTCGTGGCCTGGCCCAGTGTCTCGAACTTGCGCTGCTGCATGAACAGCGACGCGCCCATGATGGCGCAGTTGACGGCAATCAGCGGCAGGAAGATGCCGAGCGATGCGTAGAGCGCGGGGCTGAAGCGTTCGACCACCATCTCCACCAGCTGCACGATGCCCGCAATCACGGCGATGAACAGGATGAAGCTCAGAAAGCTCAGGTCCACGCCTTCGACGAGGGCGTCGGCCTTGAGCACGTAGTTCTCGAGCAGATAGTTGACCGGCAGCGTCACCACCAGCACGAAGGTGACCGCCGCGCCCAAACCAAGGGCTGTCTTGACGTTTTTCGATACTGCCAGGTATGAGCACATACCCAAGAAGTAAGCGAAAATCATATTATCGACAAAAATCGATTTTACGAACAGATTCAAATCCATAATCTTCTATTTTTCTTTGGGTTAGTTCTTTTCCTGAAGTTCTTTGTTTCTCGAGCGTTCGAACCAGATGATGCAGGCGCAGATAATCAGTGCCATGGGCGGCATGAGCATCAGGCCGTTGTTGGAGTAGCCCATTTCGTAGAACGATTCGGGCACAATCTGTATGCCGAACAGCGCGCCGGAGCCTAGCAGTTCGCGGAAGAATGCCACTATGACGAGCACCTTGGCGTAGCCCAGGCCGTTGCCGATGCCGTCGAGGAACGACTCCCACGGCTTGTTCTGCATGGCGAAGGCTTCGAGGCGTCCCATCAGGATGCAGTTGGTGATGATCAGACCCACATAGACCGACAGCTGGACGCTGACGTCGTAGGCGAAGGCCTTGAGCACCTGGCTGACTATGGTCACCAGAGCGGCCACCACCACCAGCTGGACGATGATTCGGATGCGGTTCGGAATGGTGTTGCGCAGCAGCGAGATGATGACGTTGGCAAAGGCCACGATGATGGTCACCGACAAGCCCATGACTATTGCCGGCTTCAGCTGCGCCGTCACGGCCAGCGCCGAGCAGATGCCGAGCACCTGCACCGTCACGGGGTTGTTGAGGCCTATCGGGGTGAAGAATACTTCTTTGTTTTTCTTTGAAAATAATTCGCTCATATTCTATGTCTCCCTATTGTTTTGCATTAAAATAATTACGATAGTTCCCGAGGCAGTCCTTCAGCATGTCGTTGACGCCCGTCGATGTGATGGTGCCGCCAGACACGCCGTCGATGTCGAAGCCGTTGGTCTTGTCGGCCTTGCCGTGCTTGACCACGTTGATGCCCACCTGGCCGTCACTGTAGACGCGCTTGCCGGCGAACTGCGACTTGAACTTGACGTTGGTTATCTCGGCGCCGAGGCCGGGTGTCTCGCTGGCGTGCGAGAAGTAGACGCCGAAGACGGTGTTCATGTCATCGTCAATGGCGATGTAGCCCCAGATGGGGCCCCACAGGCCGGCGCCGTAGAGCGGAACCACATATTTGGTGGCGCCGCCCACTTCGCACACGTAGAGCGGCAGCTGATCGGCCGTCATGTTTTCGGACGCTATTTCGAATCCGCCCTTGTCGCTGACTTTGCTACCGTCGGCGCTGATTATCATGTCGGCCTTGACCACCTTGGCGAACTCGGCCTTGGCGTCGACCGAGTCGATGTTGACGCGCAGCGAGCTCAGAATCTGTTTCATCTTGTCGAGGCGGACGTTCTCGGTCTGCTTCTCTTTGAGCGACGACGACACGAACGAAAGCAGGAATGCCACTATCACGACCATAACCGTCGCATAGATGAGCGTGTATGCGTTGCTGTTGGTCGACAGTCCTTTCTTGTCAGCTTTCAACTCGACGAATTCGGACGCCGGAGCCTTGCACACGGGGCAGCTTTCGGGCGCCTTGTCACCTTCGTGGATGTATCCGCAAACGGTGCATTTAAATTTCTTTGTAGCCATTTCTGTTGTTAGCTTTTAATTTTTACTCGGTTCTTTCTCTTCGAGATGTTGGCCTGCACGATGCAGTAGTCGATGAGAGGTGCAAAAGTGTTGAGCAGCAGTATCGAAAGCATCATGCCTTCGGGATAGCCCGGGTTGAGCACGCGGATGATGATGGCCATGGCGCCTATCAGGAATCCGTAGATGTATTTGCCAAGTTCGGTGCGGGCCGACGTCACGGGGTCGGTGGCCATGAAGACTGCGCCGAAGCAGAAGCCGCCGATGGCAAGGTGATGATACCAGGGCAGCTGCGCCATGTGGTTGGCTTCGGAGCCGAACTGGTTGAAGAGCAGACCCATGAGCGCTCCGCCCACGAACACCGACAGCATCGTCTTCCAGCTGGCCACGCCGGTGAGCAGCAGCACGAATGCGCCGATGGCTATGGCTATGACGCTGGTCTCGCCGATGGAGCCCGGAATGAAGCCCGAGACGCAGTCGCAGATGCAGTAGGTGGTGGTGTCGCCCGCGTTGGCCAATGCCAGAGGCGTGGCGCCGCTGTAGCTGTCAATCTTGTCGGCTATCCACACCTGGTCGCCCGAGATCTTGCTCGGATAGGCGAAGAAGAAGAAGGCGCGCGCCACCAGGGCGGGATTCCAGATGTTCATGCCCGTGCCGCCGAACACTTCCTTGCCGAAGATGACGGCAAAGGCGGTCGACACGGCCACCATCCACAGAGGGGCGTCGGCCGGCATGACGAGCGGGATTATCATGCCCGACACGAGGAAGCCTTCGTTGACTTCGTGGCCGCGTATCTGGGCGGTGATGAACTCGATTCCGAGGCCCACCACGTAGGACACGATGACGATGGGCAGCACTTTGAGGAATCCGAAGAGGAACGTCTCGACAAACGTGACGTCGGTCTGGCCGAGCATGTGGAAGTGCTGGTAGCCGACGTTGTACATGCCGAAGAGCAGCGACGGAATCAATGCCAGGATGACCACGCTCATGGTGCGCTTCAGGTCAACGGCGTCGCGGACGTGAACCCCGTTCTGGTTTGTGGTGTCGGGCACGAACAGAAATGTCTCGAAAGCCCCGAAGGTCGAGCGAAACTTTTCAAACTTGCCACCCTTTTCAAACTGGGGTTTGACGTTGTTTATGAAATTTCTTAACGCTTTCAATGTTTTAGCTTTTAAATTGTTGAAAACTCATTATTCAAAATCAATCTCTCTAAAAAAGGAACGGAACTCATTCGCCCACTTCCTTCAGCATCAGGTTGAAGCCGTTGCGCAGCGTGGTCTGCAGCTGGAGCTTGGACGTGCACACGAATTCGCACAGCGCGATGTCCTCTTCGACCACCTCGCAGATGCCGAGTTCGAGCATCTTGTCGATGTCCTGAGCCATGATGGCCTTGAAGAGATATTCGGGGTATATGTCCATGGGCAGCACCTTGTCGAGCTCGCCGCTGACCACAAAGGCGCGGTGCTCGCCGTGGGTGTTGGTGTCGAGGCGATAGAGCTTCTTGCCCGTCAGCCAGCTGAAGAAGGTGCGCGAGGCGCTGAACTTGCCGAAGCCCGGCAGTGCCCAGCCCAGGAACTCGTAGTCGTTGCCCTCGGGAATCATCGTTATCTGAGAGTCGAAGAAGCCGATGAAGCCGTCGGCCGCTATCTGACGGCCGGTCAGGACGTTGCCGCTGATCAGGCGCGTGGCGTCGGTCAGGGCGTTGTCGGCGGCTATGGTCGAGGCCGACGCGCCCACGATGGTGCGGGTGTAGCCGCGGCGCTTGGCTTCGGAACCGGTGACGGCCACGATGCGCTCAAAGCTGTGGATGCCTTCGGCAAAGAGACGGCCGATGGCTATGACTTCCTGCACGCCCACGGTCCACACCTTCTCGCCGATGGCGATGGGGGCCACGTGGTTGATCTGCACGCCGACGCATCCGGCCGGGTGAGGTCCGCTGAATGTGTTGATGTTCACGTTCCTGGCCTGCGAGAATGCCTTGGAGGCTCCCTCGGCACTGACGCCCAGATAGACCTGCTTGGGGCACAGCACGTTGAGCACGTCGAGGCCGGCCTGGAAGTTCTGCTCCTGACCGCTGACGATGTAGTCGTAGTCGGGCGCGAGCGGCGCCGTGTCGAACGTCGAGACGAAGATGGCGCGCGGCGTGACTTCGGGGTTGGCGATGATGTTGTAGGGACGCTGCTTGATGTAGGGCCATGCGCCCGACTGCAGCAGCTTTTCGACAGCGGCGCTCCGTGTCAGGGCGCTCAGATCCGACTTCCCGAAATCTTCGGATTCATTGCGGCCGTCGGATTTGACCACCACTTCCAGGATGACTCGGCGCTCGCCGCGATTGACGGCCACCACCTCGCCACTGACGGGCGAAACGAACTTGATCTCGGTGTGCTGCTTGTCGTGAAACAGCACACTTCCCGCCTTGACCTTGTCGCCCACCTTGGCTACCATCTTCGGAACCAGACCGTTGAAGTCGCCTGGCTTGATGGCATAAAGCTCCGGCAGTGCGGCTTGAGCGAAAACCGTTTCGGCTTTACCCTCAAGACGAATGTCAAGACCCTTTTTGAGTTTTATTACATCAGACATTGTTATGAGATGAAATGGTTATATGGAAAAATTAAATTTGTCGCTGCAGGGATAATGGCGCAGATGCGTGGTCGGGGCGCGGCCGACTGGGTGTGCCGCTCGCTTTTGTTCATTACCTTTGCCTCTGTGAGTTTATGCTTAGTCATAACTACTCGTCCAAAATCGAATGCAAAGATGTATAAACCGTTTGTTTTTTTCGGCCTTATAATGAAATTTTTCTTTAATTGCCCGTCGATGGCCGTGTTAATAATTGTGAACGCGGCCGCCGTATCGGCCCAGACGCCCGACTGCTACGCCACGCGCGCCGATGTGGCCACCGTCCGCCTGACCGCCGCCGGACGGCTCCACGACCGCCCGGTGGTCGACCTGGGCTCGGGCCAGGAGCTCGACCTGTCGTTCGACATGATTGACGCCGACGTCCGCACGCTCTACTACAGCTTCGCGCTCTGCAACGCCGACTGGTCGCCATCCGACCTGCTCGAAATCGAATATGTGGCCGGAATCAACCGCTTCTACGGCGCCGAGTCGGCCGCGCTCTCGTTCAACACCACCACCGACTATGTCCACTACGACCTGACCGTCGGCACCGACGCGCTGCTGCTCTCGGGCAACTATCTCGTCAGCGTCTATTCCGACGACGACGGCGGCACGCTCCTGCTGCGGCGCCCCTTCTGCGTGACCGAAAAGCTCGTGGGCATCGACAGCCGCATCTTCGCCAGCACCGCCAGCGGCCGCCTCAGCACTCAGAAAATCCAGTTCACCGTCCGCTATGCCGACCTGCGCATCACCGACCCGCACTCCGAAATAGCGGTGCGGGTGGAGCAGAACGGCCGCACCGACAACTGCCTGACCGGCCTGACGCCCACCTTCGTGCGCTCCGGCGAGCTGGTCTACGACGCCCCCGCGGCCTGCCTCTTCGAGGGCGGCAACGAGTTCCGATGGCTCGACACGCGCTCCATACGCTCCACGCCTCCGGGTGTGCAATCCATTGAATATCACGAGCCTTACTATCATTTCGAGCTCTATCCCGACGGCCTGCGCACGGCCTATTCGTTCTACAACGACATCAACGGCAGCTACGCGCTGCGCGCCTACAATGTGGACGCCGACCGCACCGACACCGAGGCCGACTACGTGTTCGTCCACCTGACCTACACGCCCGAGCCCGAGGCTGCCGGCAGCGAGATATACGTGGTGGGCGCGCTCACCGACTGGCAGCTCTCGGCCTCGAACCGCATGACGCCGTCGGCCGACGGCTCGGTGCACCGGCTGACGCTGCGCCTAAAGCAGGGGTACTATAATTATATGTATGTCAGCCGCAACGCGCGCACGGGCGCCGTTAGCGTGCAGCCGGTGGAGGGGAGTTTTGAGCAGACCGAGAACGACTACTACATTTTCGTCTACTATCGGCCGCTGTCGGGCCGCAGCGACAGGCTGGCCGGCTTTGTCAAGGTCAATTCGCAGAACGCCGGCCAGCGTTTCATTCACTGATTTTCAGAATTTTTGGCGTTGGGGTGGGGCGGATTTCACCAGCGCTTTTCGATGACGGCGTTCTTGAAGTAGTGCGCCAAAATCTGCCTGAAGTCGTAGCCGTGTTCGCCCATCACGGCAGCGCCAATCTGGCACAGGCCCACGCCGTGCCCCCAGCCCGCGCCCCGCAGGCTGAAGCCGCTTTCGGTCCGGTCCACCACAAAGGCCGAGCTGTAGAGATGCGTCGGCGATAGTATCCGTCTTATTTCCAATTCTTTGCCCACGGTCATGGTGCGCAGGCTGCCCTCGATGCGCAGCGTCACAATCCGTCCCGACGGGCCGCGACGCACGGGCGTCAGCGAGCGGATGTCGCCGAAGTCGATGCCGGTCTTGGTGCGCAGCAGCTGCCGCAGTTCGTCGGCCGTGTAGCTGACGCTCCAGCGGTAGAAGTCGGGCGTCTCGCGGTCGTAGCTGTTGAGTATCTGGCGCAGCGTGCCGGCGTCGGCCGTGTTGCAGAATGCTTCGGGCTCAGACTCGATCCATCGGCGCGCGTTCTCCTCGCGTGTCAGGTCGGCCGGGGCGGCCTCGTCGGGCGTGTCGGCAAGGGCGGTCAGATAGCTGTGTGGCGTGTCGTCCCAGCAGTTCTCGTAGAGCTCGGTCATTCCGCCGCAGCACTTCGAGAAGCGGGCGTCGCAGATGCGGCCGTCGGCGGTCAGCACCAGCCCTTCGGTCTCGGCCACGGCGCGGCTGACGGCGGGGTTGGCGGCGCGCGTAATACCCTGATAGCGTTGGCAATGGTCGTCGGCACAGACGTCGAAGAGGCGGTGGTCTTCGCGGTCGTACCAGCGGATGTCGGCCTCGGGCGTGGCGGCAGGGCGTGGCGGGCGCTCGGCGCTGCGGCCGGCCAGCTGCGCCATCAGCCAGCTGCGCGAGGTGACGGCGTGCGCCTTGAGCAGCTGCAGCGACGAGGTGGCGCACATCTCCGACGAGATGACGCTTGTCAGATATTGCTCTATCGGAATCAGGTTGATGGCGTGCAGGCGGCCGCCGTCGGCAACCAGACGCAGGCGGCCGCCGAAGCGCTGCTTTTCGAGCCGCTGCCAGTGGAAGCCTATGCCGATGGTGACGTTGCCGAGCTCGAATGTGGAGCGCGCATCCAATGGCGTGAGTGTCAGCACGGTGCCGCTGTGGCCGGCCAGCGTGGCGTGCGTGCCGTCGAGCCGTGCGCAGTGGCGTCCTTCTATCGTGCGGCCGCTCTCGGCGCATCGGAACTGCCCGTCGAACAGGACGGCGATTTGCGCGCCCTGCATTATGCCTACTGAAATTGTCGGTTGAGTCATCGTCTGCTTTTTTTTTGCGGCTGCAAGAATTGCCAAAAAAAATGGCTTGCGCAACGCTTCGGGCCAATTTTAGGAGGCGTTCGATTGACGATGTTTGTCATTTAAAAATCTTCCGGCTCGCCGTCGGCCGCTGCCTGGGCGCTCAGGCAGTCGAGCATTCGGCCGATGCTTGTGCACTGATGCCGCTGGCCGTCGGTCAGGACGCTGATGCTTGTGGCCGACTGCGCCTCGATGCGGATGTCGGTGCCCGCGCGGTCAATGTCGTTGCGCGACAGTGCGGTCATTATCAGTCGTTTCAGTGTGGCGTCGGGGCAGTGCAGGCTGATGCCGGCGCCGATGTCGGGCGTGGTCTCGAAGGTGCCCGATGCGGCGTCGAAGCGGATGGACGTGCCGGCCGTCAGGCTGTCGAGCGCGCCGCGTGCAATCAGGTCTTCGGGCACGCCGCACGTCATTCCGCCGGGCGTCATCAGCCAGAGGCGGTCGGCAAGGCGCGTGGCCAGGCCGACGTCGTGGGTGGTGAGCATGATGGCCTTGCGCTCCGTGCGGGTCAGGCGGTGGAGCAACTGCATGGTCTCGATGCGGCCGGCGGTGTCGAGAAAGGCGGTGGGCTCGTCCAGAATCATGACCGGGCATTCCTGCGCCAATGCTTTGGCTATCATCACTTTCTGGCGTTCGCCGTCCGACAGTTCGGCCATGGGGCTCGCGGCCTTGCGGTCGATGCCGGCAAGCGCCATCGAGCGTTCCACAATGCGGCGGTCGGCGCTCGTCAGCCGTCCCCAGAAGCCGGTGTGGGGCGTGCGTCCCAGGGCCACCACCTCGGCGGCCGTCAGTCCGCCCGTCATCGTCTTGTGGGTCAGGACGATGCTGACGAGCCGCGACAGGCTCCGGGCGTGCATCCTCCCGACGTCGACGCCCCGGATGCGCACCGAGCCCTGCAGCGCCGGCTGTGCCCCGATGACGGTGCGCAGCAGCGTGGACTTGCCGATGCCGTTGGCGCCCACGATGCACGCCATCTGTCCGCCGTCGAGCGAAAAGTTGAGGCCCGACATCACGGCGCGGTCGGCCGGGCGCGAATGGTAGCCGATGGTTAGTTTGTTGGCACATATCAGTTTGTGTTCCATGGTCTTGCGGCTGTCAGTTGAAGTAGTTTATCCGCCTCCGGTTGATGACGACGTAGATGACCACCGGCGCGCCTATGACGGGCGTGACGGCGTTGAGCGGCAGCACGGTGCCGTTGCCGGGCGCTATGCACGCCATGTTGCACAGCAGCGCCGTGGCCACGCCGGTGAGCATGGTGGCGGGCAGCAGCCGGTGGTGTCCGGCCGAGCGTGTCAGCAGCCTTGCGATGTGGGGCACGGCCAGCCCGATGAAGGCTATCGGCCCGCAAAAGGCGGTGGTGGCGGCCGTCAGGATGCCGGTGGCGCCGAGGAGCAGATTGCGCGTGCGCACGGTGTTGATGCCCAAGTTGCGCGCATAGTCGGTACCCAAGGTCATGGCGTTGAGCGGCTTGACCAGCAGTGTGGCTACTGCCAGGCCCGCGAGGCAGGGAATGGCGAGGGCGGGCAGCCGCTGCAGGCCCACTCCGCTGAAGTTGCCCAGGCCCCAGACCATGAAGGCGTGGGCTTTCTCGGCCGATGCGCCGAAGTTGAGCAGGGTGATGGCGGCCGAGGTCAGATAGCTCAGCATCAGCCCGATAATCAGGAGCGACGTGCTGCTGCCCACGCGCGTCGAGAAGAGCACTATGGCGGCCAGTCCGGCTCCGGCACCGGCCAGCGCTCCGGCAATCTCGGCCCCGAATCCGCCGATGCCCAGCGCGCCGCCCGCCATGATGACCAGCGCCACGCCCAGCCCGGCGCCCGAACTGATGCCCAGCACCGAAGGGCCGGCCAGCGGATTGGCAAAGACGGTCTGCAGCAGAAGTCCGGCCGTGGCAAGCGACGCTCCGCAGATGGCGGCGGTGACGGCCTGCGGCAGACGCGTCTGCAGCACTATGAACTCCCACGTCTCCTTTTCGGCGCCGCGGCCCAGCACTATGTCGACCACCTGGCCGAAGGGGATGTGCACGCTGCCCACAAACAGGTTGGCCGCGAACAGCAGCGCGGTGGCCACGCCGGCCGCGGCAAGCACTATGGTGTTGCGATTGACGTTCATGCTATCGTAATGGTTTGAAATAGAGCGTGGTGTCGTTGGGTAGCAGATGCGGATGCGCCACCACTATCAGGTCGTGCAGCAGGGCGTCGGGCTCGAACGATGTCTCTTCGAAGTAGCGGCTGCGCGAGGTGTTGCAGCCCCAGATGTGCCGCTTGCCGAAGGCGTCGAAGAGGGCATAGGGCGCATATTCCGCTTCAATCTCGGCATAGGTCTTGTCGGTGGGCTGATTGTAGGTGATGAACCACAGGTCGGCATGGGCGGCGTCGTCGAGCACGCTCTCGAAGCTCATGGCGTCGGCTCCTGCGGTGTGCCGGTCGGCAAAGACGTAGCTCAGCCCGGCGTCGGCAAAGAGGCGGCCCACCGTGCTGTTGCCGCCCGACACGTACCACGCCTGCCCGTAGCGCATCCCGGTGAACATGACGGGGCGCTCAGGGTCCGAAAGGGCAAGGCGGCTCAGGCGCAGGTAGCGTCGCTCGATGGCCTCGAAGAGCGAGTCGGCACGGTCGGCGCAGCCCAGCAGACGGCCGTAGAAGCGTATCCACTCGGCGCGCCCGAGGGCCGACGTCTCCATGTAGTCGGCGCATTCGAGGATGGGGATGCCCGCAGCGCCCACGCGGCCGTATCCGCCGGCATTCTCGTAGGGCGAGAGCATTATCAGGTCGGGCCCGAGGTCGACTATCGTCTCGACCGACGGCTCGGCGCTCCGGCCGCAGTCGGCCACCGTCCCGTCGGCACAGCCGCGCTGCACGAAGTCGTTCAGGTTGTAGCCGAGGTCGCACACTCCGGCCACGGCCTGCGCGCATCCGAGCATCGCCATCATGTGGCAGTGCACCGACGAGTAGACCACGGCGCGTCGCACCGGCGTGCCTATCCGCACGGCGTCGGGGCTGCCGGAGCCCTGGCGGCCGCGCTCCGTCAGCAGGTAGGTGGCGAGCGTGCGGGTGGTGTCCCACGGGTTGCGGACTATGGCTTTGAGGCCGGCCTCGGTGCTGACAAGCGTCAGGTTGCGCGCGTGGCGGAGGCGGATGGTGTCGGCCGGGCAGCTGTCGGCGGCCGCCCCGCCGCCCCGGCATGCCGAGGCCGCAAGGGCTGTCGCCGCAAGTGCCGCGACGAGTGTCTTGCGTGCAGTCATCATTCGACAAAGATCATTTTGTACGGATTGAGGCCGCAACTGCCGAAGCTGCCGGCGAATCTGCCGTCGGCGTCAAAGCGGTAGACGGTCCCGTCGGTGTAGTAGTCGGTGGTGGCCACGTAGATGTCGCCCGCCTCGGGGTCGACGGCCATCATGTAGACGCTTGCCTTGGCCAGCGCTTCGGGCACGTCGGCAAAGAACGCGTCGTCGGTGGTGTCGGTGGCCGGGTCGTAGGCGGCGAGGGTGGTGGTGGTGGCGTAGGTGCTCCAGTCGGTCACGCTGTTGGCCGTCAGGACGCGCCCGCCGCCAACGGCAAACTGTGTGGCGGTGCCTATGACGGTGGGCTCGGCGCCGCTCTCGGGGTCGAGCATCTGCAGGGTGTAGCCCTTGTCGTAGTAGTTGCCGAACGACAGGCAGAAGAGTTTGCTGTCGCTGACTTTCAGGTAGTTGGGGTTCTGCGCCACCTCGACGCTTGCCACCTGTGCGAATGTCTTGGTGTCGACCACCACAAGGTCGGTGTTGTAGACGTAGGCCGTGCCGTCCATGGTCCACGAGTTGGCGGCGTAGAGCCGGCCGTTGCACAGCGCCATCTCTTCCAGATTGTTGCCCGACGTGGCCAGACTGTCTTTCTTGGTCAGCGTCTGCGCGTCGAGCTTGAAGATGTAGCCGCCGTAGACGCTGACGTAGAGGTCGTTGCCGTCGATGACCAGCGAGCGCGGCACGCCCACCTTGTCGCCGAAGGCATAGCGGCATATCTCGACGCCGCTCAGGCTGAGTTTGGCCACATATTTGGAGCTCGACACCGACACGTAGAGGTAGCGGCCGTCGGTTATCAGGTCCTGGCCGTTGTCGCCCAGCTCGCGGCCGTTCTGGGCCCTGAAGATGTTGGCGCAGAACATCGAGTCGGCTTCGGGAGCGTAGAGCGCAAGGCCGGCGTTGTTCATGCCGTCCGAGCCCTGGTTCAGGACAAAGGCGCGCCGCTGCGGCAGGTTGTCGATGGAGCCGCGATAGGGGTCGGTGTTGTCGTCGTCGTCGCACGATGACGCGAATGCAGCCGCGCACAGTGCGAGGCAAAACAGTTTCAAGTTTCTGATTTTCATAGTTTATCGATGTTTTAAAAGTTGATGTTTTTAAAAATTGATGTTCGCATTGACGTTGAACGCCCGCCCGGGCATGGGGTAGAACTTGACGACCTCGTACTGGCGGTCGGCCATGTTGCGCACCTCGGCCTGCAGTCGCACGCTTGTCCGCCCCCAGCTGCGCCGGTGTGCTATGCTGACCGATTGCTCGGTGTAGCCTTTTATCTGATACTCAGGCTTGTTCTGCGCCATGTAGTAGCGTTTGCCCACGGCCGTCAGTGAGTAGCCGACGCTCCAGCGCGCCACCGTCAGCACGCCCTGCACGCTGCCGTTGCGCTTGGGCGTGTAGGCCAGCTGGCATCCGTGCGTGGCCGATGTCGGCTCCACGTCGACGGCCTCCTGCACCGTGCCCGACGCGTCGACGTCGAGCCGTGCAGCGCGCCCCAAGCCTATGCCGGCCGACACGGTGGCGTCGATGCCCCTGATGCGCGCCCTGCCATAGTTGACCGTCCGCCAGATGTAGGTCCCGGGGAAGGCCACAATCTTGTCTTTCACGTCGTTGTGGTAGACGTCGGCCGTTATCGTCAGCCTCCCGCCCACGGCCGGCAGCGCTCCGTGCCACGCCAAGCCAAGGTTATATTCGACGGCCTTTTCGGGGCGCACGGTGCGGTTGCCCATGCGGTAGTAGTAGAGGTCGTTGAAGGTCGGGATGCGATAGGTGCTCTTGCACAACGCCCTGACGTAGAGTGCCGTGGCGTCCCAAGGCCTCAGCCTCAGCCCCACCGACGGCGCGAGGTTGCGTTTGTCGCGCGGCCGTTCGCCTTTCTCGACGCGGTCGGTCACAAGCGTCGCCACCAGCATCAGGTCGGCCGTGGCGCGCGCCCACGAGCCTCGCAGGCGTGCGGCCGTGGTCGAGGCGTAGCGCGTGGGCATCGGGCACTCGGCCAGGTCCGACCACAGGCTCACCACGGCCATGTCCTGCGCCGCGCCGGCCGTCAGCCACGGTGCGGCGGTCCAGCGCGCGGCGGCCGAGGCGTAGAGCTCGTTCTGCCGGTAGTTCTCTTCTATCCGGCCGTCGGGATATTCGGCGCCGAAGTCCTCGTAGCGGTTGCCCGAAAAGGTGTATTTGGCCCTGTACTTCATCTGCCATCGTGGCGCGGCGTCGTGCTCACAGGTAGTCTGCACAAACAGATGCCTCTCGTGCATCCGCTCGTCCGACTGGCTGTTGTAGAGCCTGACGGCGCCGGGCAGCCCTCGGCGCGAGTCGTAGCCGAAGGCCGTGGCCTCCATGCGTGCGCGCGGTCCCAAGGCGTGCGATGCGTCCACCTCGGCGTGCCACGTCCCGACGTCCGAATTGGTGCGGTGCTCGGTGGTGGTCTGCTGCCCGTTGACCAGCCTGAACGGATAGATGCCGTCGGCGCGGCAGTAGCCGGCATTGGCGCTAATCACGGAGCTGTCGGCCGTGCATCGGGCCAGCACCAGGCCGGCCGTCGCGTATCCGAACGACCCTCCGCGCAGGTTCAGCCCCGCCTTCGTCTGCCTGCGCCCTATGCTTGGCCGCGCCCGCCCAATGTCGAGGACGGCGGCCGACGCGCAGGCTCGTGCCGATTGCAGCATGTCGTCTGGCTGGCCCACGGCAAGGCTCACCGAGCCCACGTTTTCGATGGCGAACATGCCGATGTCGACCGGGCCGGCCTGCGTGTTGCTGACAACGATGCCGTCGTAGCTCACGGCCGTGTGGGTCGCCCCCATGTTGCGCACCGACACCGTCTTGAGCCCGCCGATGCCGCCATAGTCGCGCACGTTGGTGCCGGCAAAGCGCATGGCGGCGTCGGCCACGCTCTGCAGCCCGAGGTCGGCCATTCTGATGCCGTCCATCGTCTGCACGGGCGCAGTGCCCATGGCGGCGGCGGGCATGGCTTGGGCCTCCACCGTCACCGTGGTCAGCAGATGATTGCGTGTACCGATGCTGTCGGCACGATGCTGCGCTACCGCCCCCTGCTGCATGGCAAAGGCACACAGCAGGACGCCGAGCGGAGCCGTTCCACTCTTCATTGTCCCTGTCGGTCTGATAGTTATGTCCTGTCGCCCGGCCCCCTTTTCCTCGAAAGCGGCCGCGCATCTTATGATGTGTTTTGCAGGTCTTCTGACTCGCCCACGTCTCGGTTCGCCTTCCCGCCCGCCCCGCAGGGCATGGCAGTGGCAATGGTGATGAACCGGACGTCCTGGTACGGGCTCACAGCAGCGGGACTGTTCCGGACTTGCACCGGATTCCCTTTTAATCTGGGCTTCGCGACGGAAGCGCGCAGAACAAAACGCCGCAAATATACGGACATACTCGCACGGGCGTACGCCGGCCTGCCGTTTTTTTTGCGCCGCCGCCACACGGAAGGCTCACGCGTCAAACAACAGTCGCTGTTCTGCGGCTGCCGGCAAAATGACAGTGTCTCTTCAGAGTGATAAAATTCTGTATCTTTGCACCTGTCACCAAAAAACAGAACGCCATGTGTGTTAGAGGGATAGCA
>CALYZD010000066.1 GCA_945607565.1 uncultured Bacteroidales bacterium | reverse complement strand
CAGAGAATGCCACGCCGTGCTGCATGGCGTTTTTCAGTGCGGCGTGGGCGGTGGGCGTGTCGAGGGTGCTGTGGCCGATGCCTTGCCGGAGCAGTCCGTAGATGAATCCGGCATTGAAACTGTCGCCGGCGCCGACGGTGCTCACGGGTTCGATAGGTCGCGACGGCACGTGCAGGTGTGTGCCCGGTGCGAAAAGTTCCACTCCGTGCGCTCCGCGTGTGCATACAAAAACCTTGCAATGCGGCTCGATGTGTTGCCGGTAAATGCTTTCGATGTCGCTGGTGCCGAAGATTATTTCGAAATCTTCGTCGGAGCCTTTGACTATGTCGGCATAATCGAAGTTTTCTGACAGCGTGGGCATCAGCCGGTTCAGTTCGTGGGCGTGGGTGCGCCTGAAGTTGACGTCGTAGTAGATTAGCGCGCCGTGGCTGCGGGCCGAGTCGAGCAGCGACTTCACTTGCGGGCGCAGTTGAGGCATGAGCGCGAAGTAGGAGCCCATGAGCAGCACGTCGTCGGAGGCGCTGGGCGGGATGTCGAACCGGAGGCGCTGGGCGGGGTAGTCTTTGTAGAACTGGTACTGCGCGTTACGGTTTTCGTCAAGAAATGCCAAAGCCAGCGGCGACTTGCTCCCCTCGAACGTGCAGATGTGGCTGACGTCCACGCCGTTGTCGCGCATGAACGATTTGATGATGTCGCCCACACGGTCGTTGCCCACCTCGCTGATGAACGTTGCCGGCACGCCGCATCGCCCCAGCGAAATCATGGCATTGTAGACCGAGCCGCCCGGTTTGCCGCTTATGGGCCGGTTGTCGCGGTCGAATATGATGTCGAATACGGTTTCGCCTATTCCGATGACTTTTCTCATGGTTGGATGTCTGATGATTGAACAAGAAAAAAACGGCTCAACGCGTTTGCGCCAAGCCGTTTTAGTGATGTCTGTGAATGCGTTGCCTTATTCGCCCGGAACGATAGCTTCTGTCGGGCAAGCACCAGCGCATGTGCCACAATCAATGCATTTTTCAGCGTCAATTTCGTAGTGTTCGCTGCCTTCTTTGATTGCTTCAACAGGACATTCGCCTGCGCAAGTTCCGCAAGAAATGCAGTCATCTTTAATTACGTATGCCATAATATTTCTGTTTTTAGATTTTTGTATGTGCAAATGTATATGCTTTTCCATTATCTGTATCGCGCAACTGCGAATTTGCGCACAATTTGTATGTGGTTTAAATAAGACATGGTCTACAGTTCGATTCGATGTCTGAAAAAGAATTCGAACGAGTTGAGCCTGTTCTGCTCGCCGAAGGTGATGTGCTTGCTGTCGGCCATGTGGTACGTGTAGTCGAGGCCGGCGTCGATGCGGTCGTTCAGGTGCCAGCCGAGGGCCACGCCGACCGCGGCGTATTGGAACAGATTGGCCGGCTTGTATTCGCTCTTCATGTTGCCGAAGATTCTGCCCGATGCGCCCACAAACAGTTTTTGCTGCCGGCCCAGGTCGTGGCGCAGGGCCAGCGAATACATGATTCTCGAGCTGCTTTTTTTGATGTGTGACGGCCGATATGTCATTTTCCGCTGTTCGAGCATCGCGCAGTGCTGCATCCGGAGTCTGCGGTGCGGTCTGTTTTCGATGCGGAGCCCTTCGCCAAGGCTCCATTCGCAGTCGGTGTTGTCCGAACTGGCGTAGCCGGCAAATCCGAGGCGGAGTTTCCCCACGATGTCGATCAGCGCGCCGGCCTTGAACAGTGCGCGGCTTTCGACCACGGCGGCGCGCCACGGCGAGTTGTGGTTGCCGACCAGCATCTGCCCCGTCCCCTCAAATCGCCAGCGGGTCAGGAAGCCGATTTCTTCGTCGTATCTGATGCGGGCGTCCACTTTTTGCGCGTCGGTCTTCAGGCCGATGGTCAGTGTGGCAATCAGCATGGCGGCTGCGGATAATCGTTTCATTGATGGGCTGCTATGGTGAATATTTCTCTGGTAGCGGCGCGGTCGAGGCGGCAGTAGAATCCGACCGTTTCGCCCTTGTTGGTGTGCAGCTTGCTGACCAATGTGTCGATGTCGGCAGGGTCGGCGCCGATGTCGGCAAAGTTGGCCGGCATGCCGAGGCGGCCGAAGAAGCGCTTCATTTCCAGCGTGGTCTGTTGGGCGGCTGCGGTGGCGTCGAGGGAGGGGCTGATGCCGAAGACGCGCCGGCCAAGCTGGGCCAGCCGGCCGGGGTTGCGTGGGGCGACGAATGTCATCCAGGCCGGCAGCATCACGGCAAGGCCGGCGCCATGCGCCACGTCGTAGAGTGCGCTCAGTTCGTGCTCCATATAGTGCGTCGCCCAGTCTTCTTCGCGCCCCACGCCGCACAGGCCGTTGTGTGCCAGCGTGCCGGCAAGCATTATGTTGGCGCGTGCGTCGTAGTCGGCGGGGTCGGTCATGACGGCGTCGGCCTGCGCCATGATCGAGGTCAGGAGGCCTTCGCAGAGGCGGTCGGTCAGGTCGACGCCGGCGGTGTTGGTGAAGTAGCGTTCGAGGATGTGGACCATCATGTCCACTATGCCGCAGGCCGTCTGGAATGGCGGCAGTGTGAATGTCAGTTCGGGGTTCATGATGGCGAATCTGGGGCGGAGCAGCCGGTGGTAGCGGATGCCGAGTTTCAGCAGTCCGCTGCGGCGTGTGATGACGGAGTTGCCCGAGCCTTCGCTGCCTGCGGCCGGGATGGTCAGGACGACGCCGATGGGCAGTGCCGTCTGCGCTCTGGCGGTGCCGGCAAAGAAGTCCCAGAAGTCGCCGTCGTAGGGCGCGCCCACGGCAATGGCTTTGGCGGTGTCGATAGCAGAGCCTCCGCCCACGGCCAGAATCATTTCGATGCTGTGTCGGCGGCACAGGTCGATGCCTTCGTAGACCTTGTCGTCGAGCGGGTTGGGGTGGATGCCGTCGAGCAGCGTGTGAGCTATGCCGGCTTCGTCGAGGTTGCGCTCGATGCGCCCGAGCAGGCCGCTGCGGCGTGCCGACTGTCCGCCGCAGACCACAAGCACGCGCGAAGCCTGATGCCGCCTGACGGTCTGGCCGGTTTTGAGTTCGGTGTCGCGGCCGAAAATGATTTCGGTCGGGGTGTAGAGGTTGAAATCGTTCATCGTCGTGTCATTTTTTATTGATTGGCCGAAATTAGTGATAGGCTCTGACATTCTGCAGCCGGATAGCTTCGCATCTTGCCGATTGCTGATGCAAAATAGAAGAAAAATGCAATGCCGGCAGCTGAATAATGTTAGCAAGTGTGACACATTGGTGTCGGAGTGAATGAGGCACAGTTTTTGCAAGGTGTCTACCTGAACCAAAAAAAACGAAACTGCAATGGGAACAATTTGGATGATTTTCATCGCCTTCACGCTCATCAGCTGGCTGATAGGCAACACGCTGAAGTCGAGATTCAAGAAATATTCGCAGGTGCCGACTGCCAATGGCATGACGGGGCGCGACGTGGTGGTGCAGATGCTGCGCGACCACGGCATCACGGGCGTCAAGCTGGGCTCGGTTGGCGGGCAGCTGACCGACCACTACGACCCGACCACGCGCACCATCAATCTGAGCCACGACGTCTACAACGGCAGCAGCATAGCGGCTGCGGCCGTGGCGGCTCACGAGTGCGGCCACGCGGTGCAGCACGCCCGGTCGTACGCTTTTCTGAACCTGCGCTCGTCGCTGGTGCCGGTGGTCAGTTTCGCGTCGCAATGGGTGCAGTGGATTCTGCTGGCCGGCATGGTGCTCTTGAACGTTTTTCCCGGGCTGTTGCTGGCGGGCATAGTGCTCTTTGCCCTCACCACGCTGTTCAGCTTCATCACCTTGCCGGTCGAGATCGACGCCAGCCGCCGAGCCCTCGCATGGCTGCGCACGGCCCGCATCACCACGCCCGACACCCAGCCCATGGCCTTCGACGCCCTGAAGTGGGCCGCCTACACCTACGTGATTGCGGCCTTGTCGTCGCTGGCCACGCTGCTCTATTATGTCATGATTTTCAACAGCCGTCGGAACTGACCTGACAGCATTCCAGAACGTTTTGTGCCGCATCCGGAGCCTTGGAGTTTCGGGTGTGGCTTTTTTTGTTTTGGATGCGTCTTTGCGTAAATTTACGCCATCAGACCATTCGGAACCAATCAAAAACCGTTATAAATCATGAAGATAATGTTCATTTCTGCGGCCGTCGTGCTGATGTCGGCCTGCACGTCGCGCACTTTCGAGGGCTGCGACTTCGACTGCCGGGTCGAGGCATTCAGGGGCGGCGCGCGCTCGGCCGTGTCGTTCACCTTCGACGACGGCTGCCCCAACCAGTTTGCCAAGGCCGTCCCGCTTTTCGACAGTCATGGTCTGCATCTGACGCTGTTCCTGACCACCGACTGGGTCGGCAACTGGCAGGCCGTGCGCGATGCCGACGCCTCGGGCCACGAGATAGCCTGCCACACGCTGTCGCACCCCAACCTGTCGGAGCTGACGCCCGACTCGGCCGCCACCCAGATGTTCGGCG
Organism: uncultured Bacteroidales bacterium; assembly: GCA_945607565.1. Classification (GTDB taxonomy): domain Bacteria; phylum Bacteroidota; class Bacteroidia; order Bacteroidales; family Marinilabiliaceae; genus CALYZD01. The sequence goes on along the minus strand of CALYZD010000066.1, from coordinate 11,413 downwards.
CGCAGCAGCTGATAGCCGACAGCGTCCGCGCGGGCGCCTGCCGCACCATAGCTTACCCGTTCTGCGCGCCTGCCGACAGTGCGCTGGTGGCCTCGCGCTTTTTTGCCGCGCGCCATTGCCAGGGCTACATCGAGACGTCCATCCCGCAGTCGTTCATGAACATCAGCTCGATAGGCTGCGGCGACCAGAGCGGCTACAATTCGGCCCCGGCCATCGAAGCCCTCTTTGCGCAGGCGGCCGACACTCAGGGCTGGTGCGTGCTGCTGTTCCACGGTATCGACGACGACGGCGGTTATTCGCCCATAGCGAGCGCCGATCTGGAGCGGCTGGTAGGCTTTGTGGCGTCCGACCCGCAGACCTATTGGGTCGATTCGTTCGGCAACGTGGCCATGTATGCCCGTGAGCGCAGGGACGCGCAGATTACCGACGTCCGCACCGAGGGCAATCGCCTCTCGTTTGTGCTCGACGACGGCCTGGACGATGCCCTGTTCGACATGCCGCTGACGCTCCGCTGCCGCATTCCGGCCGGCACGCCGCACGTGGAGGTGACACAGACGGTTGGCGGGCAGACGGTCGGCGTGGCCGGAGTCCGTGTCGACGAAGCCGACGGAAGCGTGGTGTTCGAAGCCTTGCCCAACGGCGGCCGCATCGATATAAAAATCTGAAACTGAGAACGGAAAGATAGAAGCGGGACGCACCGCGTCGACACCGCAAGGCCTGCTGCCGGAGAGAGTCCGCGCGGCAGGCCTTTTCAGTTGAACGTCAGCACAAAGACGGTTGGGAACTTGGCCGTCGGGACGCGGCGCAGGGCGATGTTGCCGCCCGAGAGGCGCATTATCTGCCTCGACACGCTCAGCCCGATGCCGTTGCCCTTGTCCTTGGTGGTGAAGAAGGGCACGAAAATCTGCTCGGCGCATGCCTCGGGAATCACGGGGCCGTTGTTGGCGATTTCGATTATCACATTGTCGCCGTCGGCATAGGCGTTGATGGCTATTCTGTCGCCCACGCCCGACTCGGCGATGGCTTCGATGGCGTTCTTGATGATGTTGCCAATCACCTGCCTGATCAGGTTGGGGTCGGCATAGACAATCAGGTCGGCCGGGTTGACGCGAATGCTGATGGGCGTGTCGCCGTGGCAGCCGGCCAGTTCGGAAGTCTCGGCCAGCATCTGCCTGACGTCGATCAGGACGGGCTTGGGCGTGGGAAGTGCCGAGAATTTGCGGAACGACTCGACGAACGTCATCAGGCCTTCGGACGTGTTGCGGATGACGCTGATGCCTTCGCGGGCGCGCTGCGGCAGTTCGTCGCCGGCCGACTTGAGGAGCGTGTCGCTGAGCGATGTGATGGGCGCTATCGAGTTCATTATCTCGTGCGTCAGGACGCGCGTGAGCTTGATCCATGCGTCGATTTCCTTCTCGTTCATTTCGGTGTGGATGTCGTCCATGGCGTAGATCTTGACGTTCTTGCCCTGCAGGACGGTCTTGGACGTGCGCACAATCAGGTGCGTCTCGCGCGTGCCGTTCATCAGCGAGATGTGCTTGCGCTCGCCCGGCTCGATGTTGGCCAGCGTGGTTTCGAGCTGCGGGTCGATGCGGTTGAGCTGGCGCAGATGCGTGAAGACGTTCATGTTGAGCGTCTTGAGCGCCTCGTCGTTGGTCTGCACCACATATCCGCGCTCGTCGATGGCCACAATCCCGGTCTTGACGCAGTTGAGAATCAGCGAGTAGAACTGTTCGCGCTGCGCGGTGTTGATTTTTTCGTGCCGCAGGATGTCGGCCATGCGGTTGAGGGCGCTGTTGATGGTGCGTTCGTCGAACGAAAGGTGGCGTCCCGAGAACTTGAGCGAGAAGTCGTTGTTGGCAATGGCGTCGACCAGCATGTTGAGCTTGTTGGCGTTGCGCCGGCTGTTCTGCACAATCAGCCCCCAGCCGTAGAACGCCGTCACTATCCCCGCCAGCATCAGCAGTTCGCGGTCGCGCACGAACCCGATGGTGGCGCCCACGCTTCCGGCGGTCAGCACGGCCACGCCGAAGTAGAGGTGCCGGCGGATGGCGCGGAAATATTCAGATGCCATAGCGCTTCATTTTGTTGTAGAGGGTCTGGCGCGAGATGCCGAGCTGCTGCGCCACAAGCGACAGGTTGCCGTGGCAGTCGTCGATGGCGGCGCGTATCATGTTGCACTCCATGTCTTCGAGCGTGGTGGCCTTGGGCTGCTGCGGCGCCTGCTTCTTGCTCTCGGCAAACGAGAGGTCGGCCGTGCCTATGCTGGTTCCCTCGGCAATGATGACGGCCTTTTCGATGGTGTGCTCCAGCTCGCGGATGTTGCCCGGCCAGGCCTGCTTCTGCAGCAGCTGTGCGGCGGCGTCGGTCAGGCCGGTCACCTTGCGGTGATATTGCTGCGCCTTGCGGCTGATGAATATTTCGGCCAGCGGCACGATGTCGTCCACGCGCTCGCGCAGGGGCGGGATTTCGAGGTGGATGGTGTTGATGCGATAGAGCAGGTCTTCGCGAAACGAGCCTTCCTCGACCATCTGCCACACGTTGCGGTTGGTGGCGCAGATCAGGCGTATGTCGATGGGCACGGGCTTGTTGCTGCCCACCCTGATTATCTGGCGCTGCTGGAGCGCCGTCAGCAGCTTGGCCTGCAGGTGGTACGGGATGTTGCCTATCTCGTCGAGAAAGAGCGTGCTGCCGGCGGCCGCTTCGAAGCGTCCCACGCGGTCGGCGTGTGCGTCGGTGAACGAGCCCTTGATGTGCCCGAACAGTTCGCTCTCGAAAAGCGTCTCGGTGACGGCGCCCATGTCGACGCTCACCATGGCGTTGACGCGTCGGGGCGACAGGCGGTGAATCTCGCGTGCCAGCATCTCCTTGCCAGTGCCGTTTTCGCCGGTTATCAGGATGTTGGCGTCGGTGTGGGCCGTGCGCTCCACCATGCGCCTCAGCGGCTCTATGGCCGGGCTGCTGCCCCAGTACATCGCCGACTCCGAGTCCTGCTCGTCGCGGCGTCTGGCGCGCAGGCCGCCGCCCTGCGTCAGGGCCTCGACCATCTTGTCGTTGTCCCACGGCTTGACCACAAAGTCGGCCGCGCCCTCCTTGATGCCCGTCACCGCCAGATTGATGTCGGCATAGGCCGTGAAGAGCACCACGCGCGCATCGGGCTGGCGCTCTTTGATGTAGCGCAGCCAGTAGAGGCCTTCGTTGCCATTGTTGATGCCGGCATGGAAGTTCATGTCGAGCAGGACCACTTCGAGGCGTTCGCGCTGCATGTGGCTGGCTATGCCGTTGGGGGTCGACAGGGTGTAGATGTGGTCGAAATACGGTTCCATCAGCATCTTGACCGATGTCAGGATGCTTTTGTTGTCGTCTACCACAAGGAGTGAACCGAGTTTTGTCATCGTTTTCTGATCTGTTTTTTGGTGTCCTGACTGATAGATAGGGTGCACCGCCCGGGCGCGTCGCGGCCGGGCATGCATTTCACAAAGTTAGCAAACAAAACGCACTGTGACGGCCACAGAACGAAAAAAGGACGCCGGCCGGAGGCCGAACGTCCAAACAATCACAAATATACACCCGTTGTCGCGACGGATGCCGATGAAACATTGTTTCGCAACAATTGTATCGCCTGCAAAATAAGCAATCTTTGCCGAAAACCGCGCGGCGGCGCCACCCTATTTGTGCGCCCGAGGGCCGGCGGTCAAGATAAATTGCCGCCTCGTGAGATTGGCGTTTGTTTTGAGTCGATATGTTGCTAAATTTGCCCTATTGTCATCTGCGATGACCGTAAAACGTCAGAACCGGACGGCAGGCCGATGCCCGCGCGGCGGCCTGACACACACTGAACGGAACCTAAAAACGACGAAACGCTATGATATACAATCGATGTGGACGCAGCGGACTGCTGCTGCCGGCAATCTCGCTGGGATTGTGGCACAACTTCGGGTCGGTAGACGACTATGCCAACGCCAAGGACATCCTTTGGCATGCCTTCGACAGCGGAATAACGCACTTTGACCTGGCCAACAACTACGGGCCCGAGCCCGGCACCGCCGAGCAGACCCTCGGCCGCGTGCTCCGCGAAGGCCTGGGCACCCACCGCGACGAGATGATAATCTCGACCAAGGCCGGCTACACCATGTGGGACGGCCCCTATGGCGACTGGGGCTCGCGCAAGTATATGATTGCCAGCCTCGACCAGAGCCTCCGCCGCATGGGGCTCGACTATGTCGACATCTACTATTCGCACCGGCCCGACCCCAACACGCCCATCGAGGAGACCATGTCGGCGCTCGACCACGTGGTGCGGCAGGGCAAGGCGCTCTACGTGGGCATCTCCAACTACCGTCCGGCCGAGGCCAAGCGCGCCTTCGAGGTGCTGCACAGCCTCGGCACGCCGTGCCTCATCCACCAGCCGCGCTACAACATGTTCGACCGCTGGATAGAAGACGGCCTGACCGACCTCGCCGGCGAATGGGGCGTGGGGCTGATAACCTTCTCGCCACTGGCGCAGGGGCTGCTCACCAACCGCTATCTCGGCGGCATACCGCACGGCTCGCGCATGGAGCGCGCCCACTTCCTCCGCCCCGAGCATCTGACCGACGAAAAGATGGACAAGATAGTGAAGCTCAACGCCCTGGCCGAAGGCCGCGGCCAGACGCTGGCCCAGATGGCACTGCAGTGGAACCTGCGCGATTCGCGCGTCACGTCGGTGCTGGTGGGCGCATCGTCGACCCGCCAGCTCGACGACAGCATGCAGGCACTCCTGGCGCCGCCCCTCGGAGCCGACGAGCTCGGCCGCATCGAAGCCATCCTCAGAAACACCGACTGAACACCATTTTAACATTACCTTTTCCAATAGAATGACAAACAACGTAGTCATCATACCCACCTACAACGAGCGGGAGAACATCGAGCAGATAATCAGAGCCGTGTTCGGGCTGCCCGTTGTCTTTCACGTGCTCGTCATCGACGACAATTCGCCCGACGGCACCGCCGACATAGTCCGCCGCATGATGCCCGAATCCGACGGTCGCCTCCACATGCTCGAGCGCAAAGGCAAGCTCGGCCTCGGCACGGCCTACATCACCGGGTTCCGCTGGGCGCTCGACCACGGCTACGACTATGTCTTCGAGATGGACGCCGACTTCTCGCATCCGCCGCACGACCTGGTGGAGCTCTACAAGGCCTGCGCCGAGGGCGGCGCCGACATGTCGATAGGCTCGCGCTACATCTCGGGCGTCAACGTGGTCAACTGGCCGATGGGGCGCGTGCTGATGTCCTATTTCGCGTCGGTCTACGTCAGGCTGATAACGCGGATGAAGATAATGGACACCACGGCCGGATTCGTGTGCTACAGCAGCCGCGTGCTGCGGACCATCGACCTCGACCGCATCCGGCTCAAGGGCTACGGCTTCCAGATCGAGATGAAATTCACCGCCTCGAAGTTCGGATTCCGCATAGTGGAGGTGCCCATCATCTTCACCGACCGCAAGCGCGGATCGTCCAAGATGAGCGGCGGCATCTTCAGCGAAGCCATCCTCGGCGTCGTCAGGATGAAGCTGGGCAGCTTTTTCAGAACCTACAAACGCCCCGACCGATGAAGACTCTGATTCGCAACGCCGAAATCCATAACGAAGGCCGGCACATGCGCGGCAGCGTCCTGATAGACGGCGAGCTGATTGCCGGCGTCTATGCCGAGTCCGACGCTTTGCCCGAGGCCGACCGCGTGCTGGAGGCCGACGGCATGATGCTGCTGCCCGGCGTCATCGACGACCAGGTGCACTTCCGCGAGCCCGGCCTGATACACAAGGCCGACATCGCCTCCGAATCGGCCGCCGCAGTGGCCGGAGGCGTCACCTCGTTCATGGACATGCCCAACACCGTGCCTCAGACCACCACGCTCGAGCTGCTCGAACAGAAATACGAGCGCGCCGCGCAGACGTCGGTGGCCAACTATTCGTTCTACATCGGCGCCACCAACGACAATTTCGACCAGGTCCGCCGCGCCGACTTCGCCAAGGTGTGCGGCATCAAGGTGTTCATGGGCTCGTCGACGGGCAACATGCTGGTCGACAACGAGACGTCGCTCTCGCGCATCTTTGCCGAAGCGCCGGCCATAGTCGCCACCCACTGCGAGGACGAGGCGACCATCCGTGCCAACATCGAGCGCTATCGCGGCATCTACGGCGGCAATCCTCCCTTCGCCGTCCACAGCCTCATCCGCTCGGCCGAGGCCTGCTACCGGTCCACGGCCCGCGCCGTGGAGCTGGCCCACCGCTACGGCACGCGCCTGCATGTGCTCCACCTGTCGTCGGCGGCCGAGATGCGGCTCTTCGACGCCGGCCCCATCGAGGGCAAGCGCGTGACGGCCGAGGTCTGCGTGCATCACCTCTGGTTCACCGACGCCGACTACGAGCGCTTCGGGTCGCGCATCAAGTGGAACCCGTCGGTCAAGGCCGAGGCCGACCGCAGCGAACTGCGCCGCGCTCTCTCCGACGGCCGCCTCGACGTGGTGGCCACCGACCATGCGCCGCACACCCCGGCCGAGAAAGACCGCCCCTATTTCGACGCGCCGTCGGGCGGACCGATGGTGCAGCACTCGCTGCCCGCCATGCTCGACATGGCCGCGCAGGGCCTGTGGAGCTACGAGGCCGTGGTCGACAAGATGTGCCACGCGCCGGCAAGGCTCTTCGGTATCAAGGGTCGCGGATTCGTGCGGCAGGGCTTCAAGGCCGACCTGGTGCTGGTGGCCCGCCGCCCGTGGACGGTGACTCGCGACAACATCCTCTACAAGTGCGGATGGTCGCCGCTCGAAGGCACCGAACTGAAACACAAAGTGATACACACGTTCGTCAACGGGCATCACGCCTGCATCGACGGCAAGGTCGACACAACCGTGCGCGGCCAGCGACTAACTTTTGAACGATGAATCAGATAGCGAAAACACTGGCGGCAATGGCCGTTGCGGCCGCCGCAGCCTGCACACCGGGCACGCCGCCCACCGCTGGCAAGGCGCCGGCACCCGTGGCCGACACGATTGTCTACACCGTCGACCTTGTGCCGACCGACACTGCCGACGCCTGGCAGGCCGACTGTCTCAAGGGCCTCGACCGCGCACGGCTCGTCGACGCTCTGTTCGACGCCGTCTACCACCGCCGCGCCGAAGTGACCGACTATTTCGACAACCGCCCGCTGACCCTCGAAGAGGTGAAGGACATGGAGGCCGACCCGCGCTACGACCGCGACTGCGTGGAGCGGCTGCTCTTCTGGGAGCGCTGGATGTTCGACGCCGAAAGTCTGACATTCGACAAGAAAACAATCAAAGTGATGGTGGCCTACGCCATGCGCGACGACGACGGCCAGCTGCTGGGCTACCGCGCCGGCATCGTAATCAGAATGAACGACCGGCCATGACACGACACATCGCAACCATTGCCGCCCTGATGAGCATGGCGGCGTCGGCCCAGACCGCCGACACACAGACGGTCAGCCTGCTGTTTGCGGGCGACATGATGCAGCACGCGCCGCAGATCACGGCCGCCAGGCAGCCCGACGGCACCTACGCCTACGACGTATGCTTCGAGGCCGTCGGCGCCGACGTGGCCTCGGCCGACGTGGCCATCTGCAACTTCGAGGTGACACTGGGCGGCCCGCCCTACAAGGGCTACCCGCAGTTCAGCGCGCCCGACGACTACTTCGAAGCCATGACGCGCGCCGGCTTCGACGTCTTCCTGACGGCCAACAACCACTGCCTCGACAAGGGGCGCGCCGGCCTCGAACGCACCATACGCACCATCGATTCGCTTGGCTATGTGCAGCTTGGCACCTATCTCGACTCGCTCGACCGCTGCGCGCGCTATCCCGCAGTGGTCGAGAAGAACGGCATCCGCATAGCCCTGCTCAACTACACCTACGGCACCAACGGCCTGCCCGACCGCAAGCCCGCCATCGTCAACCGCATCGACCGGCGGCAGATGAAGGCCGACATTGAGCGCGCCCGCCAGAGCAGTCCCGACCTGATAATCGCCAACATGCACTGGGGCGACGAGTACAAGGCCGAGCCCAACGACGGGCAGAGGCAGCTGGCCCGGTGGCTGATAGACCAGGGCGTGGACCACGTCATCGGCTCGCATCCGCACACCGTGCAGACCATGGAGATGATGGCCGACGACCGCGGAGGGCAGCACCTGGTGGTCTACTCGCTGGGCAACTACCTATCGAACATGACCAAGGACTTCACCGCCGGCGGCCTCACCGTGCGTCTGACATTCGAAAAGACGCCGCAGGGCACGCGCCTGACCGACTGCCGACACTGCATCACCTACGTGGCGCGCCCGGTCGACTCGCAGCTGAAGAACTATAAAATTCTGCCCGCCGGAAGCGACATTTCGAATCTGCCCACGGCAGTTGACGAAAAAATGCGTTTATTTGTGGACGAGGTGCGCCGCCGGCTGGCCGGATGCACTTGCAGTCAGGAATATACCCTCGAATGAATAGTTTAACTAAATACAGAGAACAGAAAATGAAAACACTGAAATTGCGCTGTCTGCTGCTGCTCGCGGCGGTCGGCACATTGGCGTCGGCGCAGAAAATCAACGTCATCTGCACAACCGACATTCACGGCTCGTTTTTCCCCTACGACTTTGTCAGCCAGGAAGATCGCGACTTCGGCATGGCTCACGTCTCGAACTACGTCAGGACCGTGCGCGACACTGCCGAAAACGTCATGCTGCTCGACTGCGGCGACGTCCTGCAGGGCACTCCAGTGGTCTACTACTACAATTTTGTCGACACCGTGTCGAAACACGTTGCGCCAAAGGTGCTTAACTACATGAAGTACGACGCCGTCTGCATCGGCAACCACGACATCGAAACCACCCACACCGTCTACGACAAGTACGTCCGCCAGTGCGAGATGCCGATTCTGGGCGCCAACGCCGTGCGCACCTCCGACGGCAAGCCCTATTTCGAGCCCTACAAGGTCTTCGAGATAGCCGGCCGCCGCATAGCCGTGCTCGGCCTGGTGACGCCGCACATCCCACACTGGCTCCACAGCAGCTTCTGGAGCGGAATGGAGTTCGAGGACATGGTGGAGAGCGCCGCCAAGTGGATGGCACACATCCGCGCCACCGAAAAGCCCGACGCTGTCATCGGCCTCTTCCACGCCGGCATCGACCATAATTATGGCAATCAGAATGCCGATACCTACAAGAACGAGAACGCCGTAGCCCTTGTGGCCGAGCGCGTTCCGGGCTTCGACGCAATACTCTTCGGCCACGACCACAAGCTCTACAACGGCCGCCTCAAATCGTCGGACGGCAGCGAGGTGGTGCTGTGCGATGCCGGCGTGTCGTCGCGCAACGTGGCTCTGCTGACCATCGACTTCAAGGCCGACGGCACCAAGAACGTGAGCAGCGAACTGATTTCGGTCATCTCGGCCGGGCCCGACAAGGCCTTCCTCGCCGAGTTCGCGCCGCAGATTGCCGCCGTCAAGGCCTACGCCGGCAAGGAGATTTGCACGCTCAAGAAAAGCGTCAGAGCCTACGAGTCGCTCTTCGGCAGCTCGGCCTTCGTCGACATGGTGCACCGCACCATGCTGGCCTGCACCGGCGCCGACATCAGCTTCTCGGCACCGCTGCTCATCGATGTCACGCTGCCGGCCGGCATGGTCACCGTGGGGCGCATGTTCAGCATCTATCGCTACGAAAACTCGCTCTACGCCCTGAAAATGACCGGCGCCGAGGTGAAGGACTATCTCGAATACAGCTACAATATGTGGGTCGACAACCCCGAAACCAACGGCGGCAACCTGCTCAAGGTCAACAGCCGGGGCCGTCTGCTCAACAAATACTACAATTTCGACTCGGCAGCCGGCATCGACTATGAGGTCGACGTCACCAAGCCCAAGGGCCACCGCGTCAGCATCCTGCGCATGTCGGACGGGCGCGACTTTGACCCCGAGGCCACCTACACCGTGGCCGTCAACAGCTATCGCGGCAACGGCGGCGGCGGCCACCTCGAGTTCGGCGCCGGCATCCCCTCGGCACAGATAGGCGAACGCATCGTCCGCTCGTTCAACACCGACCTGCGCTATCTGATGATTCAGGACTTCGCCAAGCAGAAGACGCTCGACGTCCGCCCGCTCGGCAACTGGAAGTTCGTGCCCGAAAGCATCGTGGCGCCCGCCCGCAAGAAGCAGGCCGAGCAGTTCCGATAGCCTGAGCGGTCAAATTGACATCAATCATTCAACAATCATAACAAAAACACAGAAACCGATATGAAGAAAGCACTTAAAATCACAGGAATAGTGGTGGCAGTCATCCTGATACTTTTACTGGTGCTGCCGATGATTCTGAAAGGCCCGATCGAGAAAATCGTGAAGCGCGAAGTCAACAACATGCTCGACGCCACAGTCGACTACGATTCGTTCTCGCTCTCGCTCATCAGCAGTTTCCCCGACCTGCGCGTCAGCCTCGAAGGGCTCAGCGTGGTGGGCAAGGGACGCTTCGAGACCGACACGCTTTTCGCCGTCGACCTGCTCTATGCCGATGTCGACGTGATGAGCGCGCTGTCGAGCCGCATCGACATCAACTCGATTCTGGTCGACCACCCGACCGTGCGCGGCATCGTCACGGCCGACTCGCTCGCCAACTGGGACATAGTCAAGTCCTCCGAGCCCGACACCGTGGCTGAGGCCGAAGCCGACACCACGCAGAGCAGCTTTGCGCTCAAGCTCAGCGAGTTCAGCATCCGCAACGCCGACATCGCCTACATCGACTCCACGATGCAGGTGGACGCGCGCATCAAGGGCCTCGACGTCACCGTGGGCGGCGACATGACGGCCGACAAGACCACGCTCGGCGTCGACCTGACAGTGGCCGGCCTTGACGTCATCTTTGAGCAGATCAAGTACCTGAGCGGCTCGACCGTCGACTTCGACGCCGTCATCGAGGCCGACCTGGCCGCCAACAAATACACCTTCAGCGACAATACGCTCAACTTCAGCGGCGTGCCCCTCGCATTCGACGGCTGGGCGCAGCTCAAGGACTCGACCATTGCGCTCGACCTGAAGCTGGGCGCGCTCGAAACGCAGTTCGCCACCATCCTCGCACTGGTGCCCGACGTCTTTCTCAAGGACGTCGAAGGTCTGGCGGTCGACGGCTCGCTCGAACTCTATGCCGATGTGAAGGGCGAATACGTTGACATGGAGCACATTCCGGCGCTCGACATCGTCTTCAAAATCAACGACGGCAAGATAAAATATCCCGATCTGCCCAAGTCGCTCAACGACATCTTCGTCGACCTCTCGGTCAGGAATCCGGGCGGGCCGGCCGACTCTACCGTGGTCAGCCTCAGTCGCTTCCACTTCGAGCTGGGCAGCAACCCGTTCGACGCCAGCCTGCTGGTGACCACGCCC
>CALYZD010000065.1 GCA_945607565.1 uncultured Bacteroidales bacterium | reverse complement strand
TTTTCTTCCTGCTGATGGGTCAGCCCACGTACTCCGAGGTGCAGAACAATCTCGGGCGGGCCGACTGCATTGTGGAGACGGACAAATACGTCTATCTTTTTGAATTTAAAGTTGAATCGTCGGCCGATGAGGCTTTGACGCAAATCCGCAGGCACGAGTACGCCACGCGCTATGCGGCCGACCGGCGCGAGGTGATTTGCGTGGGCGTGAATTTCGGGCGCCGCAAGCGGAACATCACCGAGTGGATGGTGGGCTGATTGCCTGCCGCCGCGCGTGAGCGCAACAAAAATGCCGGCCCCCGAAACCATGTTTCGGAGGCCGGCGTCATTTTTTTTCTACGATAATACGAATCGGAGGCTTATGCCTTGCCGTCGCTGCCAAGAACGTTGACGATCTTGTGCATATAGAGTTTCTTCATGTTGTCGCGAGCCGGGCCCAGATATTTGCGCGGGTCAAATTCGGCAGGCTTCTCGGCAAACACTTTGCGAACGGCAGCGGTCATGGCCAGGCGGCTGTCAGAGTCGATGTTGATCTTGCAGACGGCCGACTTCGAAGCCTTGCGGAGCTGCTCTTCGGGAATGCCGACAGCGTCGGGCAGTTTGCCGCCAAATTTGTTGATGGTGTCCACTTCGTCTTGCGGAACCGACGACGAGCCGTGGAGCACGATGGGGAAGCCCGGAAGCTGCTTTTCGATGGCTTCGAGCACGTCGAATGCCAAGGGCGGGGGCACGAGCTTGCCTTCGGCGTTGCGGGTGCACTGCTCGGGCTTGAACTTGTAGGCACCGTGCGATGTGCCGATCGAGATGGCGAGGCTGTCCACGCCGGTCTTGCTGGTGAAGTCGACCACTTCTTCGGGTTTGGTATAGTGCGAAACTTCCGAAGCCACTTCGTCTTCGACGCCGGCAAGCACGCCAAGTTCGCCCTCAACGGTCACGTCGAACTGATGTGCGTATTCAACCACCTTCTTGGTCAGGGCAATGTTTTCTTCGTAGGGGAGCGACGAGCCGTCGATCATCACCGACGAGAAGCCCATGTCGATGCAGCTCTTGCAGGTCTCGAACGTGTCGCCATGGTCGAGGTGAAGCACAATCTGCGGGTTCTCCCAGCCAAGCTCTTTGGCATATTCCACGGCGCCTTCGGCCATATAGCGCAGAAGGGTCTGGTTGGCATAGGCGCGGGCGCCTTTCGACACCTGCAGGATGACCGGCGATTTGGTTTCGGCAGCTGCCATGATGATTGCCTGCAGCTGTTCCATGTTGTTAAAGTTGAATGCAGGAATTGCATAGCCGCCTTTAACTGCTTTGGCAAACATTTCCTTTGTGTTCACCAAGCCCAGTTGTTTGTAACTGATTGCCATTTGTTTGATGTTTTTTGAATTGTTAATTTGAAAGTTTTGTTTTTTGTCTCCCTCGTTAAGGCGATGCCAAAATTAGCAATTTTGCGCTAATTGTGCGGCATGGCCCGATGTTTTTTGCTTTGCCTGCCAAAACAAAGAAAGCCCCGCAGGGTTCGTTTCCCTGCGGGGCTTTTGTTATCTCTTGTTTCGCAAGCGGCTGTGTGCCGCTCTGGCTGTCATTCCGTGGTAAACGGATTGTCGTTGAAGCTGTTGCTCTCGAACATCGAACCCGACGACGTTTCGACGTCGGTGTTCACATTGCGGCGGGTAGACATATAGCTTTCTGGCATACAACCGCTCGATTCGCTCAAATCACTCGTTCCCTGCACTTGTATATTTTTGTCAATTTCAAAAGTCTTGAAGCCGGGTTTTTCCCATGGCAGGCGCTTCGCTACTTTATTTTGTGATGAATTTTCCATTTTTGATGGTTTTTCCCGATTTTGTTGTCACGGCCGCAAATATAATGTTTCGTCCCAATATTTCCACATTGTTGCAGCCGATGTTTGCAATTCCGCTGCGAATTATTTTCCCGTTGATGTCGGTTATGCTGTAGAGCAGTTCCTCACCGGTGCGGTTGGTTATGCTGATGCCGCCTGCGGTGTTGGCTATTGTCACGGTCTCGGCCTGCGCGGTATTGCCGATGGCCGTCGGATCACTGGGTTCTTCCGTTTCCTCGGGAGTCTTTACATAAATTTTCACTTTTGTGGATTTGTATTTTACTCCCCAGGTTGATGTCCAACCAGCATTGCCTGTTATATCTACATCATATTCAGTTTCACAAAGGTTTATGTCTTCATGGTCTTCTACATACACCTTTGTCCCCTCCGGCAAATTCGTGTCTTTGACCTTCAGATAGAGTGTTGCTGTAACACTTTCTGGGACGGCAGGTCTTAATTCTGTGTATCCCTTGCCTTGCAGATAGGTTTCTTTTTGGCTGAAAATAGATAAAGAAATATTTTTATTTGCATAAATTAAGGGCGATTTAATGTTCGCGGAAGTCCCAGGGATTAAGTTAGCTTGTTCTTTTTCTGGATTACAAGTCTCACTGAAAAATTCTGTTGGTTCATAGAAGACACAAGCAATATTACTGTATTCCAAACCATAAGTGTTGACTTCAGGATTTATCAATTCAAAACGGATATATTTAATATCAGTGGTTTCGCTGTCGCTTGTTCCGGTTTCGGTCGGCAGTTCGGCATATTCTTTTTTTATGGTTATCTCGTATTCTATATTTGTACTATTAAGATTGCAATTGATTCCAACTTCCCCCTGCCCCAAAATCTGTGCGGTTTTGAAATCTGTATTTCTGTTGTTCAATCCTGTTTTAAGTATGGTGCTTGTTTGTGTGCAATTTCCATCCCGGCCATATAGGTTGTAAATATTATCTTTAAGGTTTGTCATATTTATAGGGAATGGGAAAGCATTTGGAACACAGATCTCATAATATGTTGTTGTTGCATGGCTCCCAATTGTACCAGTAATTGTGTATTGGTCAACTTCCCATAACTTGTCTCCTTTGACGCGAAATATTTTGTCGAAAAAAGTGCCGGTGAATTGGTAGCTTTTACCCAGTTCTGCCTCTTCTTCTTTTATGTTGGCGAGATTGAGTTTTGTGTATTGTCTGTTTTCAACACCTAAAGGATAATCGTTAAATCTGTAAATGGCGCTTATATTCATATTATCTAAGGTGTAGCATTCTAATATCTTGCCGCTGACAGGCGAGGCTAAAAAATGGCCGCCCTTATTCAATGTGTTGTTGCCATAGTATGAAAAGACAAAGCTGCCGGCCGTCACTTTTCCACCGTTGTAGATGTATCCGTTTTTGGAGCCTCGGTCGATGTTGAGGGAGTGCGACGAGAAGACGTATGCGGTGTCGGTGATGCTGAGTGAGGAGCCTTCGCGCACCACCACGCCGGCTTCGCTTTCCACTATCAGCTGTTCGCACGTCACGGCCCGGCTGTTGTCGATGGTTAGCTGGCCGCCGCTTTTGACTATGATGCCTCGGTTGTCGTATTGGTAATCGTCGAGGTTGGCAAAGCTGCTGATGGTCAGGTAGTCTTTCACGCGGAACGTGAATGTTTCGGGGTTGCCTTCGGAGTCGAGGTTGGTGTTGTCGCCGTCTTTGATTTCGGGCATTTCGAGGGTCACGGTGGCGCCGGGTGCAAGGTAGTGCTCGTCGTCGGTTATGACGCTTATCACTTTTTGGGCTACGGTTTCGCCATCTTCGGCAAGTATGTCTGTCACGTCTACCACTCGGTTGACGTATTCTTCGCCGTTGCACTTGAGTGTGATGTCGGCCATGGATGTGCGCGTCAGTTCGTTGCCGTCGACGGTGGCTGTGGCGGGGTAGGCTATGCGTATGCCGGGCTTGGCAAGTATGTCGGTGCCGCTCAGCAATTGTCCCTGCAGGGTCTGTGCGCCGGCGCTGCAATGGAGGGTGACTGCGATTGCAGCGGCTAATGTTGTTTTGAGTAATACACGTCTCATGGTTCAATAGATTTTATGTTCTTGTTTGTTCTTGTTTGTTTCTCCTTTTCCGGTTGCGTTCCGTGCCGCCCGAGTGCTGCCAAGTGGGTCAGTATGCGCCATTTGGCGGCTGAGTCGGGCAAATCGCACAAAAATAAATGCACTCCGTTTATTTATCAATATGTGCATGTTAAATTTTGTTTGCCTGCGCAATTATACGTTAATTTTTTCAGGTTGATTCGTCTCTGGTGCGTTTTTTTTGCGCTCTGCCACAGCAAATAACGTGCCACGTGGCCTCGGGTGCGGCCGGGCGGTTATTTGTGCTACTTTTGCAGACGTTTAATTTTGTGTCAAAACGAAGCAGAAATGTACAAGGAGATTCTTTTGCGCCTGACGCCCGAAGAGGCTCACGACGAGGAGCGTTGCCGGCGTGCCGCTGCGGCAGCCGCCGGTGTGGATGTGGCCGATGTGAATGTGATGCGCCTGCTGCGCCGGTCTATCGATGCCCGCAAGCGCCAGATATTCGTGCAGTTGCAGTATGGCATCTGGGTGGGCGAGGAGCCGGCCGTGCAGGCGTCGCCTTTGCGCTACGGGCCCGTTGACGGCGGCCGGCGCGTGGTGGTGGTGGGAGCCGGCCCGGGCGGTCTGTTTGCGGCCCTGCGCCTGATAGAGCTGGGACTGTGCCCTGTGGTGCTCGAGCGCGGCAAGGACGTGAGCGCCCGCAAGCGCGACCTGGCCACCCTCTGCCGCAACCAAGGCCTCGACCCCGATTCCAACTACGCTTTCGGCGAGGGTGGGGCGGGCACCTTTTCGGACGGCAAGCTCTTCACGCGCAGCACCAAGCGCGGCGACTTCGGCAAGGTGCTCGACGTCTTCTGTCACCATGGCGCATCGGAGCAAATCAGAATCGATGCCCATCCGCACATCGGCACCGACAAGCTGCCGGCCGTCATCAGGGCCATGAGGCAGACCATATTGGACTGTGGCGGCGAGGTCCGCTTCGGGGCGCGCGTCACCGGCCTGCTGCTGGCCGACGGTGCGGTGCGCGGCGTGACGCTGGCCGACGGCTCGCGTGTGGACGGCAGCGCCGTGGTGCTGGCCACCGGTCATTCGGCCCGCGACGTCTATCGCTTCCTCGACGCGGCCGGCGTGGCCCTCGAAGCCAAGACGTGGGCCATGGGCGTGCGCGTGGAGCATCCGCAGGAACTCATCGACAGCATACAGTACCATTCGCCCCAAGGCCGGGGCGACTATCTGCCGGCGGCCACCTACAGCTTTGTGACTCAGGTCGATGGGCGCGGTGTCTACTCGTTCTGCATGTGCCCGGGAGGCTTCATAGTGCCGGCCATGACCGAGCCGGAGCAGATGGTGGTGAACGGGATGTCGCCGTCGCGTCGCAATTCGCCCTTTGCCAACTCGGGCATTGTGGTGGAGGTGCGTCCCGACGACATCGGCCCCTACATGAACCGCGGTCCGCTCGGCGGCCTCGACTTTCAGGCCGAATATGAGCGGCTGGCCTACGTCAACGGCGGTCGCGGGGTGGTGGCGCCGGCTCAGGCTCTGGCCGACTTTGTGGACGGCCGCTTGTCGTTCGACCTGCCGGAGTGCTCCTACGTTCCCGGCGTGGTGTCGTCGCCCATGCACTTCTGGATGCCCGAACACATTGGCAGCCGCCTGCGCCGCGGCTTTGCCGACTTTGACCGTCAGGCGCACGGCTTTGTGACCAACGAGGCGCTGGTGGTGGGTGTGGAGAGCCGCACATCGTCGCCCGTGCGCATCCCCCGCCGTCCCGACACGCTCCAGCACATCGGCGTGGCCGGCCTCTTCCCGTGCGGCGAGGGTGCGGGCTACGCGGGCGGCATAGCCTCGTCGGCCATCGACGGCGAGCGCTGTGCCGACATGGTGGCGCACTATCTGGGCTGTGCGCGTTAGTCGTCTTCGAGGACGAATGTTTGGGCTGACGGGCGAAAAGCCTCGTGGCCGAAGTCGTGGCACGAGTCGTAGACGGCGCATCGGATGCCCATCATGCCGATGAGTGCGTGGAAGATGTCTTCGGACTCCAAGGGGAGATTCAGGTGGCTTGAAATGATACTGTCGGTCTGCGAAAAGACGCTGCGCCACAGAGAGTTGGTCCAGAAAACCATAGGTATTTTAATGAATTCGCCGTGTGTGGCGTGGCGGAGGTGGTCGTCGTAGTCGTAGACTTCCTCGCTGTGGTCCGACAGATAGACGAAGGCTGTGGCTCCGTGCGCGCTGCGGCTTGTGATGCCAATCATTTCGGCAACGAGCGAGTCGGTGTATATGATGGAGTTGTCGTAGTCGGCAACCGTCTGTAGCTGTTTGTCGGACAGTTGATTGCGGCGCGCGTCATATCCGGCGTGAGTGGGCTTCAGCGGCTTGCGGTTGTCGGGTGTGCGGTCGGCGTATGCCGTGTGCGAGCCCATGGTGTGGAGCACCACCAGCCGCCGGCGGGCCGAGTCGGTGAGCACCTGCGCAAGTCTGCCGCTGAGCACATCGTCGTAGATAAGTTCGTGGTCGTCTTCCGAAATGCAGCCCATGTAGGTCACGCTGTCGGCACACGAGGCGACGATAGGCACGCACCCGATGAATCTGCCGACCTTTTCCTGAGTCGAAATCCAATATGTGGTGTAGCCGGCGGCTTTGGCAAGGCGGAGCAGGTCGACGTAGGTGTACCATTCGCCGGTGTTGCTCTCGTTGTCTTTTTGCGTGAAGAGATGCGAGATGGTCACGTCGGTAGACGATGTTGGCGGCACAATGTCGTCGAAGACGTAGAGGCTGTCGCGCATGGCCAGCAGGCGCGGCGTGGTGGGCAGGGGGTAGCCGTAGAGCTGCCAGTGGTGCCGTGCCGACGATTCGCCTACGACGAGCACGATGTTGTCGGCTCCATTGGTCAGCCGCAACTCGGGGATGGCCGGCGCGTGTGTCTCGAACGAGTCGCGCCACATGCTCAGTTGGCGCAGTTCGGTGTAGGTCTGCAATGCCGACACGCCCGTGCGCGTCATCAGCGAAATGTTTTTGCAGCCGTGGCCGGTGTTGAGGGCTCTGTGCAAAAAGACGGCACAGCAGACGGCCGACACAGTCAGCATGGCCGCCGCGCCAATGTCAAACGCCTTGCGCCCAACACGCCCAACCAGCACAGCCAGAGCCGATGTGCCGGCCACGAAGAGCCAGAAAAGCGGCTGCGCGGCGAGCGACAGAAGGTCGGAGGGCAGGTTGGCGAAGAAACTGCCGGCCTCGTCGGCGTTGGTCTGTAGAGCTATCACTATCATGCGGCTGCCTATTTCCATGTCCCAAATGGCCCAGGCCACCACATTTGCAACGCTGAGCAGCATCTGCACGGCCGACAGCGCCCATCCCAGCGCGTTGACCCAGCGGCCGAAGCGGCCTCCGGAGTATCCGACCATGGCGGCGAACACGAATGCGGGTATTATCGAAATGGCAAGGTGGATGAGCATGACATCGGCCCCGCCGCCTGACCAGCGAGGCGCGAATCCGGCAAACGAGGTGAGCCACAGCACGATGCAAAGCGAGCGGCCGCCGTACAACGCATTGAAGCATTGCGAGATGAAGGATGTGAGTTTCATGAGTCTTTCTGATTTGACGCGTGCAAAAATACTGAAATGTCGGGCGCACGCAAGCGGCGCAATGGCTGTTTCAGGCGCCATTCACAGTCAGTTGGTGGCCGATAAATTACCGATTAGAATAACTTTTGGGGCCGCCGGTAGAGGCGATGTGGTTTTTAGCTATTTTTGCGGATAAGCCTAAGGGCGAAATAAACCAACAAAAAACATAATGCAATGTTAATCAAGAAAATCGAAGACGCAATCAACGAGCAGATCAATGCCGAAATGTGGTCGGCATACCTCTATCTGTCGATGGCCACCTATTGCCACAGCGAGGGCAAGCCGGGCATGGCCCAGTGGTTCGAGGTCCAGTTCAACGAAGAGCAGGATCATGCCAAAATCCTTTATAACTACGTCATTTCGCGCGGCGGACGTGTCAGCCTCAAGGCCATCGACGCTGTGCCTACCGAGTGGAAGTCGATGCTCGACGTGTTTGAGAAGACGCTTGAGCACGAGGGCAAGGTCACGTCGCTCATCAACAATCTGTATGCGCTTGCCACGCAGGAGAACGACTACGCCACGCAGAGCATGCTGAAGTGGTTTGTGGACGAGCAGGTGGAGGAAGAGAGCAACGCGCAGACCATCATCGACCAGCTGAAAATGATTGCCGACAATGGCTACGGGCTCTATATGCTCGACAAGGAGCTGGGCGCGCGCACCTACACTCAGGCGTCGCCTTTGGCCGCGTCGAAGGACTGAGCCAAGGAAGAGGAAACGTTGTTGAACGGGTGGCGGAGTTGCTCTGCCGCCCGTTTTTCGTGTCAGTGCGGGCGGTCGGGAGTGTCCGTTCGTCCCCAAAATGAAAAAGGTGACGCAGAACGTGTCTGTCGTCACCTTTGGGTCGGGATGAGGCGACTCGAACGCCCGACCCCTACGTCCCGAACGTAGTGCGCTACCAACTGCGCTACATCCCGATTGTCGTTGCGCGGCCTGAGTTTTGCTTGCGCTGACCGCTTTGTTTTCGACGGCACAAAGATACTTCTTATTTCAATTTATGCTACTATTGCCGCCACTTTTTTTTCGCTTTTTTTTCTGTGTTCCGATGCGCACATCCGCAGCCTTGGCGCGCTACTGGTTAATGCTGCTCGTTTTCAGCGACTTGGCTATGGCTTCGGCAAAGTCGACCACGGGTGTGGCGGCGTGCTGCGCTATGCTTTTCTTGCAGAGCGGGCATGCCGTGACTATGGTCTGCGCGCCGGGCCGCTGCAGATAGTCGGCGGTGGCGGTCATCAGTCGCGTACGTTCGTGGCCGGCCACGGCCAGTCCGCCCAGAGCGCCGCCGCAGCAGTGCGATTCGCGCCCGCATTCGTCGGGCTGCTTCAGGGTGCCGACCTTGGCGAGCGTGCTCACCGGGCGGCTGCTGATGTCGGCCATGCGGCTCAGTTCGCATGGGTCGTGGTAGGTGAGTGTCTGTGCAGAGCGCCCCACGGCGATGCGGCCCTCGTCGATGAGCTGCGCCACGAAGTCGGTGTGGTGAAGCACGGGCCTGGCGCTGATGGCGGCGCGTATCATGTTGTAGCAGATGGGGCAGGTGCTGACTATGACGCGTGGGTTGAGGGCGAGCAGTGCCGTCTTCAGGCGGTCCATTCTGGCCTGTGCCTCGCCTGTGCGTCCCGACAGTCTGAGGGGGCGTCCGCAGCAGAGGTCTTCGTCCTCGTCGACCCAAGCGTAGGCAAGGCCTGCGGCTTGGAGTATGCGGTTCATGGCCGCCTTGGTTCCGGGCGTCAGTTTGCCCATGCAGCCCGCAAACAGGGCCACGTCGACGCCCTGGCGGGCCTGCGGCACGGGAGCAGGCGCGGGTTGCGGCCGGCGTTGCGGCACGGCCTGCATCTTGCGTGCCATGCGTATCTGCGTGGAGTGGACCACCACGGGGCACACCTCTTCGCATCTGAGGCAGCCGAGGCACCCCCACACGTCGTTGTCGTTGTCGCGGCCAGCGCGCAGCCGTTCGATGAAGTAGACGGGCTGCATTCGCGGCGCATCGCCCTGAGCGCGCGGGCACACCCTGAGGCACATGCCGCAGGCGCTGCAGGCCAGCGTTTCGAGGGTCCGGATGGTGGCCTCGTCGCTGACGCCCCAGTGGCGGGCCAGAATCAGGAAGCCTTCGACGGGTATGTGGAAATAGCGCGAGAACGGAATGAGCACGAAGAAGACGCCGAGGCTGATGGAGTAGGCCCACCAGAGCGGCATGAAGAGCGAGTCGAGAACGGGCGCTCCGGCAATGGCCTGCCCGATGGTGCCCGTCAGGAAGCCGCCGCCGCCATGTATGCCCGCCGTGACGCTCTCGGCAGCCAGGCGGAGTGGGAAGATGAACCACAGGGCCGTGAGCGCCGCGCGGTTGACGGCTGTGTGGCGCGGGCGAATGCCGATGGTGCGCCCGGGCATCCGCCGCTTGACGAACGCGAGAATCTGTCCGCTCAGAATCAGCGCCAGCCACAGGTCCATGGCCTGGGTGAAGAATGCGCTGAGGAAGAATTCGTGCTCGCCCGGCACAAAGAATTTGAAGAAGAGCGGATACCAGATGGGGTTGAAGTGGTTGCCGGTGTAGGTGAGCGACTCGAACTTGCCGACCACGATGAGCATGAACCACCCGAAGGCGAAGCTCATGTGCATGTAGCCCAGGAACTTGTTGCGCTTCCAGATGCGGCGGTGGATGAGCACTTCGGCCACTATCTCGCCGGCGGCGCGCAGTGTGCTGACGGTCAGGATGCTGTGGCGGACGCGCCTGCGGTCGGCCTGCGGCATGTGGCGCCAGAGGCGGACGATGGTGGCCAGCAGCCAGATGATGACGAACGTCATGCCGAGCGTGAACGGTATGACGAATATGTTGAAGTTGTCGGGTGTTATCATTTCCGGTTGGTAGGTTCGGCGTTGGTTTGATTATGGTCGTTGAGCGCTTCAAACGTGTTGAGGCGGAAGAAGATGCTGCGCGTGTTGAGGCCTTTGGGGCAGACGAGTGAGCATCGGTTGCACATCTGGCAGTTCTGCCATTCGGAGGTCAGCGGCAGGCCGTGTCGCAGCTCGATGATGGTGCGCCGGACGCTCATCTTGGTCAGTTCGTTGTTGTTGGGGCAGACGGCGGCGCAGGCTCCGCACGAGATGCACGAGCGCATTTCGGGGTGCAGCCGCAGGATGTCCGTCCACGTCCGGTTCTGCACGGTGGCAAGGTCGATGACGTTGGGCCTGACGGGTTTGAATCCGAAATCTTTCATCGGCTCAGATATTTGTCGGTTTCGGCGGCGGCGGCGCGGGCGTCGGCCAGCACTTCGGTTATGTTCATCGGGCCCTTGGCGGCTCCGGCCACAAAGAGGCCCGGCGTGGCCGTCAGGTTGATTTGCACGGGCGATGCTGTGCCCACAAAGCCGTTGATGCTCCGGTTCATGGGCTCTCCGTCGACGTGCAGCGGTTCGTGTGCCGACATGCCTATCATCAGCACGAGGGCGTCCACCTTGTCGCGCAGGGGCTTGCCCAGCAGGGTGTCTTCGGCGCGGATGTAGAGGCGGCCGTCGTTGGTGGGCGCCACTTCGGATATGCGGCCGCGCACGAACTGGACGTTGTAGTTGAGCTGCGCGTCGTGGTAGAGCTCTTCGTATCCGTTGTCGAACATGCGCAGGTCCATGTAGTAGTTGGTGACCTGGCTGTCGGGGTAGCGCTGTCGGATTTCGGTGGCCATCTTGACGCCCACCATGCAGCACACCTTGCTGCAGTGGCGTATGTTGCACTTGAGGTCGCGCGAGCCCACGCAGTGCACTATGGCAAAGCGCGGATTGCTGTGTCCGGCCAGCGGGCGCTCGCCTTTCTGCCACTGGCGTTCGATGTCCTCCGAGGTCAGCACGCCGGGGTAGATGCCGTAGCCGAGTTCCTCCTTGAGGCGTGCGTCGAACATGCCGTAGCCCGAGGCCAGCAGCACGGTGCGCGCGCTGTGGGCGGTGCCGTCGGTGCAGCTGACGCTGAGCGAGCCGTCGGGCAGGGTGCTGATGGCGCTTGCGGTGCTGCGTGTGCGGATGCTGACGTTGGCGTTCGACTGCGGCAGGATGCTTTCGGCCAGCTCACGCCCGCTGATGCCGAACGGGAAGCATACGCTCCACTGGCCCACGTGTCCGCCGGTGCTGTCGTTCTTTTCGAGCATCAGGACCTTGCGGCCGCGTGCCGACAGCTCGGCGGCTGCGGTCAGGCCGGCTATGCCTGTGCCTATTATAATGGTGTCGTTATGGTTGCTGTTCATTGTGCGGTGTTTGTCGGTTTCTTGCTTTTCTTTTTTTCTGGTTTGTCGGGCTCAGGCCAGCAGGACGTCGGGCTTCTGCGGGCAGCCGATGTACTGGCCCCGGTCGCCGAGGTATTTCTGCGAGGCGTCGTATTCTATCCCAATCTTGTCCATCAGGCTCTCGACCTGCACCTGATGCATCTGCAGGCCGATGTCCCACGGGTTTTCGCCCAGCAGCAGGGCGGCCAGCTCCTCGTAGGAGAGCACCGGTATGCCGCGGCCGGCGTCGTCGTAGGTGCGGCCTTCTATTTCGGCTATGGTGTATTGCCATCGGTCCAGAAACATGCAGCAGCCGGGGCAGTTGGTCAGGATGAGGTCGGGGTGGTGCGGCGCCATCGACTCGAGCTTGACCTTGGAGTGCGACACGGAGTAGCTGCGGTTGTCCTTGAGCAGATATTGCCTGAAGCCGAATCCGCAGCAGTGGCGGCGTTCGGAATAGTCGACCGATATGCCGCCCCACGGTGCCGCCAGCCCCGAGAGCACTTGCGGGAACTCGGCGCCGCCGATGCCCTTGGCCGGGAATATCTTGGCATAGTGGCAGCCCACGTGGTCGACCATGCGCAGTGGGCGGCCGCTCTGCCTGTCGACCATCCGGTATTTCATCATGCCGGCCAGGCGGCTGCGGTGCTTGTAGACGATGTCGGAGGTGTGGATGACGGCCTTGGGCAGCGCAAAGTCGCGGCCGGTGGCCTCGCGCAGGTAGCGGCGCGTCTGCTCGAGCTTTTCGGGAAAGTGGTGCCAGATGTCGAGCACCTCGTTGTAGAGCCCGAACGACGTGACGCACGACACCAGCAGGTTCTCGTAGCCGTCTTCCTGCATCAGCGACAGCTGGCGTGCTATGATGGTCATGGTGGTTTCGAGGGGCACCACGTCGGTGTGGTAGCCGATGCCCGAGCAGCAGGTGTGGCGCGGGTCTTCGTAGACGTCGAGACCGAGGTATCCGGTTAGGATCTTGAGCAGCATCGTTTCGGCTCCGGGTGTGAATGTCTGCCTGATGCAGCTGCGCACGTAGAAGAACGGTCCGTCGGGGATGTCCTTCTGATAGTCGCGCCAGTATCTTTTTTCTTCTCCCATAGTTTTTCGGTGTGTTATTCTCCTTTCGACAATTTGTTGATGAAGGCTTCGCCGCCGGTGGTGCGGAGGATGGCCTGCAGTTCGCTCATCGACTGTGGGTCGATGGTGCGCTGGGCTCCGGGGCCGCTGCCGTGATAGTTGCCGCCGCAGCGGTTGCAGACGGCCTGCCGGTTCTCGTAGACCCACTCCCACACGGGGCCTTGCTCGGGGTGCATCTCGGGCACCACAAGGTCCATGTCGACGCAGTATCCCTTTTTCATCAGATTGCCCCCGATGTTGCGGGCCAGGTCTATCTGCTTGCGACCCTGGTCCGAGCGCAGATAGAGCCCCGTCTCGAGGCTGACCCTGCGCAGCGACTGGATGATGTAGCCCACCGTGTTGTTGCGCGGGCA
The DNA here is from genome assembly GCA_945607565.1 of uncultured Bacteroidales bacterium. Taxonomy (GTDB): domain Bacteria; phylum Bacteroidota; class Bacteroidia; order Bacteroidales; family Marinilabiliaceae; genus CALYZD01. The sequence goes on along the minus strand of CALYZD010000065.1, from coordinate 3,077 downwards.
GCGTGTGCGGCAGCCGAGGCACTGGCCGCAGAACCAGATGGTGTCGGAGGCCAGCAGCTGTTCGGTCAGGGCGTTGTCGCGCTTCTGCATGATGAGGCAGATCTTGCGCGGGTCGTAGTCGAAGATGGCGGCGGCCGGACAGATGGCCGTGCAGATGCCGCAGTTCATGCAGGCGTTGAGGCCTTCGCGGAATCGCAGGTCGCTGTCGAGGAGCTTTAGGTAGTCTGTCATTTTTGGTGCTGTGGAATGTTGTTTGTCGTCGGGGGCAAAGATACCGTCTGTACGGTATGCGGGGTAGCCTCAAAATACCCATTGCCATTAAGTAGAAATACTACCGCCCCCACCACGCGCCGACAAATATCGCCCCTGTGGCACAACAATGTGCGCCATCGTGCGTTAGCATTCGTTAATGAATGATTCGTAACCTCAAAATGGCAGTTGGAACACAAAAAAGTGTGGTTAAATCATTGAAATGTCACAGCACCTTTTGCTGCTGTAGAGCGTATATGCCTTATCTTTGTGCAAGCAGACAGATGAAAACGACGGCTGCGCCCATGCACGGTGCGGCTTTTTTTTGACAATGACCGAATATGAACTTAAATGCAAAGAACACAGACTGACAGATGGCAAAAGTTGTAATCATTGGCGGCGGAGTGGCCGGGCTGGCTGCGGGAATCTATGCGCGCAAGAGCGGATATGACTGCGAAATTTACGAGAAGCACTTCATCACCGGAGGGCAGTGCACGGGCTGGAACCGTGGCGGATACCACATCGACAACTGCGTCCACTGGCTCACCGGCACGTCTCCCGACACCGACATTCACCGCGTGTGGCGCGAGGTGGGCGTTCTCGCCGACGACATCGACATCATCCGCCACAAACTCTTCCTGCAGGTGCGGCAGGACGGCAAGGTGCTCAACGTCTGGAGCGACCTCGACCGCTTTGCCGACGAGATGACAGCCATTGCACCTGAAGACCGCCGCCAGATACGCCACTTCGTGAAGATGCTCAAAACCTTCTCGCACATGGACATGCCCGCGCTCAAGCCCGCCGAGCAGATGACCTTTGCCGACAAGATGCGATTCCTGCGCAAATGCTGGCGTCTGATTCCGTATGCCGTGCGCTACAACGGCGTCTCGCTGCCCGACTATGTGAGCCGCTTCCGCAGCAGCGTGGTCCGCGCCATCATCTCGTCCTACCTCCCGGCCACGTTCAACGTCATCTCCATCGTCTATATGTACGCCACATTCCTCAGCGGCAACGGAGCCATACCGCGCGGCGGCTCAATGGCACTCACCAAGCGCATGGAAACGCGCTTCAGGCAGCTGGGCGGCAAGGTCTTCACACGGCACGAGGCCAAGCAGGTGGGCATCGAGGGCAACCGCCTGCGCAGCGTCACCTTTGCCGACGGCACCACCGTCGAGGCCGACAACTTCATCTTTGCCTGCGACACGCGCGTCACCTTCGACCTGCTGGGCGACAAGTATATGGACAACTTCTTCCGCAAGCGCTATGCCGACATCGACACCTATCCCGTCTTTAGCAACTTCAACGTCTACTTAGCGGCCGACTCGCGCTGCGAAGACCTGCCCGACATGCTCATCTTCTCGTGCCGGCCGTTCAGCATAGTGGGCCGCAGCCACGACCGCATCGTGCTCAAGAACTTCAACTACGAGCCATCGTTTGCGCCCGAGGGCCACACCGTGTTGCAGGTGCTGATGGTGCAGGACGCCGCCGACTTTGACCGCTGGCAGCACCTCTACACCACCGACCGCGAAGCCTACCGCGCCGAGAAAGCCCGCGCCGCAGCCGCCATTGTGGAGCGCATCGTCGAGCTCGAGCCGCACTATGCCGGCCACCTCAAGGTCATCGAGACCGTGTCGCCCTACAGCTTCCACCGCTACTGCGGAGCCTACAAGGGCGCCTACATGAGCTTCATCTCGACCCACAAGACCGAGCGCGAACTCCACAACGGCCGCGTCGCCGGGCTCGACAATGTCTACCTCTCGGGCCAGTGGATACAGCCGCCCGGCGGACTGCCCAACGCGCTGGTCAGCGGACGATTTGCCGTGCAGCGCATGTGCAAGGTCGACGGCACCGAGTTCGTCTCCGACTGCAAGTGAACCAAAACGGCCGCCGGCTTCCTCTCCCACACGCACGGGAGAGAAAGCCGGCGGCTCTCGTTTGCACGCGCACGCGCACACAAAAGCGGGCTGCGCCTGCCTGTTGGCAATGCACAGCCCGCAACTAAAACTAACCGAGAAATTATTTATTTGCTAATTGATTTGCTTATAGAATTTGCTTATCGAAGACAACCTTGACCACATTATTGCCGTCGGTCTTCGTGAACGGACCCACAAGCTTGTAGTTGCCGTTGTTCCAGTTGTCGGGATAGACCTCTTCCGCCACGGAGCAGCCCGGCTCTACCCAAACATCACCTTCTGACACATAAACGCCGCAAGTGTTGTCTTTGTTCGTTTCTGTCTGCACAGAGCCGATTCCTCCCTGAAACGAAAAGTAGGTTCCGAGTTTCTCTACGAATTCGGTGCCGTTGATTGTGACTATAACATTGATATTACTTGCGCAGCTGACTTTCATGTAGACAGGGCAGTAGGCCGGCAGATACAGCGCTTCGGTCGACGAGGCTGTGTACTCTTTCCCGGCAAACTCCACCGTGCCTTTGCCCGTGCCTGTGATTTCGATTGTCACCGGCACCAGAGGCATGTCGCCAATGTATTTTGTGGCCTTTTCGGCCTCCTTGGCCTTGTCTATCTCGCCCTCGAGAGCCTCGGCCACAAGAGCACGTTCGGCAATTTTTGCCGTGTCGGCCACTATGGCACTTTGGGCAACCTCAGCTATTCCGGCCGTGTCGGCCACAATGGCAGTTTCGGCAGTTTTGGCAGTTTCGGCTGTGTCGGCCACAACGGCTGTCTCGGCAGCGGTGGCATACAGAGCCGTCTCGGCCTCGGTGGCATGGTTGGCATTTCCGGCAATGTAGCAGAAGTCGGCAAACATGTCGTAGAAGCCGATTTCGCCACTCACCGGATAAGTGCCATCGCGTTTGGGGTCAATCTCGA
>CALYZD010000064.1 GCA_945607565.1 uncultured Bacteroidales bacterium | reverse complement strand
GCCCGAGTTCGCCGACATCAGCTACACCATGATGGCCGCCAGCAAGGCGTTCAATATCACCGGGTTGAGCACGTCCTACGTCATCGCCTCCAACCCCGAACTGATGGAGGGCTACCGGAGCCGCCTTGCCGCCGCGCACCTGAGCAACAGCACGGTCTTCGGGCCCATAGCCACGCAGGCCGCCTACACCCACTGCGCCCCCTGGCTCGACGAGCTGCTCGACTATCTGACCGACAATGTCGACACGGTCTGCCGCTTCATCGCCGACCGAATGCCCGAAGTGCTTGTGTCCAAGCCCGAAGCCACGTTCCTCCTCTGGCTCGACTTTTCGCAGCTGGGCCTCTCGCGCACCGACCTCCACAACGCCATTTTCGGCAAGGCGCGCGTCGGGCTCAACGACGGCCTCATGTTCGGCGACCGCTACGGGCAGTGCCTGCGGCTCAACGTGGCCACTCCGCAAAGCGTCCTGATGGATGCCATGGAGCGCATTGCTCAGGTCTGCAGCATGTTACGTCCCAAATAACCCTTCGCCGGCATGGATTCGATGGTGGCACCGATTGTCATTTTGGGCTATTTCGCTCTGCTTCTGTGCATTGCGCACTTAACCTCGCGCCATGCCGGCGAAGCGGCTTTCTTCACAGGCGACCGCCGTTCGCCGTGGCCGCTCGTGGCGTTCGGCATGGTGGGCGCCACCATTTCGGGCGTGACGTTCGTCTCGGTTCCTGGCGAGGTCGGCACGTCGCAGTGGCACTATCTGCAGTTTGTCCTTGGCAACTTTGTGGGCTACTGGGTTATAGCGTTTGTCCTGGTACCGATTTATTACCGGATGAGGCTTGTCAGCATCTACGAATATCTGAGCTCACGCCTTGGCACCGTCTCGCGCAAGACCGGCGCGTGGTCGTTCATCGTCTCGCAGACGGTCGGCGCTTCGTTCCGGCTCTATCTGGTGGTGGGCGTCTTGCAAACGCTTGTGTTCGACGCACTTGGCGTGCCGTTTGCCGTCACCGTGGCCGTGTCGATAGCCATGATATGGCTCTACACCTTCAGGGCCGGAATCAAGACCGTGGTCTGGACCGACACGCTGCAGACCGTTTTCATCATCGCCGCCGTCCTGACCGCCGTGGTCGCCATCTCGCGCGGCCTCGACGCGTCGCCGGCCCGCCTGTGCGACATCGTGCGCCAAAGCAGCCTGAGCACCGTGTTCGAATTCGACTGGCAGAGCCGACACAATTTCTTCAAGCAGTTTGCGGCCGGCGTGGGCATCGTGATTGTGATGAACGGTCTGGACCAGAACATCATGCAGAAGAATCTGACATGCCGCAACTGTGCCGAATCCCAGAAGAACATAATGGTTTTCAGCGTCATATTCCTGCTGATCAACGTCCTGTTTCTCTCGCTCGGCGTGCTGCTCTATCGCTATGCCGAGGTCCGTCAGGTGGCCCTGCCGGCGCTCACCGACAATCTGTTTCCGCAGCTTGCCACGCAATGCTTCGGCACGTTTGCGGCCATGGCGTTCCTGCTGGGCATCACCTCGGCCGCCTATTCGAGCGCCGACTCCGCCCTCACCGCCCTCACCACCGTCTTCTGCATCGACATTCTCGGCCGACGCGAAAACATGCCGCCGCGCCGTCGCCGCCTCATCCACATCGGCTTTTCGGCGGTCATGTTCTGCGTGGTCGTGCTGTTCGGCGCCATCAACGATTCGAGCGTGGTCAGCGGCATCTTCACTCTGGCCGGCTACACCTACGGCCCGCTGCTCGGCCTTTTCCTCTTCGGCCTGACCACGAGCCGCGTCATCGGCAGGCACGCCTGGGTGCCGGTGGTCTGCCTGGCCGCACCTGTCGTCTGTTTCTTTCTGAGCCGATATTCGGCAGTCATTCTGGGCGGATACCAGATGGGCTTCGATCTGCTTCTGGTCAACGGCGCGCTGGTCTATGCCGGGCTGTGGCTGCTGTCGGCGCCGGGCAGGTCCCGATAATTCAAAACAAGTTTTGGCCATTCTGCGCCCGCTTTGCACTATCTTTGCAGCCGACAAACAGCAACCGACAACCGCAATGCGACAGACAACCGACAATACGCCCGAATCCATTGATACCGAGGAAGAAAACATCTGCGTCTATGGCGCCCGCGAGCACAATCTGAAAAACATCGACGTCACCATTCCGCGCAACCGGCTGGTGGTCATCACCGGCATGAGCGGCAGCGGCAAGTCGTCGCTGGCTTTCGACACCATCTATGCCGAAGGCCAGCGCCGCTACATCGAGACCTTTTCGGCCTACGCACGGCAGTTTCTCGGCGGCTCCGAACGCCCTGACGTCGACAAGATTACGGGCCTCTCGCCGGTCATCTCCATCGAGCAGAAGACGACGAACAAGAACCCGCGCTCGACCGTCGGCACAATCACCGAAATCTACGACTTCCTGCGCCTGCTCTATTCGCGCGCGGCCGAAGCCTACTCGTATGTCACCGGCGAAAAGATGGTGCGCTATACCGATCAGCAGATCAAGCAGTTGGTTCAGGAAAAATACGCCGGCAAGCGCGTCTACATCCTGTCGCCGCTGGTCAAGGGGCGCAAGGGTCACTACAAGGAACTCTTCGAGCAGATACGCAAGCGCGGATTCATTCAGGTGAGGGTCGACGGCGAAATCCGCGACGTCACTCACGGCATGAAGCTCGACCGCTACAAGACCCACTTCGTCGAGCTGGTCGTCGACAAGTTTCTGGTCGACAGCAGCGACGAAAAGCGGCTGCAGGACTCCATCAATCTGGCCCTGCAGCACGGCAAGGGCGTGCTGATGATTGTGGCCCACGGCGAGACGCAGCCGGCCTACTACAGCCGGCTTCTGATGTGCCCGACGTCAGGCATCTCCTACAACGAGCCGGCGCCGCACTCCTTCTCGTTCAACTCGCCGCAGGGCGCCTGCCCCAAGTGCAAAGGCATCGGCGTCCTCAATCAGGTCGACCTCGAAAAGATTGCGCCCGACCCCGAACTTAGCATCTACAACGGCGGTCTGCTCCCTATTGGCAAATATCGCAACTCGCTGATTTTTGCGCAGATAGAAGCTATTGGCGAAAAATACGGATTCACGCTCAAGACTCCCATCAAGGACATCCCCGAAGAGGGCATGGACGTGATTCTGAACGGAACCACCGAGCATCTGAACCTCAGGAACGCCTCGGGCCTGCCCGGCAGCTATTACCCCACCTACGACGGCCTGGCCAAGTTCATCGTTGAGGCTCAGGACAGTACGACGTCGCTCAAAGAGCGCAAATGGGCCGGCCAGTTCATCTGCGAGGTAACGTGCCCCGAGTGTCACGGTCAGAGGCTCAACCGCGAGGCGCTCCACTTCAAAATCGACGGCCGCAACATCGCCGAGGTCTCGGACATGGACCTGCGCCAGCTTCTGGCCTGGCTCGACGGCATCGAAGACCGCCTCAGCGACCGCCAGCGCGCCATCGCCACCGAAATTCTGAAGGAAATACGCTCGCGCCTCGGCTTTCTGCTCAACGTCGGGCTCGACTATCTGACCCTGAGCCGCAGCGCCATGTCGCTCTCGGGCGGCGAGAGCCAGCGCATCAGGCTGGCCACGCAGATCGGTTCGCAGCTGGTCAACGTGCTCTACATCCTCGACGAGCCCAGCATCGGCCTGCACCAGCGCGACAACGTCCGCCTCATCGACTCGCTCAAGCAGTTGCGCGACATCGGCAACAGCGTCATCGTGGTCGAGCACGACCGCGACATGATGCTGAACGCTGATTATCTGATAGATGTCGGACCCGCCGCCGGCCGGTTGGGCGGACGGATAGTGGCCGCCGGCACTCCGCACGACGTCCTCCGCTCCGGCACCATGACGTCCGCCTACCTGACGGGCCAAAAGCAGATCGAGATGCCGCGCAAACGCCGCGAAGGCAACGGCAAGACGCTGACAATCAGGGGCGCCTCGGGCAACAATCTGAAAAATGTCGACGTCACTTTCCCGCTCGGCAAGCTCATCTGCATGACCGGCGTTTCGGGCAGCGGCAAGTCGACGCTGATCAACGAGACGCTATATCCCATTCTGAATCAGCGTATTTACCACGCTATCAAAGACCCGCTGCCCTGCAAGTCGGTGGAGGGGCTCGAAAACATCGACAAGATTGTGTCGGTCGACCAGGCGCCGCTGGGCCGCACGCCGCGCTCCAATCCGGCCACCTACACTCAGCTTTTCGACGATATCAGAAAGATTTTCACCGAGTTACCCGAATCCAAAATGCGCAACTACAAGCAGGGACGCTTCTCGTTCAACGTCAGCGGCGGACGCTGCGAGACGTGCAAGGGCGCTGGCGTTCAGGTGATTGAGATGAGCCTCCTGCCCGACGTCATGGTCGAGTGCCCCGAGTGCCACGGCAAGCGCTACAATCGCGAGACGCTCGAAGTGCGCTTCAAGGGCAAGTCGATTGGCGACGTGCTGGATATGACTATCAATCAGGCTGTTGAGTTTTTCGAGAACGTGCCCAATATCGCCCACAGGCTCAAGACGCTGCAGAGCGTCGGGCTCGGTTACGTCAAGCTCGGCCAGCCCTCCACGACGCTCTCGGGCGGCGAAAGCCAGCGCGTCAAACTTGCAACCGAACTCTCGAAGCGCGACACCGGCAAGACGCTCTATCTGCTCGACGAGCCGACCACCGGCCTCCACTTCGAGGACATCCGCATTCTGCTCGACGTCATCAACAAGCTGGTCGACAAGGGCAACACGGTCATCGTGATTGAGCACAACATGGACGTCATCAAAATGTCTGATTATATTATAGATATGGGTCGCGAGGGCGGACGCAACGGCGGCACGGTGTGGGTCACCGGCACGCCCGAGGAGGTGGCGCGGCACCCCGAAAGCTACACGGCGCAATATCTGCGCGAAGAACTGGCGCGAAGTGTCTATAAAGATTAACGCAAATATCTGAAAATGAATCTGAAAGAACGAATAACCGAGCGCGTCGAGGCCTGCTTTGCCGACACGGTGCAGCTGCGGCGCACGCTCCACGAAAATCCCGAACTGTCGTTTTGCGAAACCGGCACGGCCGCCTTCATTCGCGCCCGCCTGACCGAATACGGCATCAGATACAAAACCGGATACGCACAGAACGGCATAGCCGCCTTCGTCGACTGCGCCAAGCCCGGCAAGACGGTGGTGCTGCGTGCCGACATGGACGCTCTGCCCATCGAGGAAGACGCTGACCATGAGTGCGTTTCGCGCAACAATGGCGTCATGCACGCCTGCGGTCACGACATGCACGTGGCCTCGCTCCTGACGGCAGCCCGCGTGCTCAATGAGCTCCGCCACGAACTGCACGGCACACTGATGTTCGTTTTCCAGCCGGGCGAAGAGTCGTTCCCCGGCGGCGCCAACGTCATGATGCGCGACGGCCTATTTGACGGCATCGAGCCCGGCGTTGTGATTGGCGCGCACGTGATGCCCGACATGCCGGTGGGCCACGTCGGTTTCTGCCCCGGCAACTATATGGCTTCGGGCGACGAGATTCACCTGACGGTCAAAGGCCGGGGCGGCCATGGCGGAATGCCTCACCTGTTGACTGACAATGTGCTGATTGCCTGTCAGATAGTGGTGGCGATGCAGCAGCTCGTGGCCCGCGTGGTGCCGGCAACCGTCCCGGCCGTGCTATCGTTCGGAAAGATAATCGCCAACGGCGCCACCAACATAATTCCCGACACCGTCTACATGGCCGGAACGCTCAGAATGATGAGCGAGCAGTGGCGCGCCGAGATGAAAAAACGGATTCGCAAAGTGGCCGTCGGCATCGCCGAAAGTTTTGGCGCACAGTGCGATGTGGACATCAAGGACGGCTACCCATCGGTCTACAACGACCCGCTCGCCACGGCCACGGCTTCGCGTTTGGCCGAGCAGCTGCTTGGCGCCGGCAATGTGGAGCAGATGAAAGTGCGCATGACGGCCGAAGATTTTGGCTACTACACGCAAAAATATCCGTCGGTCTTCTATCGCTTCGGCGTCGCCCGCCCCGACGGCACCACCGGCAACGTCCACACGTCGCATTTCCTGCCCGACGAGCAGGCGCTTAAGACCTCGCCCGCAGTCATGGCATGGCTTGCGGCCGGCTTCCTGATGTCGGAATAATCTTACTTCTTCTGGCCTATTTAATTTTGTGCCTGAATTTAAAGATGTATGAAAATATATGGAGGATTCGTTGGCGGAATTAAGTTCACATAACATTTTATTCCGCCAATGGGTGATAACTTTGCAAAAAAAAAAATCAGAAAACAAGAAGCAGAAAAACATAGCGCGTAGCGCAGACATATTAACATAAGCATTGACTATTATTTGCGTTCGTCTGAATAGCCTAGGAAACTAATCAGTTGGAATAAAGAACTCAAATTATAGTAGTTGGCAAGTCCCTGTTAGGATTGTGCCTCTCTATCCTTATTTAGGAGTCATTGCCCTTGCCCAAAGGGCATGGGTTACTCTTATAAGGATAGAGAGGTTTCATTCCTAGGCAGCCTTGACGAACGCATAAGACGGCCTGTGCCTTTTTTATGCGTAGTTGTGAATGATAAGTTGATGCAAACCCACAATTTATTATGAACAACAATGTAAATCAAGGCTCCAAACTGGATCCGGCACAGTTGCAATCATCCGCAATTGATCTTTTGAGATTCCCTTTAGCCATCATGGTTATATTCATTCACATGAATCCCAATGTGATAAATCTCTTGGAAGCTGATTTTGGTTTATTGTCAACCCAAGGCTTTTATAATGTTATTGGAATATTGCTTTCTCACGTGTTAACCCATATAGCGGTTCCCACATTCTTTCTTATATCTGGCTTTCTTTTCTTTGTGAATTTCCAAGAATGGTCTTGGGAGGGGTACAAAAAGAAAATGAGCAGTAGAGTGAAGACTTTGCTGATACCTTATGTCTTTTGGAATGTTGTCCCGTTCCTTCTTATGGTAATTGCAATGTTTGCAGGTGTTATGTTAAACGGTCATCCTATTGAGAAAGTTCAGACGTTTGTATCAGAAAATGGTTGGCATATCTTCTATGATTGTAACGAATGGGGGACAAGTCGCATAGACTGGTTAGGGCATAACCAAAGAATGACAGGACCATACGATCTGCCTCTGTGGTTTCTACGAGACTTGATTGTTGTCACGATATTTACCCCTGTCATCTATTACGCCATAAAGAAACTTGGAATATGTATAATAGGGCTGTTATTTATTGCCTATATATCAAGAATATGGACATTGCTGCCTGGATTCCACATCACTGCATTTTTCTTTTTCTCAACAGGCGCGTATCTTGCACTGAATAAGATGAATATTGTACAATTCTCAAATAGGTACAAACTATTGTTTTTGCCCGCGTGCTTTGTTCTGCTCGTTGCTGCAACAATCTTTGATGGCGCCAACACTATTATTGGTCAGAATATTTATCCTTTCTATATATTTGCCGGCGTGTTCTCTGCATTTTATATAGCATCTGTATTCATAACAAAATGGAATGTCAGGCCAAATAAACTGTTAGTTTCCAGCTGCTTTTTTATATATGCATTTCATGGGGTTTCAATTCCTGTAATTGGTTCGCCTTTGTCATTTACACGATATCTACTCCACAAGATAATTCCGGGAAGTTCAGGCATAGAGGAATTCGTTTGTTATCTCGCATCTCCTTTTATAACAGCATATTTATGTGTTCTCGCATTAAAGATTTTCCGACACTTATTCCCCAAATTGACATTATATTTTTCGGGCAACAAATAAGGACAATTCAAAAAATCATCAATCGGGCGATTCAATCTCCCGGTTTGCCAAAGTGCGTCGTTTGTGGCCGGCGTTGATGCCGATTTTCACTATGAGCAGTCTGCAGATGGCGAGCCAATGAAACCAAACGAGCCGACTACGCAAGTGCTGTCGGCTCGTTTGGTTTGTGTCCGGTTGTAAAATCGCTCCGCGTATTCTGTTGATTATTAGTTGTTTGACGGCGGCGTAAAGTTGCCGCATACACAAAAAAAAGAGGTTGACCTAATCAAGGTCAACCTCCATCTTATGCTTGTCAAAAAGTTTAAAGTCGATCATTCCCAATGCTGCCGACGGATAAACGCTGAGGCCGAAGCCGTATTTCATTTTCCATCTCAAAATCCTAGAAGGGAATCCCTTTTTCAGATAGGCATATAGGTATGGATGACATCTCAGGGTCACATTGCCCGTTTTGTATTTCTGCTTGAACTTTTGCAACGAAGTTTCCATCATGTCCGGCAGCACGAGCGTCGTGTTGATTTTACCGGTCCCCATGCACGTGGGGCAGGTTTCTGTGGTGTTGATGCTCATCACGGGCCGCACTCTTTGGCGGGTGATCTGCATCAGGCCGAATTTGCTCAGCGGCAGGATGTTGTGTTTCGTCCTGTCCTTGCTCATCGCCTCTTTCATACGCTCATACACCTTTTGGCGGTGCTCGCTGCTTTGCATGTCAATGAAGTCAACCACAATGATTCCTCCCATATCCCTCAGCCTAAGCTGACGGCCTATTTCGTCGGCTGCCGCCAGATTGACATCAAGAGCGTTATTCTCCTGATTCACGGCAGTTTTGGATCTATTGCCACTGTTGACATCAATGACGTTGAGCGCTTCGGTGGTTTCGATGATCAGGTAGGCTCCACTCTTGAACGAGACCGTCTTGCCACAAGATTGCTTTATTTGTTTTTCGATGTTGAAATTATCGAAAATGGGCACGTTGCCTTTGTATTGCTTCACGATGTTGCTCCTTTCGGGCGCAATGAGCTCAACGTAATCCCTAATCTCTTCATACACAGCCGAGTCATTGATGTAGATGTTGTTGAAGTCGGGACTCAGAATGTCTCGCAACAGTGCGGTTGCGCGTCCCAGTTCGCACAATGTCAGCGACGGTGCCTTAGCCGTTTTGATTTTGCTTACGCAATCTTCCCAGCGCTTGTAAAGCATCTGCATTTCTTTCTCGAGCTCCTCGCTCGTCTTATGCTCGGCGACAGTGCGGATGATGACTCCGAAATTCTTCTGTCTGAATCCGAGAATAATCTTTTTCAAGCGATTGCGCTCTTCGGACGATTTGATTTTCTTGCTCACCGACACTTTGTCGGCAAACGGAATCAGAACCAAATTGCGTCCGGCCAGCGATATTTCGGAGGTCAGCCGCGGACCTTTGGTCGAGATGGGTTCCTTGACTATCTGAACCAGAACCTCCTGCCCGGCCGCGAGCACGTCCGAAATGGTGCCGTTTTTGTTGATGTCTTCTTCGTGTTTCAGTCTTTGCAGTCCTAAAGTAGCTCCGTTCTTTTTCGATGTCGCCAGCTGAAGGAACTTCTGCAGCGTCCTGAATTGCGGGCCGAGGTCGAGGTAGTGCAGGAAAGCATCTTTTTCGAACCCCACGTTCACGAACGCCGCGTTCAGGCCCGGCATCACTTTCTTGACCTTGCCAAGGTAAATGTCGCCCACCTCGAACTGTACGTTCCGCTTCTCTTTGCGCAATTCGACCAGCCGCTTGTCTTCGAGCAGCGCTATCGAAATCTCGTCGGGAGTTACATCGATAAATAGTTCTGCATTCACGATGTTTACTGTTATTTCAAAGAACTTTTAAATAAAAATGCAAAACAAACAGAAAGCGACTCCCTGTTTGTTTTGTTAGCCTTTCGACAAAGGCATCAGAAGATTATTTCTTCTTATGTCTGTCTTTTCTCAGTCTTTTTTTACGCTTGTGAGTAGACATCTTGTGTCTCTTCCTTTTTTTTCCACTTGGCATGGCTTTGTGTTTTAAAGTTTAACTTATTATTTTTTTTCAGAAACGTTGTTCTTTACCTTGATCGTGAAGCTCTTGGAAGGCTTGAATGAAGGGATGAAGTGCTCCGGGATGATGATGGTCGTGTTCTTCGAAATGTTGCGAGCCGTCTTGGTTGCTCTCTTCCTGACGACGAAACTTCCGAAACCCCTCAGATACACGTTCTTTTCGTTTACCAGCGAAGTTTTGATTGTCTCCATAAATGCCTCTACGGTTTTCTGTACTGTTACTTTTTCGATGCCCGTGTTTTTGGCAATTTCATTAACAATATCTGCTTTTGTCATTTTGGTAAAAATTATTAATTATCAAATATTTACAGCTTTCTTTCATTTACAGCACGCAAAGATAAGGCCATTTGTGAACAAAAAAAAGATTTGCACTTTTTTTTCCTAAAAAATTAGTAATTACCCATTTGTGAACTGCGCTTTTCGTCTCGCCGGCCCGTGCCGCCCGTGTGCCGGACGCGAAAAGATGCCACAAAATGACGGCCGGTTTTTTATTTCTTGTCATAATTACTACTTTTAACGCTGCTATAAATTCCATTAGAATAGTATGTCTGTAAACAAAGTAATCCTGTTGGGCAATGTCGGCAAGGAGCCTGATGTTAAATATTTTGACCAGAACAGCGCTGTGGCCAACTTTACCGTGGCTACCACCGAGCGCAGTTTTGTCGGCAAGAGCGGGCAGGTCGTCCCGGAGCGCACCGAGTGGCACAACATAGTGGTCCGCGGCGGCCTGATTCCCGTGGTCGAGCGGTTCGTCCACGTCGGATCCAAGGTCTATATTGAAGGCAAGATTCGCAGCCGCTCGTTCGTCGACCGCGACGGGCAGACGCGCTACGTGACCGAAATATCCGCCGACGTCCTCGAGGTGCTCAGCAGGCGCGACGCACCCGCACACGCCGACGGCGCGCCGCACGGCCAGCAGGCGCAGGGCACCGGCACTCTTGGCGAACCATATTGAAACACAACAGCTTGTCAACGAAAGTCTAACTTAAACCACTCATTTTGGATTCTGATTTAGTTCATAGTATAATGTCGGCGTTCGACGAAATATCGCTGAACCCGATAACCTTCGAAATGGTTGCAGTCTTTGCAATTCTTTTGTTCCTGCTCACATGCAGCGCGCTGATTTCCGGAAGCGAAGTCGCCTATTTCTCGCTCAAGCCGGCCGATGTCGAAGACCTGAAGTCGCAGGATAGCAACGCGGCCAAGGTGGCTCTCTACAATCTCGACCGTCCCGAAAAACTATTGGCCACAGTGTTGATTTGCAACAATTTCGTCAATGTCGCCATAGTCATCTTGTCGTCCTATCTCAGCCTCAGGCTGATTGATTTCGGCACGTCGACGGTGCTGAAGTTCCTGTTCGAAGTCGTCGTCATCACATCGCTCATCCTGTTTTTCGGCGAAATCATGCCCAAAATCTATTCGAGCCAGCACGCTCCGACTTTTGCCAAGCGCATGGCTTACCCGCTGCGCTTTTTCGGCAAGATTTTCAGCCCGTTCAGCCGGATGCTCATCGTCTCGTCGAGCATCGTCAACGACCGCCTGGCCAAGCATCAGGTCAGCAACATCTCGATTGACGACTTGTCGCACGCGCTCGAAATCACCGGCGACGAAATCCGCGAGGAGAAGGACATTCTCGAGGGCATCGTCAAGCTCACCAACCTCACCGCCGCCGACATCATGACGCCGCGCCTCGATGTGGTCAGGCTTGAGGCCGGGAGCGAGTTCTCGAAAGTGCTGCAGGTGGTTCTGGATTCGGGCTACTCGCGCATCCCGGTTTCCGGCACCAATCCCGACGACATCAAGGGAATCCTCTATGTCAAGGATTTGATTCCGTATCTGAATGAGCCTCAGGATTTTGAGTGGACCAAGCTGCTTCGCGACGCCTACTATGTGCCCGACAGCAAGATGCTGGACGACCTGCTATCGGAGTTCCAGACGGGCAAAATCCACATGGCGATTGTGGTCGACGAATATGGCGGAATGTCGGGCGTGGTCACGCTCGAAGACATTATAGAAGAGATTGTCGGCGAAATCAGCGACGAGTTCGACGAGGACGAGGTGATGTACAAGGAGCAGCCCGACGGCTCCATTCTTTTCGAGGGCAAGATTCTGCTCAACGACTTTTTCAAAATCATCGACGAGGAGCCCGAGGTCTTCGAGCCCATCCGTGGCGAGGCCGAAACGCTTGCCGGCCTGCTGCTCGAAATCAAGGGGCTGATTCCGGCCAAGCACGAGGTGATTACCTATGAGAATTTCAGGTTCGAGATAGTGGCCGCCGACAACCGCCGGATCAAGACAATCCGCTTCAAAAAAGAAAAACAGACAAAATGCACAGAATAACGATAGTTGCCCTCGTCGCCGTCGCCTGCATCTGGCTGTCGGCCTGTGGCAGGACATATTCGCCGCGCCCTTACGGATATTTCCGCATCGACCTGCCCGAGCACGAATACGTCCGTTTCGACTCCGCCGGCTTCCCGTTCGCGTTCGAATGTCCGGTCTACGGCCGCGTGGTGCCCGACGATGACGCGGATGCCGAAAAATATTGGATAAACGTCAGCTTCCCTCGCTTCAGGTGCAAGATTCACATGACCTACAAGCCCATAAGCGGCAATTTTGACGAGGTGATGGAAGACAGCCGCCGCCTGGTCTACAAGCACACGATCAAGGCCGACGCCATTGGCGAAACGTTCTACGAAAATCCGGCCAGCCGCGTCTACGGCATTTTGTACGAAATCAAAGGCAATGCGGCGACTCCGCTCCAGTTCGCTCTGACCGACAGCGTCCGCCACCTGTTCCGTGGCTCGCTCTATTTCGACTGCATTCCGAACAAGGACAGTCTGGCGCCGGTCGTGTCGTTCCTGGACGACGACATTGCTCATATTATGGAAACGCTAATCTGGAAATAGGATGCCACTTTACAGAATGATGGACGACGGCACGGCCAAAATGGGCATTTGGCGGCTGACCGAATCGCTTGCCGAACTCGAGGCGCTCTACAGGGTCAAGGACTTCGAGCTGAATGTTTATCGCGGATTCAGAAACGACAGGCGCCGCAAGGAATGGCTGGCAGTCAGGATTCTGCTGTCGATGATCGTGGGCGACGAGAGCGAAATCTGCTATCGCGATTCCGGCAAGCCTTACCTGAAGGATCTGCGCTATTGCATAAGCATCACGCACACGCTGGGTTTCGTGGGCATCCGCGTGGCCCAGCATCCGGTGGCCATCGACATGGAGTACTATTCGTCGCGGGTGCTGCATCTGATCGACCGCTTCGTGTCGAAGGAGGAACGTCAGTACATCGACAAGCGCGACGAGATTGCTTCGGCTCTGATTATCTGGTCGGCCAAAGAAACGCTGTTTAAACTGTTTGATTTTCAAGATGTTTCGTTTGACGAGCATCTCTACGTCTGCGGGCTGACGCTGGGCACCAAGGGCGTCTTCAAAGGCGGCGTGCGCAAAGACGGCTTCCGCGCCGAAGTCAAGCTGACCTACTACGTCATCGACGACCTGATTCTAGTTTACTGTTAAAAGAGACTTCTGATGGGATATTTATATAATGACATACTGTGCTCCGGGCGCAAAAAGATGGCCATGCTGATCGACCCCGACAGCTTCTCGCTCGACAGCATGGAGCGTCTGGGCCGGCTGCTCGCAGCGGCGCCGCCCGACATTCTGCTGGTGGGCGGCAGTCTGGTGTCGACTTCGGTCGACGATTTCGTGCTCTTGCTCAAGACCATAACGACGCTGCCCATCGTGCTCTTCCCGGGCAATGCCGTGCAGTTCGCGCCCTCGGCCGACGGGCTTCTGCTCCTGTCGCTCATTTCGGGGCGGAATCCCGAATTTCTTATCGGCCAGCAAGTTGTGGCAGCACCGGCCATTGCGGCTTCGTCGGTCGAGGTCATCCCCACGGGCTATATGCTGATCGACGGCGGCGCGGTGACGTCGGTGCAGTACATGAGCTGCACGCAGCCGATCCCGGCCACCAAATCCGACATCGCCGTGGCCACGGCGCAGGCCGGCCAGCTTCTGGGCCTTGGGGCGATATATCTCGAAGCGGGCAGCGGCGCCAGGCATCACGTCCCGTTCGAGATGATTTCGGCAGTGGCCGGCGCCATCGACATCCCGCTGATTGTCGGCGGCGGCATCCGCGACGCCGAAACGGCCGCACGCATCTGCCAGGCCGGCGCCGACATGATTGTGGTCGGCAGTGCTCTCGAAAAAGACCCGTCGATGCTGGTCGAATTGCGCGAGGCGGTGCAAAAATCCAATTAGCGAGGCCGCTGTCAGGCGCCAATGTGTTATTTTTGCGGCCGAATGCGTCGAATTTTCAAAAAACACGGAACGATAGTGAAAAACGCTTTGTTAATATCAATCGTCTGCCTTGTGGTGTGGGCTTGCACGGTGGACGATATGCGATTGTCCTACCAGCACACGGTCCAGTTCGGAATCTACTCCACCAACACCAAGGCCGACACCACGCTGACAAACTTTTCGGCACGCGGCTTCGGCAAGGATTCGCTGCTCTATGACAAGGAGGCCAGCGTCACGCAGATTTTTCTCAATGCAAATCTCAATGCCGACAGCGTGTCCTATCTGGTCCAGACCGAATCTCTGGTCGACACTATTTCGTTCTGGTACACGCTTTCGCTCTCGCCGGTCTCGGGCAGCGGCGGCGTGACGTCCGAGGTCCACGTCGATTCGGTGTGGTGCTCCAATGCGTTTATCGACTCTGTTTCATTGGTTTATCCCAATGTCAAATACAACGAAAGCAAGGAAAATGTTCAGATATATATTTTTTAGTCTGATGCTTTTGGCCGGATTGTGTCCGCTGTCGGCACAGATCGGCGCCGGCTCGCAGTCGCAGTCGCTGGCCTCCGACACCATCGAGCGCAAACCCGTTGTCAAAGAGCCGTTTGTGCCCAAAGACCTCGGCCTTTCGTTGGGCATCGACTTGTCGCCATTCATTCAAAAATTGTTCGACAACGACCGAACCGGCCTTGCTTTCATCGGCCGTTACGGCTTTCGCGAGCGCTGGTATGCCAACGCCGAGCTTGGCTACGAAAATTTCGACCTTCATTCTGCCGATTTCGACTACAAGTCGAACGGTACATTCATCCGCCTCGGCCTCGACTACGACATTTTCAACGTCGGCAAATGGCAGGACAACGACAATATTTTCATCGGGTTGCGCTACGGATATTCCTACCAGTCGCACGAGAGCGAGCGCTTCGAAGTGGTCGATTCGTACTGGGGCAATCTGGTCTCGTCGGTCGGGAAAAATTCGGTCAATTCGCACTGGGTCGAGACCATCTTCGGCCTTCGCGGCGAGATGCTCCCTAATTTTTACATGGGCTGGTCGTTCCGCGCACGTTTCTTGCTGGCATCGACCCACAACGGCGTTCTGGAGCCGTACTACATCGCCGGCTACGGCTTGTTCGACAACAAAGTCAATCTTGGATTTACCTATACGCTTGAATATCAAATACCTTTCAAGCGCGGAGCAAAAAAATCAAATCGAAAATGAAACGAGTGTGTATTTTTTGTGCGTCGAGCCAGTTGGTCGCGCAGCAATATATTGACGCAGCCCGCCGCACGGCGCAGATTTTTGTCGAAAACGGCTGGGCAATCAACTATGGCGGCGGCGCGGTGGGCCTGATGGGCGCCGTGGCCGACCAGGCCGTGGCCATGGGCGGAGCGATTAAAAGCATCATCCCGCAGTTCATGGTCGACCAGCATTGGCACAACCCGAAGGTCCGCGACATGGAGGTGACCCTGACCATGTCGGAGCGCAAGGCCCGCCTGGTGGCCGACGTCGATGCCGTGGTGGCTCTGCCGGGCAGCACGGGCACTCTCGACGAACTGTTAGAGGTGGTGTCCGACAAGAAGTTAGGCCTCTTCACCAAGCCAATCGTGGTCCTGAACACCAACGGTTTTTACGATAATCTGAAAAAGCAGCTGCAGCTCATGCTTGACGAGCATTTCATGTCGGCTAACCATCTGACGGTGTTGGAGTTCGTTGATGCGCCCGAGCAGATCCTGCCGGTAATCGACGAAATGGGCGAGACCGATTCGGCCTTGGCTTTGGCAACGGCTCAAACAAAGTGAAAAACATGATTTCGGCAAGTGATTCCATAAGCGTAACGATCCCAAGGCTGGAAAACCTCCTGCCGACGTCGCAGCTCGACACCTCCGCCTTGCTGATTGTCAGACCTTTGCCTCGCGTTGTGCCCGTCGTGCGCGAAGCCGACCACACTCACGCGACCAAAGATTCGCTCGTGTTCGGCCTGCTTCCGATGCACATCGACGGCTACTCGATTTCGCCCAATGCGGTGGTCGAGTCGCAGTTGTTTGCCGACTATGCCGGCAAATGCAAGGTCGCCGACACTGCCGTTTCGCCTGCTGATATTCAGGGAGTTGCTGTGACCGAAACGAGCCCGAAGCCCGAATTTGCCGCTCGCGAGCGTGGCGCCACACTTTTCGCTTCTGACCTGAGCTGGATTTTCTCGCTGACGGTTCTGCTGTTGATTCTGGTCGGTTCGGTCCGCCTCAAAGCCGGCCAATATCTGAACACGTTGCTGACGTTTGTCAAGCCTGCGCGTGAGATTGACAATGCTTTGACAAGTTTGATGATGCAGAATCGTCATCCTTGCACCATGCTTTTTGTCACGTTTTTGCTGTCGTCGTCGCTCGTGGCCTACGA